>DATMSE010000025.1:0-15571 GCA_035565575.1 Xanthobacteraceae bacterium
ATCCTGTCGGACGGCCTGAACACGCAGGATCGCTGGCCATCTTACGGGAATGGACAGACGCAATCCACCTGCAACGGTCAGCCCTGCATCGATGCACGGCAAAAGAAGTTGTGCGACGCCATCAAGGACCCGTTGAAGAACGACGGCAGCAGCATCACCATCTTCACCATCCAAGTGAACATCAACAACGCTGATCCGACATCGGCTGTGCTGCAGGACTGCGCGTCCGGCGGCAACTTCCAGATGATCACCTCATCCAATCAGACCGCGGACGCCTTCAACAATATCTTCGCGCAGATCGCCAAGCTGCGGATTTCGCAATAACGCCGCCCTGCTCGGTCTCCCGACAAAAAAAACCCGGTCGTCAGACCGGGCTTTTTGCTTTGACGGATCGGAAATCCTTCCGACGTTCGCGCGAAGGGTCACCTCCTTCGCGCGGGGAAAGGCGCTTAATGCACCGAAGCGGGGTTCAGCTTGGCGACGAAGGCTTCGAACGGCTTGAAGGTCTGCTTGGCCAGTTCGACATAGAGGCCGCCGATCTTCTGCGACTCGGCCAGGAAGGTCTCGTAGCTGGTCTTGGCGTATTCGCTCTGGACTTCGAGGGCCTTGTCGAGCGACTTCGACGCCACGAGCTTCTCGAAGAACGCGCTGCCGTCCTCGAACGACTTCTTCGAGTAGTCGCCATACGCGGTGGCGATGGCCTGAACGGTCTGCTGAAAGCCGTTGGCAGCCGAGACCGCCGCATCGAATTGTTCTTTGCCGTACTGTTGCAGTTCTTCAACCTTGACCATGGGAATATCCTTCGTGGGCTGCAGGGGGAGGTATCGCCGGCACGATCCGGCGCGGGTATCGAGGCTCACAGGGATGATATCGCGGCGCACAAAACTGTCAACGAAAATGATGCGTCGCACAATTGTCAAAATCGCCCCGAATCCAAGCTATCTCGGCAAGGGTTATTTAACCTTTTCGAAACTCCGGCCTCTTACCCTGTTCTGGTTATCATTGCGGTCCGGCGTAAAGCTCAAAAAGCTGCGCGAATGCAAGCTCTTAGCCAACCTGTGAAGATCCCTGGTCTGGCTCGGGGCCGGCAGCGCGTCGGTCCCTCAATCGAGGTTCGTCACGGACCGCCGGGCATAATTTAGCCTCACGGGCCGGTGATTGAGATGGAATTCTGACGGGGACGTCTATGCTACGTACAACCTCAGCCTCTTCACGCGCCCTGCGGGTTTGCGTTCTGGGCCTGGCTACCATCACGGCTGCCGTCATTTTCACCACCGATACCGCCGACGCCCGGCGTCGCCACCGCCATCACCACCGTCACCATGCGGTTCAGCAAAGCTATAATCCGGCCTTCGCCTCGATCATCGTCGATGCCAATTCGGGTGCGACGCTGACGGCGACCAACGCCGACGGCCTGCGCTTTCCCGCATCCCTCACCAAGATCATGACGCTGTATCTGCTGTTTGAGCGTCTCGACGCCGGCAAGATCAGCCTCAACACCGAAATGCCGGTGTCCTCGCACGCGGCGTCGCAGGCGCCGACCAAGCTCGGCCTGCGTCCAGGCCAGACCATTCGCGTCGAGGACGCGATCAAGGGACTGGTCACCCGCTCCGCCAACGATGCCGCGGTGGTGATCGCCGAATTTATCGGCGGCGACGAGGACGATTTCGCCAAGATGATGACGCGCAAGGCGCGCGCGCTCGGCATGACGCGCACCGTGTACCGCAACGCCTCCGGCCTGCCCAACGACGACCAGGTGACGACGGCGCGCGATCAGGCCACCCTCGGCCGCGCCATCCAGGAACGCTTCCCACGCTACTACCGCTATTTCGCCACCGCATCGTTCAACTATCGCGGCCGCAACATCCGCAACCACAATCATCTGCTCGGCAAAGTCGAAGGCGTCGACGGCATCAAGACCGGCTATACCCGCGCCTCCGGTTTCAACCTCGTCACCAACCTGCGGCGCGGCAACCGTCATCTCGTCGGCGTCGTCATGGGCGGACGCAGCGGCGGCTCGCGCGACGCCATCATGCGCAATCTCCTCGCCGCCAATCTGGAAAAGGCATCCGGCCGCCGCACGGTCGCCGCCATCGTCGAGCGTAGCCCGTCCGAGGCCAATGCCGCCGTGGCCGAGGAGGACGCGCGAACCCGTCCCGCGGCGCCGGTTCAGGTCCAGGGCGCCATCCAGGTCGCGGCCGACACCAATAATGCGCCGCCGCCGGCCCGCGCCATCGCCGCAGCGGCTCCGGTGCCTACTCCCGTCGAAAGGCCGGTGCAGGACCCCGCCCCTCTCACCAACGGCGTGATCCAGAACAAGGCCCTCGCCGCGATCCCCGGCTCGACCGAGCCAATGAAGCCGGTGCGCGTGAAGACGCTCCAGGTCCGCGCTGGCGCCGTTCGCGTCGCATCCGCCGGTCCGACCCCGCTGGCTCCGCAGGCGGCCGAAGCCAATGACGTCTCCGGCTCGGTCAGCCCGCGCGAGTTGCCGGTGCAGCCGCCGAACCATGGCACCGGACAAGGCATCCTCGGCGTGCTGCCGGCCTCCAGCGTCGCAGCGCCGCCCCCCCGTCACGCCGCCGTCGAAACCTCTCATCCCGCGCCGCAGACAGTCCAGAACCAGGGCGCCATCAAGACCGTCGCGACGGCGCATAGCGGCTGGATCGTGCAGGTCGGCGCACTGGAGAGCGAGAGCCAGGCCCGCGAACGTCTGGAAGCCGCCCGCGAGCGCGCGCGCGGCATGCTCGGCAAGGCCGATCCGTTCACCGAGCCAGTGGTGACGCGCGGCGACAAGAAACTCTATCGCGCCCGTTTCGCCGGTCTGGAGCGCGACCAGGCCGAAGCGGTCTGCAAGCAGCTCAAGCGCTCCGACATGTCCTGCATCACGATCCGCAACTAAGGACACGCGTATCGCGCGGAAGCACCACGGACGTTTCGCAAGGCCAGCACCCGCGAAACCTCCCGTCAAGAATTAGCCGATATAGGTACCATACAGGCTGACACGCCGGACAACGGCGGCCGCAGGGACATCAGACAGACAACGGCGGGACTCTCGGCGCGTGGCGTTATTTGCGTTGCCGGAGTTAGTTGCGATGCGTGCGAAGCAGAGTGTCCTTGGCCTCGTTTACCCGGGCCGCCAGGTACGTCGACCCCCCCTGGTCGGGATGCAGTTTCTTCATCAAGGTGCGGTGAGCACGCCCTATATCGTCACGGCCCGCACCCGGCTGCAGGCCAAGGATCTGATAGGCCTCCTCGTCCGTCATTTTGCCGCTCGACGCCGCGCGGCCCTGCCCCGATGCCGTGTGGCCCTCCGCGTGCTGACGCCAGGCGGGAAAGCGGCGGTCAAGATAACCTTCAAGTAGCGCGCAGCTCTCCGCGTCGAACTGCGGCATCATCGCCGCGAGCGCCGGCAGGTCGAGGTCGTCGAGCGAACGTCCTGCATAAGGGCCGGCGACGATCGTGCCGCTCAGCCGGCCGCTGTCGTGATCCAGCACCATGTCGAGGAAGCGGGAGCGCACCCGCGAGCTCTGCCCGCCGCTGGGCCTGCCCGCACCGCCGAACACACCGCCGAAATTCGGAAATCGGGTGCCGAACGGCGACCATCCGAGAAGCCCGGCGCCGAATACGCCGAGCGGGATGGCTACCGCGAGTTCGCCTTTGAGCCCGACGAATGCCGCGGCCGCGAGCGCGACGATGCCGCCGACGATCTTGATGGCGCGGGCCAGCATCGCCGGATTGGCAGAGCGAAACATCTGCAGCAGCGTGTACAGGACGAAGACGGCGACCGCTCCGGCAATCAGCGTGGCCATGAACGATCTTTCCGGTTGAGCATGCACGGCCGCGCGGACGCGCGGCCCGACCTGTCGCACGGACGCGCGGTGCCGTTGCGGTCATGGCCCGTCATGGCAGTTGCCCCAGCAATCGTGCGGCGCCTGATGTCGTGCGCGAGAGCCGCGCCAAGGCTTCCCGGCCCCCGGCCGCATAGGCCGCCGCGGCGCGCAACAATTCGCGGAGCTGGGCGGCGGCTCCCGGATCGAAGCGGCACCACGCGCCGCCGGTCAGCCGAGCGATCTCGCGAAACGCCTGCTCGGCGACCGGATCATCGCCTTCCTGGAACAGAAACACCGGCACCTTCAGCAATCCGAGCTCGCCGGCCTTGCGGCACAGATCGTCGATCTGCTCTTCCATCGCATCGCCGACGAACACCACGGCGCGCACGCCCGCTTCTACGGCCTGATTGCGGACGTCGCCAAGCACGCGGCCGATCTGCGTGTGGCCACCCCGGCAATCGATCTTCCGCATCAGGGCGGCAAGCCTCGCGGGGTCGGAAATCCAGCCGCTGGCACGGCACTCCGAGGCACCGCGATAGTAGACCAGGCGGATATCGAGATTACCGGTCCGTGCGGCCTCGCTGAACATGTCCGCCTGCAATTCGCAGGCAAGATCCCACGTCGGCTGTCGGCTCATGGTAGCATCGAGCGCAAACACCAGACGGGCGCGCGCTCCCGGGGCCAGCGGCGACACCGAACGCGCCCTGGCGATGAAGGCAGCGATGTCCGCCGAGGTCGAAACGCGCCGCGGCGTCGCCTCGCGGTCGCGCGACGCGGCCACGTCGCCAGTCGTTTTGGATTTGCCGTTCTCGTCGGTCATCATGTCCCGCAATGTGCTGCAGGACTATGTAAACGCCAACCGATCGAGGTCAATGCAACGGGATGGCGACAACCGCCGGCCGCGGCGGTGTGTACTGCGCCACGGGCCCGGGATTGGCGATCTTCGGCTTGCGGGTATCGACCGGCGCGAACACGCTGTTGTCGTCGAGATACTTGTCCAGCATGCCCTCGATCTTCTGCTTCACCGAGTCAGGACCGCGGTCGCTCATCTCCGTGTGCTGCGCACCGGTGTTGATGACCGTGATGCCGGCGTGATCGCAGGTCTCGTCGTCCGGCACCACGCCGGGATCCGGCTTGAACACCGGATCGTGCGAGCGGAACGACAGGATCTTGAACTTGCCGTCGGTCATGAACGGCACGCGCAAGTTGTCGAGCGTGACGACCTTGCGCACCTCGTCCGGATGAAGCTTGGCGAAGTACAACGCGATGTCGCCGCCGTTGGAATGTCCCACCAAGGTCAGATGATCGTAATCGGCATTCGGATACATCGGCTTCAGCTTGCTGACCGCGAACAGGATGTTCTGCACGCCGCGTTCATACACCGGCAGCCGGCCGACGTAAGGCTCGCCGACCTTGGTAACGAGCGGCGGGTCGCTCTCGAGATCATGCTGAATGCTCACGACCATGTAGCCGCGCGCCGCGAACACGTTCGCGAGGAACGAGTATTCGGTATATTTGACGGTGTTGCCGTGATTAAGAATGGCGACCGGCAGTTTGGTCATCGCCGCGCGCGCCTGCATCTCCTTGTCGCGCCGCACCGCGATGTCGACCGCGACCGGACGATCCCGAGTCTGATCGAAGAACGTCAACGTCTCGTGTCGAATCAGCCATTTGCTGCCGCTGAGATAACCGGCAACCGCCAAAACGACCAACGACAGAACGACGACAACCGCGCGTTTCATGATGTTCCCTGCGAACGCTATGCGCCCGTTTTCCCTTTTTGCCTCCAGCGTTCTCTGTTGCGCTGGTATCAACAATATATGTCACAACCTTGCGACGAAAAGGTCAAATTGTTCGCAAGGGATGGTTCCTGCCCAGGCAGCCGGACCTGGGCGGGAATATGGCCTCAAGCTGATGTTTTTGCTTGAGAAATAGTCCAGAACGATAACGTTGATGAGGCCTTGTCGTTCCGTCATTGACCACGATTAAGGCGTTCCGACGACGGCGGTGGCGGGGATGTCCTCCAAAAACATGCAAATCCGGCCGCCGATCCACGATGCTGCCCGATTGGGGCGGGCGGCCGGTCAGGAATTATTGCAAATTCCGGTGGCTGTTGATGGACTCGGGCGGCGTCTTGGTGAATAACGCGCGCGCTGAAAATATCGCGCCGCAGCGCCGCTGTCGGCGGCTCGCGAGATTTCGCGGCCGGCGGAAATTCGGAGCCAAGGCGCAACCCGCCCGTGGTCCCTTCTTCCGCAACGCCGAGCGAACTCCATGTCCCGCGCCCCCGTGATTGCCCGTAACCTCCCTGCATTGCGCCAGACGCTGGATGACTACCGCGCGAAGGGCGAAACGCTCGGCCTCGTGCCGACCATGGGCGCCTTGCATGAGGGTCATCTGGCGCTGGTGCGCGAGGCTCGGCGGCGCTGCCAGCGCGTTGCGGTTTCGATCTTCGTCAATCCGACGCAGTTCGCACCGCACGAGGACTTCGACGCCTATCCACGCACCTGGGACAGCGACGTCGCCAAGCTCACCGCGGAAGGCGTCGACGTGATCTGGCACCCCGATGTCAAGACGATGTATCCGAGCGGCTTCGCATCGCGGATCGTCACCGAAGGACCCGCGGTCGTCGACCTCGAGGATCGCTTCCGCCCGCACTTTTTCGGCGGCGTCGCCACGGTTGTTGGCAAACTGTTCATCCAGTGCCGACCGGACGTCGCGGTGTTCGGCGAAAAGGACTATCAGCAGCTCCGCGTGGTGACGCAGATGGCGCGCGATCTCGATCTCGGCGTCAACGTCGTCGGGCTGGAGACCGTTCGCGAGACCGACGGTCTCGCGATGTCGTCACGCAACGTTTATCTTTCGGCGGAAGAGCGCGCCACGGCGCCGGTATTGTATCGCACGATGCAGGAGACCGCAGCGCGGTTGCGCGGCGGCGGCGATCTTCGCGCGACCCTCGCGGAGGGAACGTCGCGGATCAGTCAAGCCGGATTCGCGGTCGATTACTTCGAGGCTCGTCACGCCGAGACTCTACAGCCGATCACGACCTTCGGCGATCAGCCGGTTCGCCTGCTGGTCGCGGCCAAGATCGGAACCACGCGCCTGATCGATAATATCGGCGCGTAACGCCGCCTCAGAGCAGACCGAGTTCGCGCAATTCGCGGCGCAGTTCCTCTGGCATCTCAACGAGGCCGGAGCCGGCGCGGGTCAGATCCGGCGGCGCATCGTTGGCGGGCAAATAGCGCCAGCCTTGAAACGCACGCATCGGACGCGGCACGACCGCGATCACCTTCGGCTGCATCACCAGGCGGCATCGCCCGATGCCGTCACCATCGCGGAACGGCTCGATGGCAATCAGCTTCTCGCGCGCGGCGATCTCGCCGCGGATGACCCAGTACAGCGAGCCGCCGGCCAGCAGTTCCTCGTCGCGCTTCGGCGTCATGCGCGTGATGTGCACGTGACGGGATGTCTGCCCCGCTTTCTTCGCCTGCCATGCGCGCTCGGTGACGCGCGCCTTGAGGTCCTTCACGGACTCGCAACCGACGGCAAGTTTGACGAGATGGAGCGGCATGGCTGAGAACTTCGACGCGGCAGGACAGGCGTGCCCGTTATAGCGGCTTCGCGCGACGAGGACACCGCCGCGCGCGAGGAAATCACATCAAAACGGGCTGTCCCTCAACGACAGGACGATGGCGCTACTGCCCGAAATGTTCGGCGACCCACCTGATTTTCGCGATCTCGCGAATGGTGAGGCGCTGATCGCGCGTCACCAGCCATCCCGCTTTCTCCCACGGCGTCAGGATACGGCTTGCCGAATGCAGCGTGGTGCCGCAGATATCCGCGATGTCCTTGCGCCGCAGCGGCAGATCGATCTCGACGCCTGCGGAGGTCGTTCGCCCCGCGCGGCGCGACAGTCGCAGCAAGGCATGCGCGATCCGCTGCTCGACGCGCTGCGTTGCCAGTTCGCGAATACGCTCCTGCGCCTCCTGCAACCGCCTGCCGACGATCCGGATCATGTTGATGGCGATCTGCGGATGGCGCTCCATCAACCCGGCCAGCGCGGTTTCGCTCCAGCTGACTTCGAGACTGTCCCGCAGCGTTTCGGCGTCGGCCGGATAGCGATGGTCCGTGAACAGCGCCACCGCGCCGAACATTTCTCCTGCCGTGATGAACCGGACCACCACCTCTTCGCCATCGCTGCCCGACTGCAATATGCGCACTGCGCCGTCGAGCAGCGCATGCGCCCGCACCTCCATATCGCCCTGATTGAAAATACGGGTGTTGCGCGAAATCCGGCGAAATCGCGCCTCCGCCCCCGCCGCCTCCAACGCATCCGCCGTCAGGCCGCTGAGAAGCTCGAGACCGGCCAGATCGTGGCAAGGATCGACGGCAATCATGGTCATGGAACCATGTTACCTGCTTCGGAGGAATAACCCGAGTGCTTTGTGCTGGCGCAACCTCCTGCGCGCGCATGCGACGTAACGTCGTGAAAGCGCCGCTATCGACGCGCTTGCCCGGAAAACATCATGAATGACGTTATTTTCGCCCGCGCGCTCCACGTTCTTGGCGTGGTCATCTGGATCGGCGGCGTTGCGATGGCGACGATGGTGGTGCTGCCTGCGGTTCGCAGCGGCGATCTCGGCCCCGACCGGATGAAGGGCTTTCAGGCAATCGAGCAGCGTTTCGTCTGGATCGCCCGCACGGCCGTCCTCGTGGTCGGCCTCAGCGGCCTTTACATGCTGATCCGGCTCGACATCTGGGATCGCTTCGAGGCGGCAGCCTATTGGTGGATGCATGCGATGGTGATCGTCTGGCTGCTGTTTGCCTTCGTGCTGTTCATCGGCGAGCCCTTCATCCTGCATCGCGTCTTTCCGCGATGGGCGCGCCGGCAGCCCGAGACCGCCTTCGCCATGCTCCATCGGGTGCATTGGGTGCTGCTGTTGCTCAGCCTCCTCACCATTCTCGGCGCGGTGGCGGGCACCCACGGCTGGACGCCATTCTAGGCGTCCGCGCCGTTCGTCCCTCGCGGGATATCGGCTCTAGCGGCTGCCGGGGGCCGGCGCGAGTTGCACCGGGGGCGCCGGCGCGGGCGCAGCCGCTTTCGGCTGGGCGTTGCTGCGCCGCTTCGGCGGTGCTGTCGCGTGAGAGGCCGCGGGAGCTTTCCCGGCAGCAGCCGGCCGCGGCGCCGGTGCCGGCGCGGTGGAGGAGGTCGTCGCTGCGGCCGCAGGTTCGGATGTCATGATGCTGACCGGCGGGATCGAGGATGCTGAGGGAAACTCGGCATTGGTCGGCTTGCCGGTCGGCACCGATGCGGCCTCTCCAGCCAGGGCGTTCATCGCGTTGGGCAAGCCCGGAACCGCTGAAGCCGGACTCACGGCCGTCACCGGTCCTCCGCTCCAGCTCGGCATATAACGCGCCACCAGTTCGTCATAGGTCCGCTTGTCCATGTTCGCGGCGATGCGGCTATGATCGGTCAGCGATCTGTAAACGGGGCAGCCGCCCGCGGTGCATCCTTCGCGCGTGACCAGCACATGGGCAACGAAGCCGTAACGGTCGCGTTCGAGCGCACGGCGCAGCGCCATGAGATCCGGCGTCATCGTCTTGCTGACGGCCGACGCATCGCCCAGCGCCGTCAGCCGGCTGATATTCGCCGCCGTATACGATACCGCCGCAGCTACGTGATCGGGCGAGCCGAACAGGATCTTCTCGCACGCGCTTTCGACATCGTCGCCGGCGAGTTCATCGATGCATGACAGCGCCGGCAATCCCATCGCCGCGCCTTGCCCCGCATTGGCGGCATGCTGACCGTCATTGCCCGAGCCGCGCACGGTCGCCGCCGCTGCAATACCCACTGCCAGCAATGTCATGACGACGAGCGCTCCGTTCGCCACGGAACGGTCGGCACGCAGCACAATCACGAAAAACACGATCGCGAAGAAGGCCGCCGCGACCAGCGTCAGCCACATCGGGAACGTCGGCGAGCGCCAGAGTTGATCGAGCGAAGCAGTCCAGGCCAGATCCATGCGCGAGTCCTCAAGCGTCTGTTCGGCGATGGAGCTCAGGTCGAGACGCGGCGATGACCGCCGGCAATCAGGGCGACAACAGCCTCACCTCGTCGCTTGACCCCTCACCTCGTATCCCCAGAGTCGCGGCCGGTGCACCGGTCATCCGCACCGTGCCCGATTTGAACACGATCCGATCTGAAAATCGATACGGCCTCGCGCCTCCGCGGCGGTGCCGCTGATACCGACCGGTGCCAGCCGATCGCGATCTCCTGCCGCCAAGCCGCAACACCGTCGCCGCACCGACGGCGGTGTTCGATGCAACGGTTCGGACAGCTTCGATGCGGCTCACGAAATAGCGAGCTGACTTTCCTTGGCCACCCGCTCGAACGCCTCGGTGGAACTCTTGATCCGATACTGACAGTCATCACCATCGGAGGGCAGCAGGCGGATCACCTCATAGGTGCCGCTGGCAGCCGGACGCGCCACGTTGCTCGCCGTAAAATACACAGTCTCTCCAACGGCATACTTGTGCTTCAACGCCATCTCCATCACGCATGAGAATGCCGGCCGATCCTCTTGGTCCCCGGATCTGCAGCCGACTGGAAGGTTGCCGCTCTATAGCACGCCGAGGGCCATTTTGGCGAGTCGGAACCGGCCCCGTCAAAGAGCTATTTTACGGAGCCTTTTCAAACGGATAAACGAGAATTTCCGGGCAGGAAAAAGATCAGTCGCGGGAATTGAAATTCGTTCGTGCACGAGCGATCTTGATCCCCTTCCCGCTAATCGGCTTCGAGACGCTCGATCACGATGGTTTCGGCCAGCCCTGCGGCAGTCCATTCGGCGAAGGCCGGCAGCGCCATCATCGTCGTCATGTAGTCCTTCACCAAGGGAGCGACGTCGATGGCATAGGTGCGAAAGCGATGCACCACGGGGGCATACATCGCATCGGCAGCACTGAACGCGCCGAACAGGAAAGGGCCTTGGGCACCGTACCGCGTCCGGCAATCGATCCAGATCTCCTGCACGCGCGCGATGTCGGCACGCGCCGCGTCCGACAGCGGCTTGGCTTTGACAGGCCGGTGCAGGTTCATGCCGCATTCATTGCGCAGGGCCGCGAAACCCGAATGCATCTCCGCCGAAATCGATCGCGCATGGGCGCGGGCTGCGCGCGCCTGCGGCCATAACCCTGCATCGGGATAGCGCTCGGCGAGATATTCGATGATGGCCAGCGAGTCCCAGACCGTCACGTCATCGTCGATCAAAGCCGGCACCTTGCCAGCTTTGCTGACATCGAGAATCCGCTGCTTGTCGGCGGGTCCGGTGTAGAGGGGAATGAAGATTTCCTCGAACGGAATTCCGCTGCCGCGCATCGCCACCCACGGCCGCATCGACCACGACGAGTAGTTCTTGTTGCCGATCACGAGCTTGAGCGTCATCGCACTGCACCTCCACCGCCGAGTAAGCGCCGCCGCGCTTGGTTAGCACAGCTTGCGCCTGCGCCGCCAATACGCAATGCAGGGCGCATGTCGCATCCCGATTCGCCACCGCCCGCCGCAACGCTCGAAGACGCCATGCTCGACGTGCTGGCGCGCGCCGGCGGCAAGACGCTGAGCGCACCGGAGATCGCTCACGCGATGGCCGCCGATGAGAGCTGGCATGCGCTGCTGGTGCCGATCCGCAGCGCCGCTGTCCGCCTGGCGCTAGCCGGCCGCCTCGTCATCTATCGTAAGGGCAAGATCGCGGACCCGACCGACTTTCGCGGGGTCTATCGTCTCGGCCTGCCGCGTCAGGATTGATCGCGGCGCGGTGCGTGCGGGCCCGGCAACAGTTCGCCGATACGTCCACTCCACCAGTAACCGATCAATCCGATCCATTCATGCATCGCGGTGTCGGACTGCGCGAGGCCGAGCGACACGCGGCTGAACGGCTTCAGCGCATCCTGCCATCCGCGTGTGCGCCAATCGACCGGATAGGCTTCGACATCGAAACCGACGGCGCGGAAAACCCCGATCGCTCGCGGCATGTGCGAGGCCGACGTCACAAGGAGCCAGCGCTGGCCGGGCGCAGGCTTGACCAGATCACGCACGTCGCGCGCATTCTCGTAAGTGGTGCGCGATGCAGCCTCGATCGTTATGCGATCGCGTTCGACGCCGAACTGCTCCAGCAAACGTCCGGCGAATGGCGCGCCGGCGATGTAAGGCGGCAGCAGGTCGGAGCTGCCACCGGTGTAGATGATGCGCGCTTTTGGAAACTGCCGCGCCAGTTGCAGCATGGCGAGCACGCGCTCGCCGGCCGAGTTCAATTCGATGGCGCCGCGGGCTTCGGAGATATCCGGCCTGATCGCGCCGCCCAGCACGATGATGCCATCGGGATCACGGCCGCCCGCGTGCCACGCCGGAAAGCGTTCCGAGAGGCCCAGCATCAGCACATTGCCAATCGGGGCATAGCCGAACAACAGCAGCGCCAGCACGGCGCAGATCGCTGTACGTCGGCCCGCGCGTGGCCATCCGACCAGCCATAGCAGGACTGCGCCGACGCCCAGCACCGCGATCCAGTTCGAGGGATAGGCCAGCCATCCCAGCACTTTTGAAGCTTCAAAGGACATTGACCATCATGCCAGGCTTTCGAGGCCGCGTCAGTGACGGGACGCTCGGCGCCGGCCGTCAGCCCCGGCGCGCGCCCAGCGCCGCGAATGCCGTCTCCGGCGCATGGGCAATCACGGTGAGCAGCGCGCGGGCCGGTCCGCGCGGCAGGCGCTTGCCCTGTTCCCAATTGCGGATGGTATCGACCGGCACGCCGAGCCGCGCCGCGAATTCGATCTGCGTCAGTTGCGCCCGGCGGCGCAAGTCACGGACGCCAGGGACGGCCGGCCGCGCGTTCGCCTCCGGCTCGACCGCGCCCGGAGCAACGAACGGTATCTCGCAGCCGTCACGCAACTCGACGATCCGTCCATCCGCTTTCAGCCGCAGCCGTTGCATCTTCGTCCCCATCATCACGACGCATTCGACCGAATGGTCGTCGATGCGCGTTAAAGCCCAATGAACGATGCAATTCTGCCGCTTCCATGATTTTTCTTCGGCGGCTATATCGACGCGAAACCTGCCCGCTCTCGACTCCGCGAGGCCTCTCGGCGGTGGGATGCCGCGTTCCTTGGTGATCAGCATGAACCGACGACTTCGCACGGTGTCTTTCCTCGTCCGCCAGGCAATGTTGACGGGCGGCGCGGCCGCGGTCGCTCTGCTGGCGATGGCATCCGGCCCGGTAAAGGCCGCCGACTGTCCCCGCGCGGGAACGCTGGGCACCTCCCGCATCATGACGGTCGATCCCGCACAGTATCCGCGCGTCGGCACCAAGAGCTTTCCGCAGACCCTTCCGCTCAACGACAAGGAAATCGTGCTGACCTTCGACGATGGGCCCGCCGCCACCACGGCCGCGGTGTTGAAGGCGCTGCGCGACGAATGCGTGCATGCCACGTTCTTCATGGTCGGCAAGGGCGCGCGCGAGATGCCGGCGATGGTCAAGCGAATCGCCGCCGAGGGGCATACGCTCGGCCATCACACCTGGTCGCATCGTTACCTGGCGCGGATCGGCTTCGCCGCCGCCAAGGAGGAAATCGATCGTGGCATCGAGGCCGATAATGCCGCCCTCGCCGGGGTGCCGAGCCGGGTGCCGACGGCGCCGTTCTTCCGCTTTCCGTATTTCGAGTCCACGCCCGAACTGCTCGACTATGTCCAGTCCAAGCACTACGCGGTGTTCGGCGCGGATTTCTGGGCCAGCGACTGGGAGCCGATGACACCCGAGCAACAGCTCACGCTGTTGACCGGCCGGCTCGAAGCGATCCGCAAAGGCATCCTGCTGCTGCACGATCCACGCGCCCAAACTGCCGCAATGTTGCCCGCCTTCCTGCGCTATCTGCGCGAGCACGGCTATCGCGTCGTGCACATCGTACCGCCCGGACATCCAGGCCGCCCCACGGCGGGTTCCCACGATTAAGGCGCCGTTCATCGGCCCGGATTAGGTTTGCCGCCGAAAGCGATTGTGATGTTTCCCTGTCCGATGGCCGCAAGGCCTGCCAGCTTTGGTCCCCGCTCGCGCGGCCGTGCGCATCGTGCCGCGGCGGTCGGGCTCGGCCTCTTGGCTACGCTCGGCCTCGGACTTGCACCCGCGCGCGCCGCCTCCGCCTGCCCGGGCAATCCGACTGCGCTCGGCACGTCCCGGACGCTCGTGGTGGACCCGATGGAGCATCCGCGCATCGGCACCATGCAGTATCGCGAGACGCTGCCGCTCAAGGATCACGAAGTGGTCCTCACATTTGACGACGGACCCTTGCCGCCGCGCAGCAATCAGGTGCTGCAGATCCTCGCCTCCGAATGCGTCAAGGCGACGTTCTTCATCATCGGACGGATGGCGCGGCAATTTCCCGAAGGCGTGCGCAAGGTGCGCGCCGCCGGCCACACCATCGGCACCCACAGCGAGAACCATCCGCTGCACTTCGACCGGATGCCGCCGGAGCGCATTCGCCAGGAGATCGACGACGGCATCAAGCATACCGCCGAGGCGCTAGGTGATCCGGCCGCCGTGGCGCCGTTCTTCCGCGTGCCCGGACTGCGGCGCGGCGCAGTGATGGAAGACTACCTGGTCAGCAAGGGCCTGCAGTCGTGGAGCGCCGACTTCCCCGCTGACGACTGGCGTCCGATCTCCGCCGATCAGGTCTATCACTATGCGATCTCACGGCTAGAGGCGAAGGGCCGCGGCATCCTGCTGCTGCACGATATTCAGGCGCGCACCGTCGCCGCCCTGCCCCGGATCCTGCAGACGCTGAAGGCGCGCGGCTATCGGATCGTCCACGTCGTGCCGGCGACGCCGGACCGCCCGAAGACGCCGACCGAGCCGCGAGAATGGTATCTGCACCCGCCCGCGGCAAGCGTCGCCATGGCGCGCTGGCCGCGCGCGCCGAAATTCCTGTTCGTCAGCACCGAGACGCTGCCGGGACCCGGCCTGTCCGAATCCGATCTGCATGGCGGCAAATTGCACGAGCGGGACTTTCAGCTTCTGAGCGTGCCGAGGGACGCCGAGGCGACGGCGCAGCTATTGCAGGCCCAGCCCTTGCAGACGATGACGCCGTTCCATGCGGCGCTTCACGCCTCCAATAACCACATCGCGCTTCCCGTACCGGCGCAAAGCGTCTTCGCGCTGCCGGAGCGGACGGCCGGCAGGCTCGACTACGGGATCTCGCCGGTGCTGCGCCCGGCCTCGGGTCTTCATGCGCCGCAGCGGATTCACAATGCCGGCAATGCCAATGCGGGCGTCGTCAGACGTCCGATTCCCGGCAGCCAGCCGATCGCCCATCCCGGCCTGACACCGTCGGCCGTCTTTCAGCGCTGACCCGTCTGACTGCCTTTTGAGGGCCGTGGAATAGCCAGGAAATGGTCACGGCCGATCGCGGAACACTCCCTCCGTCATCAACGTTCTCGCTGAAACGTCGGATCCCGTCGTGGACGGGGACCGCATCACGTCGAGCTGGAGAGTTCCCAATGCGAAATTATCTGACCTCTGCCATTGCGCTGACCATGATCGGCCTCACCCCCCCCGCATCCGCCGCGGATATCGCTTACGTTCAGGAACCCGTCGCCGAGGTCTATGCACAGGCCGGACCGATCCCGCTTCAGGCGGCCGTGGATATCGCCAACGGGCTGGGGCTGGTCTCGGTGTCAAACACCAACAAGTGGGGCACCG
>DATMSE010000026.1:0-3112 GCA_035565575.1 Xanthobacteraceae bacterium
GTTATTTCTATCTTCACGGCCAGGCCGCAGTTCACCGCTCACCATGCGGGAACGCTGAACCGCCCTATCGACTGCACCGACATTCTACATGCGTTTGACGACAATCCTTGCGGGGTTGGATTTGACGATGAAGATGTTCAAGATCGCCGGCACGCTGACTGCCACCATCGTCCTCCTCGTTGGCATCGTGCTCACGGCCGGCCTTCCTGCCAGCTTGTTGTCCTCCACTCTTAAGGAACGGATTGCGCGCGACACCGGCTACGAGATCGACGTCACCGGAGCCGCTCGTATGGCCGTCTGGCCGTCCTTGGCCCTGACGCTGAACGGGGTGACGCTGTCGAAGTCCGCCAAGGATGGTGCCGGAGAACGCTTCGAGATCGCGTCCATGCGGATCGAGATGCCCTTCGGCAGCATCACGTCGGGCAATCCCGTCATCACCCATCTCACTCTCGAAAAGCCGGTTGCCTATCTGCCGCTGCTGCGCGAGCGCACACCGGCGAAGCCATCCGCGTCCAGCGCCGGCTCCTCTTCCGGTTCGACCGACCCGGAATTGCGCATCGCGCGCATCACCGTCAGCGATGGCGCGGTGGTCTTCTCCAATCCCCGCGACAAGATCGAGGACCGCATCGACGCGATCGCCGCAACCGTCACGCTCGACGCGGACCGCCGCGCCGCCGTGTCTTTGAGCGCGCGCGCCGGCCCACACGCACTCAAGCTCGAACTGCAGGCGAGTATGCCGGCAGCGGCGCAGAGACGCGGCAATATTCCGGTCGAGATGACCTTCGCGGCGCCGAGCCTGTTGTCCGATACGCTCACCGCCAAAGCCGACGTGCGGCTGGCCGGCACGATGTTGCGGATCAACGGCATCAGCGGTGCGCTGGGCGGCAAGCCCTTCACCGGATGGGCCTCGGTCGATCTCGCCAGCAAGCCGCTGGTGAAGCTTGATCTCGACGCTCAAGACCTCGCGATCGGCAAACCATCGGCCGCGGGCGCACCGAACTCCGCCAGCCCCGCGCCCTGGAGCGACACGCCGTTCGATCTGAGCGGGCTCAATTATGTCGATGCAGAGCTGCGCCTCTCCGCCGCCCGCCTCGCGATCGGCGACCTGCAGATTGCGCCGCTCGCCCTCGGCGCCACGCTGAACCGCGGCATCCTGACCGCACAGTTCGAGAATCTCGGACTCTATGAAGGCCTCGCCCGCGGCGACCTCACCATCGATGCGGCGGGCACCACTCCGCGCTATGTAGTGCAGGCGGACCTCGCGGGCGTCCGCGCCCGGCCGCTGCTGACGAGTCTTGCAGATTTCGATCATCTGGGGGGAAAGCTGCAGGCCAAGATCGCGGTCAGGTCAGCTGGCAATAGTCCGCGCGCCGTCATGACCGCGCTGGATGGCACGGCTTCCCTCGATTTCCGCGATGGCCGGATTCGCGGCCTCAATGTCGCGCAGATGATCCGCTCGCTGACCGCCGGCACCCTGAAAGGCTGGCAGGCCGACGAGGTGCAGGCGACGGACCTGTCGCAACTCAGCGCATCCTTCCGGATCGCCGAGGGCAAGGCCGAAACCACCGACGTGGTGCTGCTGGGCCCCTTGGTCCGGATGCGCGGTGGCGGCACGGTCGATCTCGCCGGCAAGGCGCTGGCTCTGCGGGTGGAGCCGAAGCTGGTGATGTCGCTGGAAGGTCAGGGCGGCGCCGGCAATCCGGTCGGGCTCGGCATTCCCGTCGTGATCGAAGGGCCATGGACATCGCCGCAAATCTACCCCGACGTGGCCGGCATCCTGGATCATCCGGACGCGGCTTACGCGAGGTTGCGCGAACTGGGTCAAGGCCTGTTCGGCGCCGACCCCAAGAGGCCGGGCCAAAGCCTCGGCGAGACGCTGGACGGACTGATCCAGCAGGGCTTGGGCGGGACACGGCAGCCGCCCCGATCGACACCCGACCAGGAGGATGCGCCGGGCGGCGCCTCGGCGATCAACGGCCTCCTCAAGCAGTTGTTCGGCCGCTGACGCGTCCGCCGCGAGCCCCACGCAGCCAAGGCCGATATCAGGACCAGCATCCGGCAGACCGAATTGTGTTAGAGCTTGGCATCCGACGTGGATGCCGGGACAAGCCCGCATGACGCGAGAGGACTGTTGGTCCAGCCGGATGCGGTTTAGCTGCGACGCAATTGCGCACCACCCGTGCAAGAGGAACGGAATGGCGGGGCAACACGACAGAGGCTGGTGGCGGCGGGGCGGCCTGTTCGCCAAATATGTCGTGTCCCTCGTGGGCCTCGTGCTGTTCGTGCTCGCGGTCAACGCGGCGCTCGAAACCTGGATGATCTATCGCGAGACGCGAGCCAGCCTCACCGGCGCGATGGCGGACAAGGCCGAAGCGGCCGCCCGACGCATTTCGCTGGCGATGTCCGACCTCGAGCGGCAGGTGAGCTGGGTGACGCGCGCCAGCAGCACGACCATGACGGAGCGCCAGAACGATTATGCGCAGCTGTTGAGTCAGCAGCCCTCGATCACCCAGCTCATCAAGCTCGATGGTGCAGGCCGCGAGCAGTTGCGCATGACCGGCACCGCCGTCGCCCTCGACGGCGGTGCCGACTTCTCCCGCGATATCGCTTTCACCCAAGGCGTCGCCAAGGGCGCGACCTTCGCGCCGGTGACGTTTCACGACAATCACCCGACGATGTCGATCGCGGTGGCGCATTCCGGTCAGGACGCCGGCGTCACCCTCGCCACTATCGACCTGCGCTTCCTTGGCGACTTCGTCGATGCCGCGCAGGCCGGCAAGCTCACCACCGCTTACATCGTCGATCCGAAGGGCCGGGTGCTGGCGCATTCGGGTTCAGCGAAGATGATCGGGCAGGATTTCTCCGCGCGGCCGCAGATCGCGGCGCTGCTGAAGCCCGATCCCTCGCCGCTGGAGGTCGGAACGTCGCAGGACGGCCGTTCCGTGCTCACTGCGGCGCATATCGTGCCCAAGCTCGGCTGGCATGTGGTGTTCGAGCAGCCGACGACGCAGGCGCTGGCGCCGGTGCGCGATCTTCTGGTGCGCATCGCCTTGCTCGCCGCGCTCGGCCTCGGTGTTGCGATCCTTGCCGGCATCCTGCTGGCGCGGCGAAT
>DATMSE010000027.1:0-17938 GCA_035565575.1 Xanthobacteraceae bacterium
GCCACGCCGAGCCCGACCGATCCGGTGGAGAAATCGACGTCGTCGACGTCCTTGGTGCGCGAGGGATAGGATTGCGCGCCCTTGTAGCCGCGAAAAGTCTTCAGCTTCTCGCGGGTCTGATGCCCGAACAGATACTGGATCGCGTGGAAGATCGGGCTGGCGTGCGGCTTCACCGCGACGCGATCCTCAGGTCTGAGCACCGAGAAATACAGCGCCGACATGATGGTGGCGAGCGAGGCGGACGAGGCCTGATGGCCGCCGACCTTGAGGCCGTCGACGTTGGGACGAATGTGATTGGCGTGATGAATGGTCCAGGACGACAGCCACAGCACTTTGCGCGACAGGGCTGAGAGGAGTTCGAGGCGGCATGGGTCGATCGGCATGGGATGAACTCAACAGTTCGGGTCGGTCCGATGGTAGCGCTGTGCGGGGCGTCAAATTTCTCAATTTTTCGCATCGTTTGGAGAATTATTGGGATACAATCCCAATATTGTCTGGATTTTCGATGATTGCATTCCAATGACAGCCCTGGACGCCATCGACCGCAAGATCATCGCGCTGTTGCAGCGGGACAGCCGCATCACCATGCAGGACCTCGCCGACAAGGTTGGCCTCTCGGTGTCGCCATGCCACCGCCGCGTCAAACTGCTGGAGGAGCGCGGCGTCATCACCCGCTATGTCGCCACCATCGATCAGCAATCGCTCGGGCTGCACGTCAGCGTGTTCATCTCGATCAAGCTGGCGCGGCAGAAGGAGGAGGACCTCGATCGTTTCGCGAAAGCGATCTCGGGCTGGGAAGAAGTGCTGGAATGTTATCTGATGACCGGCAACCGCGATTACCTGCTGCGTGTCGTGGTCGCCGACCTCGCCTCCTATGAGACGTTCCTGAAGACCAAGCTGACGCGGCTGGACGGCATCGCCTCTATCGAATCCAGCTTTGCGCTGAGCCAGGTGAAATATTCCATCGCGCTGCCGGTGTGAGGTTCATCATCCACCCCATCATGCTTGGCCTTGTGCCGGACATTCACGTCTTTAGGGCCTCGGCGAGGGAAAGGCGTGGACGGCCGGGACGAGCCCGGCCATGACGATGAACATCAATGCAGCCACTCAGGCTCCCGGCGCACGCTCCAGGGTGTCCCGCATCTGCGCTTTGCGGATGCGCTCGCGATGCGCGATGTAAAGTCCGCTGCAGATGATGATGCTGGCCCCGAGCACGGTCCAGCGATCGGGAATCTCCGCGAACATGATGAAGCCGAGCAGGCTCACCCAGACCAACTGGCTATAGGTGAAGGGGGCCAGCACCGAGGCATCGGCATGGCGATAGGCCAGCACCACAATCCAGTGCCCGAGCGTCGAGGAGGCGCCGATCAGCACGCCGATCCCCACCTGCTGCCAGGTCGGCGCCACCCAGAAGAACGGCACCAGTCCCGACAGCAACACCAGTCCGACGATGGCGGACCAGGCCATCGTCGTCACCGGCCGGTCGACGCCGGCAATCTGCCGCGTCAGCACCAGCGCGAAAGCCCAACCGAGGGCCGAGACGATGGGAAAGAAGGCTGCGGGATGAAACGCGCTGGTACCTGGGCGCACCACAATCAGGACACCGATCAATCCCACTGTGGTGGCGATCCAGCGCCGAACGCCGACTTTCTCCGACAGCATCAGGATCGACAGACAGGTGACGAACATCGGCGCGATGAAGGCGGTCGCGGAGGCTTCGGCGATCGGCAGATAGCTCAGACCCCAGATGAAGAACAGCGAGGACGCCACCAGCCCGATGCCGCGCAGGACCTGAATGCCGGGCCGGCGGGTGGCGAGCACGTTGCCGCCGCGCCCCATCAGGATCGCAGGCAGCATGATCGCGACATAGACTAAGAACCGGATCCAGGCGATCTCGACGGGCGGCAGGCCGGTCCGCGTCAGATATTTGGCGAGGGCGTCGGAGCAGGCCAGGAACACGGTGGAGGCGATCACCAGCGCAATGCCGCGGAAAGGCCTGTCAGTGCGTTGAGGGGCACGGGACGCGGCCGCGCGGGGAGGCTCCGCCGGGGCGGCAGGGCTGTGATCGGCAAACGCCGCAACCGGCGCGGGGGGCGGAGACAAAATCGGGCTCGGGAATCGCAGGGCCAAGACGAATTGCCGGACCAAACGCGAATCGCGCCCGAACGACAAGGCACGAAAACAGGATGCCGATATGCGTCTATAGCCTTTTTAGTTTAGATCAGAACATCGACCGCCAGGCGATGCGTGCCCCCCTCTCCGCATAAGGGCGTTTACGCCCGTCTTCGACGGGCTATGGGGAGAGGGAATCGCCCTGCATTTGCGGTGATTCAGTTCTATCGAACGATGCTCCAGCGAATCGAACTACAGCATCGGCAGCGAGCGCGGCGCCCCGCCGCGCGGAAACGCCTTCTCGATGCGGGCGATATCGTCCGCCGGCAATTTCAGGTGGAGCGCGCCGGCATTGTCGGCGGCGTGGGCTGTCGTCGCGGCTTTCGGGATCGCGAACACCGATGGCCGCCGGGTCAGGAAACTCAGCGCCACCTGACGCGGTGTCGCGCCGTGCGCGGATGCGATCTCTCCAAGCACGCGGCCCTGCGCCGAGTGTGCCGATGGGAAATCATCGTGACCGAATGGCGAATAGGCCACCACTGCCACGCCGTGCGCCTCGCACCACGGGATCACCGCATGCTCGATGGCGCGCTCACGCAAGTGATAGAGCACCTGATTGCAGGCGATGCGGCCCTCGCCCGCAATCTCCAGCAGGTCATCGAGATCACCCGCATCGAAATTGCTGACGCCCCAGCTCTTGATCTTGCCCTCGGTGACGAGTTGCTCGAACGCCGCCACCGTGTCCGCCAGCGGATACGACCCACGCCAGTGCAGCAGGTAGCAGTCGAGCCGGTCGGTCTTCAGCCGCTTCAGCGAACGTTCGCAGGCGGTGATGGTGCCGCGCCGGGAGGCATTGCTCGGCAGCACCTTGGAGACAAGGAACACCTCGTCGCGCCGCCCGGCGATGGCGTCGGCCACCACAAGTTCGGCATCGCCATACATCTCGGCGGTATCGATATGGCTCATGCCGAGATCGAGGCCGCGCCGCAGCGTTTCCACCGCCGTCTTGCGGTCGCCGTGGTCGATGTACCAGGTGCCCTGCCCGATCGGCGGCACATTCACACGCACCGCGCCAAAAGGGCGTGCATTCGATCGTTTCGACATACGAAATTCCGTCGGTTCCGATGTCCGCTTTGGACCGGCTTGTCCGATGCGTGCGGACGTTGTGAAATAGCCGCCGTCCATGCCGAAACTGCGGCCGTCTCAGGAGAAAATCAATGCTCGATCCCATCAAGCCCGCGTCAGCCTCCAGTCTGATGCCCACCACGGCCACTCCGGAAACGCTCGGCATGTCGGGCGCGCGGCTCGGTCGCATCGAGGACCATCTCAAGCGCCGCTACCTCGAGAGCGGGCGATTTCCGGGCACGCAGACGCTGATCTATCGGCGCGGCGCCATCGCCCATAGCGCCGTGCAGGGTTATGCCGATCTCGAGCGCAAGGTGCCGATGAAGGACGACACCATCTTCCGCATCTATTCGATGACCAAACCCATCACGTCGGTCGCGTTCATGATGCTGGTGGAGGAAGGCCATGTCGCGCTCGACGAGCCGGTGCATAAATACATTCCGCAATGGAAGGACATGCGGGTCTTCGTCGCCGGCACGCCGCCGCTGTTCCAGACCAAGCCGGTGGCCCGGCCCATGCAGATCGTCGATCTGCTGCGCCACACCTCGGGCCTCACCTACGGCTTCCAGCAGCGCAGCAATGTCGATGCCGCCTATCGCGCGAAGAAGATCGGCGAAATCGAAAAAGCCGGCACGATGCAATCGATGATCGACGATCTCGCGAGCATCCCGCTGGAGTTCTCGCCGGGCGAAGCCTGGAACTACTCGGTCTCGACCGACGTACTCGGCTATCTGATCGAGAAAATCTCCGGCAAGCGGTTCGAGCAGTTCCTGAAGGAGCGCATCTTCGATCCGCTCGGCATGGTGGATACTGACTTCTTCGTTCCCGCCGAGAAAGCGCACCGCCTGGCGGCATGCTACAATGCCTCGCCGGGGGGCATGTCGTCATTTCATGCCCCGGGTGCCAAAGGCAGTCTGTCGCTTCAGGACGATCCGACCACCAGCAGCTTCCTGACACCGCCATCGTTCATCTCCGGCGGCGGCGGCCTGTGCTCGACGGCGGCGGACTATCTCACCTTCTGCCGCGCCCTCCTGAACCGCGGTGAACTCGGCGGCGTGCGGCTGCTCGGCCCCAAGACCCTGGCGCTGATGACCACCAATCACCTGCCCGGCAACAAGGACCTGACGCAGCTGTCGCGTTCGCTGTTCAGCGAGGCGACCTTCGCGGGCGTCGGTTTCGGCCTCGGCTTCTCGGTCACGATGGACCCGGCCCAGACGCTGATCCCCGGCAGCCCCGGCGAATATGCCTGGGGCGGCGCGGCGACCACCTCGTTCTGGATCGATCCGGCAGAAGACCTGATCGCCATCTTCATGACCCAGGTGCTGCCGTCGAGCGCCTATCCGGTGCGCCGCGAACTGCGCTCGCTGGTCTATTCGGCGATCACGGACAGCAATTTGTAGGACCTTGCCCGGGCGGCGCATCGAATGCGCCGCCACTCACGGAAATGACATTGGTTCGTCGGCACGGTCTGGGATAAGCGTGGCGGCCTGAATTTGCCGCATCTCCGCAAAGAAGACATCATCGCGCCCGGCCATGGTCGGCCTGTGTCCGTCTGCCGCCGGTTCCGCATGAGTTATACTGAACGATCGATGACCGCGCCGAAGCCACAGGCAAGCGGCCGCCTTCTGCCGCAGGCGCTACGCAACTATGTCCGCAAGCACGATACCGGTGTCATGCTGGTGGCCATCGTCATCGGCCTGCTCAGCGGATTGCTGGTGGCGATCATCGCAGCGCTGAGCGAAACCATCCACGCGGTGCTGTTTGCCATTCCCTTCGATGCGCGGCTGAGCGCCACCGGGACGATCTCCTGGCAGCGAACGCTGTTCGTTCCGATGTGCGGCGGCGCGCTGCTGGCGCTCATTGCCTGGGTGGTCGGCAACCGGCTGAAGGGCCAGATGGCGGACGCCATCGAAGCCAATGCCCTGCTCGGCGGCCGGGTCTCGATGCGCGGCAGCTTGCTGATCTCATTCCAAACGCTGGTCTCGAACGGTTTCGGCGGCTCCGTCGGTCTCGAAGCCGGTTACACGCAGATTTGCGCCGCTTTCAGTTCCTATTTCGGCCGCAAGCTGGCGGCACGCCGCAGCGACATGCGACTGCTGGTGGCATGCGGCGCGGCCGGCGCCATCAGCGCCGCCTTCAACGCGCCGCTGGCGGGCTCGTTCTATGCGTTCGAAGTGGTGCTCGGCGCCTACACCGCGACCAATCTCGTGCCGGTGGTCGGCAGCGCGGTCGCAGCCTGGCTGGTGGCCCGGCAACTCAACCAGCAGTCCTTTCTGCAGATCGCCGGTTATCCGACGCCGGTATCCATCGAGATGATCGGCCAGGCGGTCCTGATCGGACTGATCTGTGCGCTGGCCAGCATCACGCTGATGCTGATGATCGCGAGCTTCGAGCGCGGCTTTCAGCGGCTGCGATGGTTCAAGGGCGCGCTGCGGCCGATCATCGGCGGCGCATTGCTCGGCGGCATGGCGCTGCTGACGCCGACGGTGCTCGGGGCCGGCCACGGCGCCATGCAGCTGATGTTGGTCAGCCAGCCGCCGTGGCTGCTGTTGACGACGACGATCATCCTCAAATCACTGGCGTCGTCGGTGTCGCTCGGCTCCGGCTTCCGCGGCGGCCTGTTCTTCGCATCCCTGATGCTCGGCGCCTTGATCGGCATGCTGTACAGCACGCTGGCTCCGCTGGTGCTGCCCAACGTCGCGCTTCAGCCCGGCACCGCCGCCATTGCCGCCATGGCGGCGCTCGGCACCGGCATTCTCGGCGCGCCATTCGCCATGATCTGCCTCGCGCTGGAGATCACCGGTCAGTTCTCGCTGACGGTTGGCGCGATCATCGCCGCCTCCGTCACCTCGCTGATCGTGCGCGAAACGTTCGGCTACAGCTTCGCCACATGGCGCTTTCACCTGCGCGGCGAGGTGATCCGCGGCCCGCAGGACGTCGGCTGGATCACGCAGTTCACCGCCATGACCTTGATGCGGTCCGATTTCGAAACGACACCCGCCCAGATATCGATCGCCGAGGCACAGAAGCTGTTTCCGCCGGGACAACTCAAGCAGGTGGTGCTGCGCGGGCCGGACGGGCGCTATGGCGGCATCGTGCTGTTGTCAGAGCTGCATTCCACGGAGCTTCCCGGCGATCATCCCGTCGCAGAACTGGCCCGCCAGCAGGGCATGTTCCTGCAGCCGCAATTGTCGATTCGCGAGATCATGTCGGCGTTTGAATCGACGGAGGCCGACGTGCTGGTGGTGGTGGACAATGCCAAGAACCGCACACCGATCGGCACGGTGAGCGAAACCCATACGCTACGCGTCTTCGGCGCGGAGCTGGAACGCCGCAACCAGGAAATGTTCTTCCGGTGAGTAGTGGAGTGGCGCCGGATCAATGTAGCGTCCCCTCATAGTCGCCGTCATGGCCGGATTTATTCCGGCCATCCACATCTGCGTGAAATTGCGGGCGGAAAAACGTGGATGGCCGGAATAAATCCGGCCATGACGAAAGCCGATAGATTTCGGCGAAGGCTATTAACTCAACGTCAGGGCGTCAGCACCGCGCGGCCGACCAGCTTGCCGGTCTTGAGTGCGTTCAGCGCCTCGTCGGCCTTGGTGAGCGGCATCGTTGTCACCGGGATCGGCGGCACTTTCTTGGTACGCACCAGATCGAGCAATTCCTCGGTCTCGCGCAGGTTGCCGACATAGCTGCCCTGAATGGTGATCGCCTTGATCGGGATCAACGGCAAGGCCCACGGCGCGCCGCCGCCGAACAGGCCGACCATCACCAGCTTGCCGCCCTTGGTGAGGCAGTCGAAACCGAGCTGCGCCGTCTGGGCATTGCCGACGAGATCGATCGCCGCATAGACCGGGCCGCCCGCCTTCGCCGCGATCTGCTCCAGCGCATCCGCCGCCGCGCCGTCCACGGCGCCGAGCGCGCCGGCCGCCACCGCCGCCTCGCGCTTGCGCGCATCGATATCAACGACGACCGCGCCCTTGCCGCCCATCGCTTTCAAGAGCGACAGCGCCATCAGGCCGAGACCGCCGGCGCCGAAAATGACGATCGGATGATGCAACACCGATTCCACCTTCTTCAACGCGCTGTAGGTCGTGACGCCCGAGCAGGCGTAAGGCGCGGCGGTGACCGGATCGAGCCCCTTGAGGTTGATGAGATATTTCGCGTTCGGCACCGTCATGTAGTCGGCATAGCCGCCGTCGCAGTAGACGCCGAGCGAATTCGCCTTCGGACACATGTTCTCCTGATCGGCGAGGCAGAGTTCGCATTTGCCACAGCCGAGCCACGGATAGACCAGGCAGACATCGCCGACTTTGAGATCGCCTTTGGCGTCCGGCCCGATCGCCACCACTTCGCCGACCGTCTCGTGACCCATGGTGCGCGGCAGCGAGACGCCGCGATCCTTCAAGGACAGCGGCTTGCGGCCGTGGCCGAGATCGTAGCCGCCTTCCCAGATGTGCAGATCGCTGTGGCAGACGCCGGCGGCCTTCACCTTGATCAGCACCTGCGTCCCGGTCGGCTGCGGCGTCGGCTCGTTGACTTCGGTCAAGGGGGAATTGAAATCGGTGACCTTGAAACTCTTCATGGCGTCTGTTTCCTCGCGGCTCTTCTTGTTCTGCTCATCACAATCCGGCGATGATGGCGTGGGCAATCTCCGCGGTGCCGTCGCGCCCGCCGAACTCCATCGGTTTGATGCCATCTGCATAGGCGTTGTCAACTGCACGCTCGATGCGCTCGGCGGCTGCGGCCGCGTCGGGAAGCTGGTGCTTATCGGCCAGCCAGTCCAGCAACAATGCTACCGACAGGATCATCGCGGTCGGGTTGGCCTTGCCCTGCCCCATGATGTCCGGCGCGGTGCCATGGCAGGGCTGGAACACCGCATGATGGTCGCCGATGTCGGCGGAAGGCGCCATGCCGAGCCCGCCGATCAGGCCGGCGGTGAGATCGGAGAGAATATCGCCGAACATGTTCTCGGTCACCAGCACGCCGAAATCCCACGGCCGCTTCACCAGCATCGCCGAGCAGGCATCGACATAGACGCGCGAGGTTTCGACGTCCGGGTAACGCGCGGCGACCTCGTCGAACAGGCCGCGAAAGTAGGCGAATGCCTTGAACACGTTCGCCTTATCGACGCAGGCGAGTTGTCCCTTCTTGCCGCGCGCCTTGCGGCGTTCCGCGAGACGGAAGGAAAAGTCGAACAGCCGCTGCGAGGTCTTGCGGGTAATCACCATGGTCTCGCGCGCCTCGTCGGCGGTGACGACGCCCTTGCCCATCGAGGCGAACAGGCCCTCGGTCGACTCGCGGATCAGCACCAGATCGATGCCGTGCTCCACCGCCCCGACAATCGGGCTCGGCACGCCGGGAATGAGCCGCGCCGGCCGCACGCCGGCATAAAGATCGAAGATCATCCGCAGTTCGATCTGGGGCGCGATCTCGGTGTTGTCGGGGTAACGAATATGCGGCAACCCGCAGGCGCCGAGCAGAATGGCATCGGCCTCGTCGCAGAGCTTAATGGTGGACTCCGGCATCGATTTGCCGGTCTGCTGATAATGCGTTGCGCCGGCGGGCGCATCCGTGAAGCGGAATTTCAGTCTGCTGGTCGCCTCGATCCGGCGCAGCACCTCCAGCGCCGGCGCCATCACTTCGGGGCCGATGCCATCGCCCGCGAGCACCGCGATGTGAAGTGCGTCCATGGCAGCCATCGATCAAGTGGCTCCCGCAAGCGCCGCCTTGCGCACCCACACCTTGTTGTCGTGGAACGCGGCGCCGCCATAGGGCGCAACCGCTTCCGCGCCGGTCAGCATGTTGATGCCGCGATGGCCGACATGGGCGTGATTGGGATGCACCGATTCCGCGATCAGCACGCCGCGCTGCACGCCAGGAAACAGCCGCGCGGTGAGATGGGTTTCGCCACGCATGTTGCCGAGCGTCACCAGATCGCCTTCGGCAATGCCGAGCCCGCGTGCGTCGTCCGGATGGATCATGACCGAGGGCACGCCCTCGCGCGCCTTCGACGACGGCGTCTCGTTGAAGGTGGTATTCAGGAAACTGCGCGCGGGACTGGTGGCGAGCCGGAACGGATGCGCCTCATCTGCCTCCTCAATCACCGCCCAATGATCCGGCAGCGCCGGCATCTTGTCCCACGCGCCGTTACGCTCATTGACCGGCACCGGAACGTTGGGCCAATCCGCCTTGAAGTGAAACTTGCCGTCGCTGTGGCCAAAGCCGTCGAGGAAATGCGAGGCGCGGAAATCCGGCTGCAAGTCGCGCCACATGTCCGCCAGAAGTCCTTCGGCGCTGCCGTGGCCGCTGGCGCGAAGGGTTGCATCGATGATGTCCCGTGCGGTCATTTCGAATGCCGGATGCTGCGCGCCGACCCGCTTGGCGATGCCCTGCAGCACCTCGTGATTGGAGCGGCATTCGCCGGGTGGTTCGACCAGCTTGGCGCCGATCGAGATGTGCTGATGGCCGCCCCCGTAATAGAGATCGTCGTGCTCCATGAACATGGTGGCCGGCAAGACGATGTCGGCAACCTGCGCCGTCTCGGTCATGAACTGCTCGTGCACCGCGACGAACAGATCCTCGCGGGCAAAACCCTGCCGCACCAATGCCTGCTCCGGCGCCACCACCGCGGGGTTGGTGTTCTGGATCAGCATCGCCTTCACCGGGCCGCCGCCCTTCAGCGCCTCGGCATCGCCGGTGAGGATGCGGCCGATCTTCGATTGATCGAGCCGCCGCGTGCTCTTGTCGACGACGTCGAGCCCTTCGATCAGCGTCTTGTCAAAATTCCAGATCGCGCCGTTGTTGAAGAACGCACCGCCACCCTCGTACTGCCAAGCGCCGGTGACGGCGGGGATGCACAGCGCCGCGTGCATCTGCGCCGCGCCGTTGCGGCTGCGGGTGAAGCCGTAACCGAGCCGGAAGTACGAACGGGGCGTCTGGCCGACGGCACGCGCGAAGGCTTCGATCTCACTCACCGGCACGCCGCAGATCGCCGACGCCCATTGCGGCGTGCGGCTGGCAAGATGCGCCTCGAGTTCGTCGGGGCAATCGGTATATTTCGCGAGGTAAGCGCGATCGGCAAAGCCCTCGCGAAACAGCACATGCATCACGCCACATGCAAACGCGCCGTCGGTGCCGGGCCGCAGCAGGATCTTGATGTCGGCCTGCTTCATCGTCTCGTTGTCGTAGACGTCGACGGCCGCGATCCGCGCGCCGCGCTCCTTGCGGGCGCGGGTGGCGTGCGTCATCACGTTGACCTGGGTGGAAACCGGATTGGTGCCCCAGATCACGATGAGATCGGACTTCGCCATCTCGCGCGGATCGACGCCCATCACCTTGCCGGTGCCGGCGCCATAACCGGCCCACGCGATGGTCGAGCAGATCGTGCTGTAAAAGCGCGAATACTTCTTGACGTGCGACAGGCGATTGATGCCGTCGCGCATCACCAGTCCCATGGTGCCGGCGTAGTAATAGGGCCACACCGACTCGCCGCCGAACTCCTGCTCGGCCGCGTTGAAACGCGCGGCGATCTCGTCGAGCGCCTCGTCCCATGAGATGCGTTCGAAACGGCCCTCACCTTTCGCACCGACCCGACGCAGCGGATATTTAACGCGATCCGGATGATTGATGCGCTCGGCGTAGCGCCCGACCTTGGCGCAGACGACGCCGGCGGTATAGCTCTGCAGTTTCGAACCGCGGACCCGGCCGATGGTGGTGCCGTCGATCACCTCGATATCAAGGGCGCAGGCGGAGGGGCAATCGTGGGGACAGGTCGAATGCCTGATTTCGATTTTGACGTTGGCGTTCATGCCTCACTGTTAGCACAAGTCCGGCGTGGACGGCAGCGTCCTTACCCCGGCTTCGCGACAAACCTCAGCCGGTCCGCCGGCTGCGCAGGATCGGGCGCTGGTCCTTGACATACCCGAGCGGAACGCCGAGCCGCTTGACGGTGACCACCACCTGGCCCTGGCTGTCACGGTCACAGTTCATGTGGGTCGGCGCGATGAAGAAATCGGCGGTTTCCCAGATCTCGGCCCACCGCAAGTGCGGCCTGGCCTTCTTCACAAAGGCCGCCCGCTCGCCGCAGATCGCGACCGAATAGCTGTGGCTCGGATCACGGCTTAGGACCGGTTCGGTGCGATCGAGGTAAGCCTCCAGCCCATCCACCGCCTCCGGCATGATGGTGAACCAGTAGTCCATCGCATAACGACGCGAAGCGCCCTCGAGGCCCCCCACCAGCGGATTGAACACGAGGTACTGATACGGGTGCAGGCGGTAGAGCGTGATCGCGTTCCAGCCGAAACCCGGAACCACGATAACGAGCGCCAGGACACCGAGCAGACGGCTGACGGCCGCGAGCCGGGCGACGGTCCAGTCCAGTCCGACACCGGCAAGGACGGCGAGCGGGGGCAGCACGAACAGGAAATGCCGCAGACCGCAGAAGGCCGGCCCATGCGCCACCACTTCGCACAGCACCGGAAAGACGGCGGCGAAGGCGACGATGGCGATCTGGTTGCGCGTCCGGCGTCCGAGAGCGGACGGGGTCAGCGCAGAGATGGCTGCCAGCGTTATCGCCAGCGCAGCCCCGGCGAGCATCAGGAGCGGCAGCTTGATCAGGATATAGATCGGCACATACAGGCGCGGGATGGTGGCCATCCGATACACCGTGCCATCCAGCACCGTGCGGATGTTGTAGTGAAATTCAGCGAAGCTGAACAAACCGCGGATCGGATTGAGCGGCGCCAGCGCCGACCAGGGCCAGGTCACGATCATGATGACGTAGGCGATCGCCAGCGCCGGCACGAAACGAACCACGGCACCCGCAACAAAGCGGCGCGCCGGCGGCGACGTCAGAGGCATCGCCGGCATGCTCAGCAGGATCGCGACGCCGACATAACCGACCAGCAGCAGGCCGAGCACCTTGATGCCGAGCGCCGCGCCGGTCATCAGCCCGAAGCCTACGATATCGCGCGGCTTCGGCGTAGGCAGATCGCGTGCGGCTCGCAGGAGGAAATAGAGCGCGCCCGCCATGGCGGCCGCCAGCGGGATGTCCTTGCTGTGATGAAACATGGTGCCGTACCACGAACCGCAGACCGCGAGCGCAACACCCGCCATCAGTCCGGCCCGGGCTCCGCCGATCAGCCGCGCGGTGGCCATCGCTGCCGCCAGACCGCCAAGGCCGATCAGACCGCACATCAGGTGACGCAGGTCGTAGACATCCATCGGCACGACATGGCCGAGCAACACCGCAACGCTGTCGAACAACCCGCCATACAGATAAAGGTTGTCGAGTTCGAAGACGGCGCGATCGGTGAAGCCGCTGCGATAGTAAGCGACGATTAGTTCGCCGTAGCGATGCTGAATCCACTCGTCATTGGTGATGGCGTAATCGCGGAAAGTCGCGATCACCAGCCCGGTCAGAACCACGAGCAACAGCAGCGCGGCGAGATCGTAAGGATTGCGCGCCGCCGCCGCGGCGACGATCCGCCGAGCGATCGATTTTCTGCCAGGAACTCTCGCGTCAAAATCGCCAGCCGCTTCGCGCGCGAGATCCGTCATGATGCTATTCGCACACCGGGATCATGACGGCCGCAGCCTTTATTGCAATGCAGCATCGACGCGAAAACCGTCGGCGCGGTGAAGCACCGGACAGGGGACGGAGCCAGGACGGCGGGGAAGACATCGATCTCGGTATCTCGCGTGAGCCGAGCTTCTATAGACGAACCGGTGATTTTTGCCACTCCGCCCTTCGCATCATGCGGCCGGACGGCGTGGCCACGCAAACCTGCGACATGAAGAACCGGACTGGCGGATCGAGCCGCCTTGCCAGCGCCTTGGCCGGCGATATGCTGTCGGCGATCGAACGACCAACGACCGGGCAAATCCGGCACCTCGTCCAGCAGGGAGTCGACGCACATGTATCCGGGCAGCCACGTCAAGACGCGCGCCGATCAGCCCGCCTTCATCATGGCGAGTACCGGGGAGACCGTCACCTATGCCGAACTGGAAGCGCGCACCAACCGATTGGCGCATTTCCTGCGCAACCGCGGCCTCAAACGCCTCGATCACTACTCCATCTTCATGGAGAACAATGCGCGTTATCTGGAATGCTGCGGTGCCGGCGAGCGGGCGGGTCTCTATTTCACCTGCATCAACTCCTATCTGAAGGCGGACGAACTCGCTTACATCATCAACAACAGCGAATCCCGCGTGCTGATCTTCTCCGAGGAAAAGCGGGCAATCGCCGAGGAAGCACTGCGCCAATGCCCTAAGGTCGAGGTCAGCCTCGTGGTCGACGGACCCGGCAACGGCACGACGATTCTCAACCTCGACGAGGCCACCGCCTGCCTCCCCGCCACACCGATCGCGGATGAAAGCCTCGGTACGGCGATGCTATATTCCTCGGGCACCACCGGGCGGCCGAAAGGCATCGTCCGTCCGCTTCCCGATCAGCTCCCCTCCCAGCAGTTGCCGCTGTTCGACTTTCTCAACAAGCTGTGGCGCTACCGGGAAGGTCTGATCTATCTCTCGCCGGCGCCGTTGTATCATTCGGCGCCGCAGGCCGCCGTCAACCTGGTGATCCGCAACGGCGGCACCGCCATCATCATGGAACGCTTCGACCCCGAGCATTATCTGCAGCTGGTCGAAAAATATCGGCCGACGCATACCCAGCTCGTGCCGACGATGTTCTCGCGCATGTTGAAATTGCCGGATGCCGTGCGCGATCGCTACGACGTCTCCTCGCTGCTGGTCGCCATCCACGCCGCCGCCCCCTGCCCGCCGCGGGTGAAGGAGCAGATGATCGACTGGTGGGGACCGATCATCCACGAATATTACGGCGCGACCGAAGGGCTCGGTTTCACTGCCTGCGACACCGAACAGTGGCTGGCGCATCGCGGTACGGTCGGCAAAGTGCTGCTCGGCGAACTGCACGTGCTCGACGAGAACATGCAGCCCTGCCCGAAGGAAACCCCCGGCACCCTATGGTTCAAGACCGCGACGCCGTTCGAATACTTCAACGATCCCAAGCGCACCGCAGAAGCCCGCTCGGCGGATGGCAGCATGAGCACGGTCGGCGACATCGGATACGTCGACGACGACGGATTTCTGTATCTCACCGACCGCGCGACCTTCATGATCGTATCCGGCGGCGTCAACATCTATCCGCAGGAATGCGAGAACCTCTTGATCACGCATCCGAAGGTTGCCGATGCCGCGGTGTTCGGCGTGCCGAACGAAGACCTTGGCGAAGAGGTGAAAGCCGTGGTGCAGCCGATGCCGGGCATCGCGCCGGATCAAGCTCTCGCGGAGGAACTGACACAGTTCTGCCTCAAGAATTTGTCGCACCAGAAATGCCCGCGCTCGATCGATTTCGAAGCCGAGTTGCCGCGCCTGCCGACCGGCAAGCTCTACAAGCGGCTGCTGCGTGACCGCTACTGGGGCGACCGCAAGAGCCGTATCGTCTGACCGCGCGCATGCTCTCTTCCCGGCCCATGCAGTTTGCATTGCCGGCGCATTCCGGCCTATGATCCTTCTATCCTTGTCTCTCTCCGCTTCGCGCAGCGCGCGGACTGTCGGTGAACCTGCCGCGGCGCGGCGCGATCGGGAGATTTGACAATGAACGCCCCCATCGTCCGCCTCACAAGCCTTGCCCATGGCGGCGGCTGCGGATGCAAGCTCGCGCCATCGGTGTTGCAGGAACTGTTAGCCGGCCAACCTGCCGCCGCGCCGTTCCGCCAGTTGCTGGTCGGCGCCGACACCGGCGACGATGCCGCCGTCTGGCAGGTCGACGACAACACCTGCATCGTCGCCACCACCGACTTCTTCATGCCGGTCGTTGACGATCCTTTCGACTTCGGCCGCATCGCCGCCACCAATGCGATCTCCGACATCTACGCCATGGGCGCCAAGCCGATCCTGGCATTGGCGATCCTCGGCATGCCGCTCGACAAGATTTCCGTCGATGTGGTGCGCGAAATCCTGCGCGGCGGCGCGGCGGTCTGCGCCGATGCCGGCTTTCCGATCGGCGGCGGCCACTCCATCGATGCGCCGGAGCCGATCTACGGCCTCGCGGTGATCGGCATTTGCCGGCCCGAACAGGTGCGCCGCAATGCCGACGCCAGGCCGGGCGACGCGCTCATCCTGACCAAGGGGCTTGGCGTCGGGATCTATTCCGCCGCGATCAAGAAAGGCCAGCTCGACGGCGACGGCTACGCCGAGATGGTCGCCTCGACCACGCAACTCAACCGGGTCGGCGGCGAACTGTCTGCCGATCCTGCCGTTCATGCCATCACCGACGTCACCGGCTTCGGCCTGCTCGGCCATGCCTTCGAGATGGCGCGTGAATCGAAACTGTCGCTGGTGATCGACGCGAAGAACGTGCCGCTGTTCTCGCGCGCCGATGAACTGGCCAAAAGCGGCTTCATCACCGGCGCCTCGAAACGCAACTGGGCGAGCTACGGCGCGTCCATCGTACTACCGCCCGGCATGCCGGAATGGCAACGCGACCTGCTGGCCGATCCGCAGACCTCGGGCGGCCTCTTGGTCGCTTGCGCGCCGGACCATGTCGAGGCGATTTTGAAGAAGGTGGTCGATGCCGGATTCACCTCGGCAAAAATCATCGGCCACGCCGAGGCCGGCCCGGCGCAGGTTCGGATCGAGAGCTGATCGAACACTACGCACCTCCGCCGTCATTGCGAGCACTCGGATCAACGCTCCGCGTTGTCCGAGCACAGGCTCCGCGAAGCAATTCAGAAGTCACGAAGCAAGGACTGGATTGCTTCGTCGCTACGTTCCTCGCAATGACGGACTTGATCATCATCATCGTCATGGCCGGGCTTGTCCCGGCCATCCACGTCTTTGGACTTGCGATGCCCTTAAGACGTGGATGCCCGGCATCAAGCCGGGCATGACGAACAAGCGAAATGTATGTCCCTTCAATTCGCCTGCGCCGGCTCGACCTTCATGCGGCGTCCCCAGGTGTCGAAGAAGTGGCCTTCGTTGACCACCATGCGGTCGGCGTTGACGCGGTCTTCAAGCTCGCGCAGCGCCTCGGCCGCCTTGGCGTCCTCCACCGGACCGCCGTCGTCATCAGTGATCGGCATCAGCAGCACGCCATCCCACGGCACATTGGCACCACGCATCAGCATTGTGAAATGGTGCCAGTCGAGTTCGGCGCCGATCACATGCGTGAAGGTCGAACGCAGCGGCAAGACGCCGAGATTGGCGGTCGAGACCAGAATAATCAGCGCGGTGAAGCCGCCGGTGCGGCGAAATTCGCGCACCACCCAATCGTCGAAAAGAAAATCGTCGAGCTTCTTATGCTTAGCAGGTTTCGACAAGCGGCAGCTCCACGATTTCCCGCTCCATGATGCTCAGGAACGGACCATTGCGGTTTTCCGCGAACCAGGCCTCGAACGCGCGCAACTTCTCGATGATGGCGGCGGAATTCGGTGCTGCTTCGGGCTGCTCCGGATCGCCTTGCGCCGCCTGCCAGCACGCAATGATGACCGGCTCGAAGCGCTGCAGCGTCTCCTGTTGCGTGTCGCTGGTGCCGCTCCAGCCGAGTTCGTGCAGGAAAGCGGCGGAGCCCTTCACCAGAGCGTCCTCCTGCGTCTCGCAGCCGGACAGCGCCGAGGTTACGCTTCGCATCAAGTTGAGGCGCCGAAAGCCGAAGGCACGATCCTGCTCAAGCTCCCGGAAACGCGCCGCCGCTTCCTTCCGGAAATTTTCCTCGTTCACAGCGGCGGTGTGCGCGATCTGATCGAGATCGTCGAGCAACGCCGTCAGAGGTTGGGCCGTCATCGCGCGCTCCCGTGCTTGTTGAGGGGTGGCGGAAGAGAATGGGAGTCGAACCCACCAAGAACCGACTCGCGGCCCTTCCCGGATTTGAAGTCCGGACGCCCCACCGGGAACGATGCTCTTCCAATCGTTTCGATCTTCGGCGCCGTGCTTGTCTCCAAGCTATTCGGCGCCGCTTCATCGGCCGGCCTGCGAAACAGGTCAAGCCGATGCTTGTTGACACGGCGCAGATCGCCTCTGCGGATTGTAACACCATGCCGGTCGAAAAATTCAAGTATCTGAATCGCGACCTTGCGGCCGTTGTCGAATTTGTCGCGGAATTGCGCGGCGGTGAATTGCCCGTCGGGCGCCTGCTCCGACAGGCTCACCATTACGGCAACCATCTCGGCCACCGTTGCCCGCAGGAAGAAATGATCGTGGGCGATCTCGTCGACGCGTCCCATGCGCCCGACCAGCTTGAACAGCCGTCGCACGTCCGGCTCGGCAACGCCGGTGTAGCCGGCGATATCGCGCACGCGCGGCGGCCGGAAACGTCCCTCGCCGCCGATGAAAATCCGCACCTTGTTCCACAGCGCCTCGTCGTTCGGCGTCAGCCGCACTTCGTGGCTCGGCAGGCGTATCCACGCGCCGTCAAGCGCGATGTCCCTGGTCCGCGCCAGCCCTTGCAGCAGCGCGGCAAATGCCGGCGCCGGCAGCCGCGGTTCGAGTTGCAGCCGCATTCGCTCAAGGCCGATGCCCGACAGGTTCGGATTGTCGGCATGGAATTTTGCAAGTGTCGCCAGAATATCGTTCTTCATGCGCAGCCAGGTCGCAGGCGCGATGACGAACTCGGCCCTGGGCGTGACGAACCGTAACAGGCTCATGCGCTGCACCAGCGCCTCGCGCTCGGTGTCCG
>DATMSE010000028.1:0-12668 GCA_035565575.1 Xanthobacteraceae bacterium
ATTGAGGCTGTAACCCCTCACCCCAACCCTCTCCCAATGGGAGAGGGAGCGTGCCCCGTGTCGTGATCAATGGTTCCATTAAAACTCAAAACGCTATCGTTACTTTCCCTGCAAACGCTTGGCGGCGGCCTCGACCACCGCCTCGGCGGTGATGCCGAAGTGCTTGTAGAGGTCCTTGGCGGGGGCGCTGTGGCCGAAATCGTGCATTCCGATGAAGGTGCCGTCGGTGCCGATCACCGCATCCCAGCCGAACCGCACCTGGGCCTCGACGGCGATCTTCACCGGCGCGTTGCCGATGATCGCCGCCCGCTTCTCGGCGGACTGCTCCAACAGCAGTTCGAGCGAGGGCACCGAGACGACGCGCGCGGCGATGCCGCGCTCGGCCAGTTGCTTCTGCGCCGCCACCGCGATCTCGACCTCCGAGCCGGAGGCGAAAATCGACACCTTGGCTTCACCGTTCGCTGGCACCAGCTCGTATCCGCCGGTGGCGCAGCGATTGGCGGTCTCCTGGCTGGTCCGCACCGGGGTCAGATTCTGCCGCGACAGCGCCAGCACGGTGGGGCCTTTGAGGCGTTCCAACGCCAGTTGCCAGCATTCAGCGGTTTCGACGGGATCGGCCGGGCGGAACACCCGCATGTTCGGCATCGCCCGCAGCGCCGCGATGTGCTCGACCGGCTGGTGGGTCGGGCCGTCCTCGCCGAGCCCGATGGAATCGTGGGTCATGATGTAGATGACCGGAATATGCGCCAGCGCCGAAATCCGCATCGCAGGGCGGGCATAATCGGTGAAGCACAGGAAGGTGCCGCCGGCCGGGCGGAAACCGCCATGCAGCGCGATACCGTTCATCGCGGCGGCCATGCCGAGCTCGCGGATGCCGTAATGGATATAGCGGCCGTCATATTGGCCGGGCTGCACCTCTTTCAAGCCCTTGGTACGGGTGTTGTTGGAGGGCGTCAGGTCGGCCGAGCCCAGCAGCAGTTCCGGCACCGCCGGCACCAGCACATCGAGCGCCAGTTCGCTGGCCTTGCGGGTCGCGACCGTCTGCGGCTCCGCAACGAGCTTGTCCTTGAGCTTGCCGATCACCGCGTCGAGATCGGCCGGCAGCTTGCGGTCGATCACCCGGCGCTGGAACTCGGCGCGCCGCGCCTCCGGCATGGCCTCGAACCGCTTGCGCCAGTTTTTGCGCGCGGCCGAGCCTTTCTTGCCGGCCTTGCGCCACGCCGCTAGCACGTCGTCGGGGATTTCGAACGGGCCGTAGTTCCAGTCCAGCGCCTTCTTGGCGGCGGCGAGTTCATCCGCACCGAGCGGCTCGCCATGCGCCTTGGAGGTGCCGGCCTTGTTGGGCGCGCCGAAACCGATGGTGGTCTTGCACGCGATCAGCGAGGGTCGGTCGGATTTCTGTGCACGGCGAATGGCCGATGCGATGGCCTTCGGATCATGGCCATCGATCTGCTTGGCGTTCCAGCCATGGGCTTTGAACCGCGCCACCTGATCGACGTCATCGGTCAGTGAGATGGGACCGTCGATGGTGATGCCGTTATCGTCATAGAGGAAGATCAGCTTGTTGAGCTTGAGATGCCCGGCCAGCGCGATGGCTTCGTGGCTGATGCCTTCCATCAGGTCGCCGTCCGAGCACAGCACGTAGGTGTAGTGATCGACGACATCTCCACCGAATTCAGCCGCAAGCAGCCGTTCCGCCAGTGCGAAGCCGACCGCAGTGGCAATGCCCTGGCCCAACGGGCCGGTCGTGGTTTCGACACCGGACGTGATGAAATTTTCGGGATGGCCGGGCGTTTTTGAGTTGAGCTGGCGAAAGTTCTTGATCTGCTCCAGCGTCATTTCCTTGTTCCCGGTCAGGTACAGGAGCGCATAGAGCAGCATCGAGCCATGGCCGGCGGAAAGAATGAAACGATCGCGGTCGGGCCAGTTCGGTTCTGCCGCATCGTACTTCAAAAACTGGGTGAACAGCACGGTCGCGACATCGGCGGCGCCCATCGGCAGGCCCGGATGGCCGGATTTGGCCTTTTCTACCGCGTCCATGGCAAGGGCCCGGATCGCATTGGCCATTTTCGAGGGTTCAACGCGCGTCGTCATGGACATTGCCTGTAAATCAAAGGTTTCGGGACCGGGTTTGACGCCGGGGTGAAAAAATGCCGCTCGGAAGGAGTTTGGGTGGGCAGGGCTGAATAGCATCTGCACCCCATGAGTCCAAGGGCGGCAGGGGGCTGCCCACTGCTTCCGGCCGCTTTGCGGTGCATAGCTGCCCGGCGACATTGCACTTGGCTGCCTTGCCACGTAAATTTCCGCAACTAAGCGCCTGCCGGACCGCGTTTTTTGCCGTTCAGTCAAGCGTGAGCTACATCCTGGCTGCGGTTGAGTTCCGATAGGGTGAGTTCGACCTTCGCAATCTGCTCTACAGCGTAACCGGCAAGCGAATGGCGAATTCAAAACTGCACTGGAATCTTATATTTGCCGGAGGCCATGGTTCGAACATCTGCAAACCTTCTGCTGAGACGGATGCAAATGTGAGAATCTGGCCACCAGAAAGGTCGCGAAAGTCGGCATGAACAATCGGCCTCCTCACGCCAGCCTTGACGAACCTGCCGCCACTGCTGGTGGATCGGCAGAGATCGAACGCGCGACGCGCCGGTTGGTTGCTGCGCTGGATGCGCTGGAAAGTGCGGTGGAGCGGCGTCGCGATGCCGATCGCGATGAGGACGAACTCGCCAACCGCATCCAGGCACTGGGAGCTGATCGTTCACGGCTCGCTGATGAACTCGATAACACCTTGGTGCGCTCGCGCAAGCTGGAGCGGACCAATCGCGAGATCGCCGAACGACTCGATGCGGCTATCGCGACAATTCGCACGATGCTCGATGAGGTGGAGGACGAAGGATGAATCACATCAACGTCACCATCAACGGCCGCCAGTACCGCATGGCCTGCGAGGACGGCCAGGAGCAGCGGCTGATGAGCCTCGCCGACAATTTCGAGGCGCGCATTGTCGAACTGCGCGGCAAGTTCGGCGAGATCGGCGACGCGCGACTCACGGTGATGGCGGCATTGATGGTCGCCGACGAACTGCTCGATGCCAACGAACGCATTCGCGCGCTACAGGATGAGGTGGATTCGCTGCGTGATGTGCGCGTCGCTGCCGCCGAACGCAACCGCGCGACGCAGTACGCTGTGTCGGCCGCGCTCAACGCCGCTGCCGAACGCATCGAGAAAACCACGCAGGTGCTCAATCGCACCGTCGGCAACGGCATCGCGATCGGGTGATCACGTGTCGCGTGCTTTGTCGTCGGTTGATAGCAGCCTTCCCGCAAGTCGTCCCCGCGAAGGCGGGGACCCATACGCCGCAGCGGTCGTGAGGCGAAAGCGCTCGTTGTTTTTTCTGTCTCACGTTTGCGATAACAACAAAGGCTAGGGGTTCTGGGTCCCCGCCTTCGCGGGGACGACTCCGAAGAGAGGTTCGCCCCACGCCGCTCTGGCATTCACGCGATATCGCTATTACATTGTCTCCCGCGAGGCTGTGACGCGCGTCAGGAGCCATACATCCCCGGGGCCTTATCGATCCTTTAGGGAACTGTCCCTGGCCGGGTCCGTGGACCCGGACATATGGTGCCCACCTACTTTCGTAGGGAACTCCGGGATCGAGCGCTTCAACGGCGATTGCGGCTTCGCACTTTGCTTTTAAGATTATAGTTGTCGTCATGCCCGGCCTTGTGCGGGGCATCCACGTCTATCTTCCTAACAGCAAAGATGACGTGGATGGCCGGGGCAAGCCGGAGTGAATGTTGGAGCATCGGTCTTCACCCCATCCTGACAAACAAGTACTGCGCACCGCCGCGCTGGCGCGGCGGGATGCGTTGAATGATCTGGCCCGCGAAGCTGCTGCCCAACGGCTTGCGGCTTACGCCGATCTGTTCGGCATTGTGCGTGGCGCTGTGATTGCCGGCTATATGCCGATGCGTGGCGAGGCCGATCCGCTGCCCTTGATGCGTCGCCTTGCCGAGCGCGGTGCGCTGCTCGCGCTGCCAGTTGTTATCACGCGCGACGCCCCGCTGTGCTTTCGGATGTGGCAGCCGAATGATCCTCTCATTCAGGGCTTGTTCGGCACTCGGCACCCGGTCGAGGCTGCCCCGCTGCTCGTACCCGATATCGTGCTGGCTCCGCTGGCGGCATTTGATCGCCGTGGCCACCGCATTGGTTACGGCGGCGGCTATTACGATCGCACGCTCCTGACATTGCGTGCGGCAGGTCAAATCGTGGCAGCGGGAGTTGCTTTTGCCGTGCAGGAGGTCGAAACTGTGCCGGCATCATCCCATGATGCGTTACTCGATGTCATTTTAACCGACCTCGAGGCCATCGATTTGCGGAGCTAGTTCAATTGCGCATCCTGTTCATCGGCGACGTGGTCGGCAGATCCGGCCGCGACGCGATTGTCGAATATCTTCCCAAAGTCATTGCCGATTGGAAAATTGATCTCACCGTCGTTAATGGTGAGAACTCGGCAGGCGGCTTCGGTATCACCGAGGCGATCTATAACGACTTTCTCGACGCTGGCGCGGATGCGGTGACGCTCGGCAATCACTCGTGGAATCAGAAGGAGGCGCTGGTGTTTATCGAGCGCGCCCCGCGCCTGGTGCGTCCGATCAATTATATGCCCGGCACACCGGGGCGCGGCGCGGCGCTGGTCGAAACCAGGACTGGAAAGCGCGCGCTGGTCATCAACGCGCTCGGCCGGCTGTTCATGGAGCCGGTCGACGATCCGTTCACGATGATCGACCGCGAAATCGAAGCCTGCCCGCTGCGGCAGGCGGCCGATGCCATCGTCGTCGACTTTCACTGCGAAGCCACCAGCGAGAAGCAAGGTGTCGGCCACTTTTGCGATGGTCGCGTCAGCCTCGTGGTCGGCACCCATACGCATATCCCGACCGCGGATCATCAAATCCTGCCTGGAGGCACGGCCTACATGACCGATGCCGGCATGACCGGCGATTACGATTCCGTCATCGGCATGCAGAAGGAAGAACCGCTGCGCCGTTTCACTACCGGTATTCCCTCGGCACGTTTCGAGCCGGCGACCGGCCTCGCGACAATGAGCGGCGTCGCGGTGGAAACCGACGATGCGACGGGGCTTGCGCTGAAGGTCGCGCCGGTCCGCATCGGCGGGCGGCTGGAGCGCGCGGTGCCGTCGTTCTGGTGAGCCCGCCCAAGACGCGGGAGTTCAAGTAACGCTCTCGCGCGGCCAATCTCACAGGCCTTGCCTCGGCGAAGTCGCTGCGGCGCCGAACTTACAACTTATACGCCGTCCGAAAACTGCCCCAGTGACGGCCCTGTACCCATATCGGTACGTCGATCTCGCACATCATCACGGTCAAGCCGTTGCCCATGTCGCGGGCGTAGCTCTGGATCAGATAGGGCCGGGTGTTGCGGCCGGCGGCGAGGCCAGCGGGGTCGTTGAAGATGCGACGGTTGCGGCTGTTGGCGGTGTTCCACGCCGCATCGCCCGGCCGTTGCGGCTGCGAGTAAATCTTGTTGTGCACCGGCAGATAACCGTTGCGGTCAACCGCGACGCTGAACGCCATACGCTGGTCCTTGCCGAGGAAAGCCTCCTGGAAGGCAGGCAGCGCGCGTTCGGTCCAGTCGAGGAAGCGGGTGCGATGCTGAACCGGATCGGTATTCGGGATCGCGAGGTAGTTCTCGTCGAACAAGTCCTCGAGGGTGATCGCGCCGCTTGAGACGGCATCGTCGAACATCTTCGACAGCGTCTCGCCCGCTTCCATCGCGCGCGTGACGCATTCGGTATTCTCATCGTGGATGGCCCAGAGCCGGTCTTCGACGGCGTCACTGAACATGGTGCTTGGTGAGACGAATATTGCTTTAACGCCGGCCGGACCTTTCTCGATGCCCCGAATTGTGCATTCGCCGATGTCCCGCAGTGTTGCGCTCAGCGGGGTCTGGAGCGGCAGCCCTTGGGCCGCCGAGCCGCCGATCAATACGCCCTCGAGCGAGAGTTCGTAGACCGACGCTTGCAGCGGCCGGGCGCCGCCTGCGATTGCGATCTCAAGATGGCACGGCAGCCGTTCGCGCATGCGCCAGTCATTCGGATCACCCCGCCGCAACAGCACGGCGCAGCGTGCCTTCAGTTTGTCGGTGAGTTGCGTCACCGCCTCGCCTGCCTTGGCGACCTCGATGCCATGAGCCTCGGCCTCGCGCGTCGCCATCTCGATATCGGCAGCGCTATCGCCGACCGATGCGATGAAGCTTGAGGCGGTGGAGGCATTGCTCACCACTTCGCCGGTGGTGACGCCTTGTTCGGCGACGGCATCATTGACGTGGCCGAACACCGGCCGGATCGCATCGATGGCACTGGAAATACGGTGCACGGCCGCGATCGAATTGGCGGCGTCTTCCTGCAGTGCGTCGATCTTCCTTTTGATCTCTTCGGTCGCAAGCTGGGTCTGCACCGCCAGCGCCTTGACCTCGGAAGCGACCACGGCGAAGCCGCGCCCGGCCTCGCCCGCGCGCGCCGCCTCGATGGTGGAATTGAGCGCCAAAAGCGTGGTCTGTTTGGCGATGGTCGCAATCAGGTTGACGACATTGTCGATGGCGGCGGACGAATTGCGCAACCGGTCGACATTGGTGCCGGCATCGGAGGCCGCTGCACTGGCTTCGTCGGCGAGCCGGCTGGCTTCGCGGACCTGGCTGCTGATGCCCTCGGCGGAATGGGTGAAGCGATCTGCGGCCTCCGCGAAAGTCGCGGCAGTTTGCCGAGCACTCCTGGTATGTTGCGTGAGGGCCTCCGCACGCGCGCGAATAGCCTTCAAGGTCGCAGCGGAGGAATCAGCGCCGCCGGAAACTGCCCCGGCCGCCCGCTCGAGCTGGCGGATCATCGCGCCGAGTTCCAGTTCCATGAGGCCGAGGATGTCCTTGGCCGGGTCACGACTGCCCTCCGCGCCCGGAGCTGCGGCCACGCTGGGGGAGGGGGCAGGACCGGACGGCTCGGCATCAACCGCCGCGCCGGTTCGTTTGCGGAAGAGAGCCAGCGCCATGATAGGATGTCCCGATCTGTGACTGTCCGCCGGATCATCGCACCGCCCCGTAAACCGGGGGTTAACCAAATCGGGTGCAGCGCATCGTGACGCGAGGCTGCGGCTGACGCTTTGAATTTGGCGGTGCCGGGCTTATAAGCCGCGCCTTGGCAAGCGTTGTCGCAGGACGCATTGGCGGGCGATTCCGCTCGGCGCGGGGCGCTATAGGCTTCGTTAAAGGCTTGTCGGACGGCGTATTTTCGCGACCAAATCAAGGAGCATTTTCTGCATGGCCGGGCATTCCCAGTTCAAGAACATCATGCATCGCAAAGGGCGTCAGGACGCCCAGAGGTCGAAGCTGTTCAGCAAACTGGCGCGGGAAATCACCGTCGCGGCCAAGCTCGGCACGCCCGACCCGGCGATGAATCCGCGGCTGCGCGCGGCGGTGCTGGCGGCGCGGGCCGAAAACATGCCGAAGGACAACATCGAGCGCGCCATCAAGAAGGCCAGCGGCAACGAGGCGGAAAGCTATGACGAATTGCGTTACGAGGGCTACGGCCCCGGCGGCGTCGCCGTCATCATGGAAGTGCTGACCGACAATCGCAACCGCGCCGCCTCCGATATCCGCTCCTACTTCACCAAATCCGGCGGCAACCTCGGCGAAACCGGCTCGGTCTCATTCATGTTTGATCGGCTCGGTGTCATCGAATACGACGCGGACAAGGCCTCCGCCGATGACATGCTGGAAGCCGCCATCGACGCCGGCGCCGACGACGTCGTCTCGGGCGAGGGCGGCCACGAAATTTATGCCTCGCAGGACACCTTCCGCGAGGTAGCCAAGGCACTTGAGGGCCGATTCGGCGAAGCGCGCAAGGTGGCGCTGGTCTGGAAGCCGCAAAACACCGTCGCGGTCGATGACGAGACCGGAGAGAAGTTGTTGAAACTCATCGACCAGCTCAACGAGCACGATGACGTGCAGAACGTCTACGCCAATTTCGAGGTGTCGGACGCGCTGATGGCGAAGCTGGGCGGATAGTCCCGTCGTCCGGCCTTCGCGGGGACGACGAAGTCTTTGGCCCGCACATCCATTGCGCGCTTTTTTCTTGACGCCGCCGCTTTGAGGGATCATCTCAGCGGCGCGAGGCATCGGCTGCGGCCGCCGCCTCATCACTGGAAACCACGACATTATGCCAAGCGACAGTCCGGGCAATTTGCCAGGTACTTTGCCGATAACGGTTCCTGCGGTCTGAGAGCTGGCGAGCTAGCTCACCGATCCTGACGTTGTCGGCGGTCCCCGAAGGTGAGCTATGAACGAGATCCTCGAAACGGTGGATGGCGCCGTCGACACGCTGGCCTTGGCCTCGCGGCTCAGCGACGGGCATGTCGCCGACAACGTCGAAATCCTCAACCAACTCGATTCTGATGATGCCGCGGCGGTTTTGCTGCTGCTGCCGGTCGAGATGTCGGTCCAGATTCTCGACAAGCCGGAGCTGCATCGCGGCCCGGACATCATTGCGGCGCTGCCTCGCCGCACCGCCGTGATCCTGCTGACCGAAATGTCGGCCGACGTCGCCGCCGATCTCGTCCAGCAACTGGAGGAGCCGCTACGTAGCGAGCTGATGCAGGGGCTCGACCGCACCACGCGGACCACGATCGAGAACCTGCTCACCTATCCGGAGAACACCGCCGGCGCGATGATGACGACGGAGTTCGTCAGCGTCCCCGCCACATGGACCGTCGAACGCACCCTGCAACACATCCGCGAGGTCGAGCGTACGCGCGAGACGGTCTATGCCATCTATGTGCTGGATGCCGCCAGCCGCCGTTTGATTGGGGCGGTATCGCTGCGGCGGCTGATCGCCGGCGAGCCCTCAGCTAATATCATGACCCTGTCGCGCGCGCCGATCACCACTTCACCGCTGGTCGATCGCGAGGACGTGGCGCGGCTGATCTCGAAGCACGACCTGCTGGCGGTGCCGGTGATCGACAAGGCCGGGCATGTGCTCGGCATTGTGACGGTGGACGACATCATCGATACTATCATCGAGGAAAATACCGAGGACGTGCAGAAGTTCGGCGGTATGGCCGCGACCGACGAGCCCTATCTGCAAGTGGGGCTACCGGGCATGATCCGCAAGCGCGGCGGCTGGCTCTGCGTGCTGTTTCTCGGCGAAATGCTGACCGCGAGCGCCATGCAGCACTTCGAGGGCGAGTTGGAAAAGGCGATCGTGCTGACCCTTTTCATTCCGCTGATCATGAGTTCGGGTGGCAATTCCGGCTCGCAGGCGACGTCGCTCTTGATCCGTGCGCTGGCGCTGCGCGAGGTCAAGCTCGGCGACTGGTGGCGGGTGGCGTTTCGTGAACTGCCGACCGGGATGATTCTTGGCGCCATGCTCGGCGTCATCGGCATCGTCCGCGTGGTGGTCTGGCAGAAGCTCGGCATCTACGACTATGGCGAGCACTGGCTGCTGGTGGCGCTGACGGTCGCGGCTGCGCTGATCGGGGTGGTGACGTTCGGCTCGGTCGCGGGCTCGATGCTGCCGTTCATCCTGCAACGGGCCGGCTTCGATCCGGCCAGCGCGTCGGCACCGTTCGTAGCCACCCTGGTCGATGTCACCGGGCTCATGATCTATTTCAGCGTGGCGCTGCTGATTCTCAGTGGAACGCTGTTATAGCCAGCCTCGCGCGTTGGCCGTCCCCTATCGGGCCGGCTATGATGCGGCATGGGACCCGCACCGATTCGCATCGTTGGCATTGATCCGGGATTGCGCCGCACCGGCTGGGGCGTGATCGACATCGAGGGCAACCGGCTGATCTATGTCGGTTGCGGCTCGGTCGAGACGCGCGAGGACATGGCGCTGGCACGCCGCCTGCTGGCGATCCATGACGGCCTCGCGCAGGTGCTCGGCGATCTCAAGCCGGCCGAGGCGGCGGTGGAGCAGACCTTCGTCAACAAGGACGGCGTCGCCACCCTGAAGCTCGGGCAGGCGCGCGGCATCGCCATGCTGGTGCCGGCGATGTTCGGCATTCCGGTGGCGGAATACGCGCCCAACAAGGTGAAGAAGACCGTGGTCGGCGCCGGCCACGCCGAGAAAAATCAGATCCAGGTGATGCTGAAGATCCTGCTGCCCAAGGCCGCGCCGACATCGCCCGATGCCGCCGACGCCCTCGCCATTGCCATCACCCACGCGCACCACCGGCAAAGCGCGGCGCTGCGAATGAAGGTGGCGGGATGATGGGTGGGGCAATTCTCTATCGATCGTCATGGCCGGGCTTGTCCCGGCCATCCACGTCTTTATCCCGTTATGGTCGGATAGAGGTCGATCCAATCGGGATTATCGATATCGTTCGGACGATTGGTCAGAATGTAAACGAAGCCGCCAGCCATATTGCAACTCTGCAAGACGTGGATGGCCGGGACAAGCCCGGCCATGACGGACGTATGTGGTGCTGGATGGTCACATGATCGGCAAACTCAAGGGCCTCATCGATTCCTACGGCGAGGATTACGTGATCCTCGACGTGCAAGGCGTCGGCTATCAGGTGCATTGCGCCTCGCGCACCTTGCAGGCGTTGCCGTCAGCCGGCGAGGCGGCGGTGCTGTCGATCGAGACGTATGTGCGCGAGGACCAGATCAAGCTGTTCGGCTTCCGCAGCGATGTCGAGCGCGAGTGGTTTCGGCTGTTGCAGACGGTGCAGGGCGTCGGCGCCAAGGTTGCGCTGGCGGTACTCAGCACCTTGTCGCCGTCCGATCTCGCCAATGCGATTGCGCTGCGCGACAAGGCGGCGGTGGCGCGCACGCCCGGCGTCGGCGCCAAGGTCGCCGAGCGCATTGTCACCGAACTGAAGGACAGGGCGCCGGCCTTCGCCGATGTCGATCCTGCGGTGGTGAAACTCTCCGGCGCCATCGACGACGCCCGCGCGCCCCGCGCCGTGGCGGATGCGATCTCGGCGCTGGTCAATCTCGGCTATGGCCAGCCGCAAGCCGCCGCCGCCATCGCCAGCGCCTCACGCGACGCCGGCGAGAAAGCCGAAACCGCGCAACTCATTCGCCTCGGCTTGAAGGAGTTGTCGCGGTGAAGCAACTTCTCACATTCATTATTGGGAATGAAGTTCCGGCGAATATCTGCCTGCTCTCTCCCCCCTTGTGGGGGAGAGGTGGAGAGGGGGGTATCTCACACGATCAAGATTTGTGGTTCACCCCCCTCCCTGACCCTCCCCCACAAGGGGGGAGGGAACAGGAAAGCCCAATCGGGTTTGCGGTTGCAATGAAGTTTTGCGACAAGGCAGTCGCATGACCACTCCCTCCCGCCTCGTCACGCCAGAGCGCCGCGCCGATGATATCGGCGATACCTCGCTGCGTCCGCAACTGCTGGCCGACTTTGTCGGGCAGGCGCAGGCGCGCGCCAATTTGCAGGTGTTCATCGATGCCGCGCGCAAGCGGAAAGAGGCGCTGGATCATGTGCTGTTCGTCGGTCCTCCCGGCCTCGGCAAGACCACGCTGGCGCAGATCGTGGCGCGGGAACTCGGCGTCGGCTTCCGCGCCACCTCCGGCCCGGTGATCGCCAAGGCCGGCGACCTCGCCGCGCTGCTGACCAACCTCGAGGAACGCGACGTGCTGTTCATCGATGAGATCCATCGCCTCAATCCGGCGGTGGAGGAGGTGCTCTATCCGGCGATGGAGGATTTTCAGCTCGACCTCATCATCGGCGAGGGACCGGCGGCGCGCTCGGTGAAAATCGATCTGGCCAAATTCACGCTGGTCGGCGCCACCACGCGCGCGGGTCTGCTCACGAATCCGTTGCGCGACCGCTTCGGCATTCCGGTGCGGTTGAATTTCTACACCGTCGCGGAACTGGAGCACATCGTCAGCCGTGGCGCGCGGGTCCTCGGCATGGGCATGACGGCGGACGGCGCCAACGAGATCGCGCGGCGCGCGCGTGGCACGCCGCGCATCGCCGGCCGCCTGCTGCGCCGGGTGCGCGATTTCGCCGAAGCCGCCGATGCCGCGGCGGTCGATCGCAACATCGCCGACCACGCGCTGGGCGCGCTCGAAGTGGATGCCGCCGGGCTCGATGCGATGGATCGGCGCTATCTCACCACCATCGCGTTGAACTATGGCGGCGGCCCGGTCGGCGTGGAGACGATGGCGGCCGCGCTGTCGGAGCCGCGCGATGCCATCGAAGACATCATCGAGCCGTATCTGATTCAGTGCGGCTACCTGCAACGCACGCCGCGCGGGCGCTTGCTGACCTCGCACGCGTTCAAGCATCTCGGCCTTGCGGAACCCTCGCGCGATGCGTCGCAATTCGGCCTGTTCGGCAGGGACGACGATCAATGACCGCGGCGGAACACGCGCCGATCACCGGGCATCTCGACGGTGAAATCCGCGACGGCCGCCACCACATGCAGGTGCGGGTCTATTACGAGGACACCGACATGGGCGGCGTCGTCTACTATGCCAACTACCTGAAATATATCGAGCGGGCGCGGTCGGAATGGCTGCGCGGACTGGGGCTGGACCAGGTGGCGCTGAAGGCGCGGGGCTTTGTCTTTGCCGTGCGCCGGGTCGAGGCGGATTACCTGGCGCCGGCGCTGTTCGACGATGAACTTGTCGTGCGCACCGGGCTT
>DATMSE010000029.1:0-26600 GCA_035565575.1 Xanthobacteraceae bacterium
TCGCGAGGATCAACAGTGGAAAGGCTCCGTAGCGTGTCCATACGCTCCACGGATTGGCATGGCGACGCCATGTCTCGTCGCTGAGAACGGCCATATCCATTCTCCCCTGCGTGATTGGCGAACGCTATCCCAGCGCCTTCAATTCGCCCGGCAGCGCATAGGCCCATTGCGTGATGTTGCCTGCACCGAGGCAGACGACAAAATCGCCCGGCTTCGCGACGCCGCGCACCACGCCGGCGAGCGCCGCGGAATTGTCCAGCGCGATCACTTCGCGATGGCCATGGGCCCGCAGTCCGAGCACGAAGGCGTCGCGATCGACGCCCGGGATCGGCGCCTCGCCTGCCGGATAGACATCGGCAACGATGACGGTATCGGCATCGTTGAAGCAGGTGCAGAATTCTTCGAACAGCGATTGCAGGCGCGTGTAGCGATGCGGCTGCACCACGGCAATCACCTTGCCCTTGCTGGAGTCGCGCGCGGCCCTCAGCACGGCCGCGATCTCCACCGGATGATGGCCGTAATCATCGATGATGGTGACGCCGTTCCATTCGCCGGTGCGGGTGAAGCGACGTTTGACGCCGCCGAAGCCGGCGAGCGCCTTGCGGATCACATCATCGCCGAGACCAAGTTGGTGCGCGACGGCAACGGCGGCGGTCGCGTTGAGCGCATTGTGCCGGCCCGGCATCGGCAGCACGAGATCGGATATCTCATGCGAGGTGCCGGCCTTGCGATCCCGGAACGCCACCTTGAAGGTGGACCCGCCGTTCTCGGCCTTGAGGTCGAACAGCAGCACATCGGCCTGCGGATTGGTGCCGTAGGTGATGATGCGGCGATCCTCGATCTTGCCGACCAGCGCCTGCACCACCGGGTGGTCGATGCACATCACCGCGAAGCCGTAGAACGGCACGCTTTCGACGAAGTTGCGGAACGCGTCCTGCACCGCGTCGAAGGTCTTGAAGTGATCGAGATGTTCGGGATCGACATTGGTGACGATGGCGATATCGACCGGCAGCTTGAGAAATGTGCCGTCGCTCTCGTCGGCTTCCACCACCATCCACTCGCCGCTGCCGAGCCGCGCATTGGTGCCGTAGGCATTGATGATGCCGCCGTTGATCACGGTTGGATCGAGATCGCCGGCATCGAGCAGCGCCGCCACCATCGACGTCGTCGTGGTCTTGCCATGGGTGCCGGCGATGGCGACGCAGCTTTTCAGCCGCATCAGTTCCGCCAGCATTTCGGCGCGACGTACCACCGGAATGCGCCGTGCCCGCGCCGCGAGGAGTTCCGGATTGTCGCGCTTGATCGCGGTGGAGACCACCAGCACATCGGCTCCGGCGATGTTCTCCGCTGTATGGCCGACGGTGACCTGGATGCCCTTCTCGCGCAGGCGCACCACATTGGCCCCTTCCGATGCGTCGGAACCCTGTACGGTGTAGCCAAGATTGCTCAGCACTTCGGCGATGCCGCTCATGCCGATGCCGCCGATGCCGACGAAATGAATGGGGCCGATCTCGCGCGGCAGTCTCATGGCTGAAGTCTTTCAATTGATCGCCGGCGCCGGACTGGCCCGGGTGGTCCGAGCCTTGTTCTAGCTGATTCAGGCGAAAGGTGGATGGCCGGAGCAAGTCCGGACCCGGCCCGGGTGTCAAGATGCCGTCTGCGGGGTCCGGATTTGTGCCGTTCTGATCACCAGATCGGCCAATTGCTCGGCCGCATCGAGCTTGCCGATGCCCCGCGCGGCCGCGGCCATGGAAGCAAGGCGCGAAGGTTCGCCCGCCAGCCCCGATATCTCGGTTGCCAGCCGATCCGGCGTGAATTCGGGCTGCAGGACGCGGATCGCGCCGCCGGCAGCGGCCAGCACGCCGGCATTGGCGAACTGATCCTGATCGAGCGCGCCGGGCAGCGGCACCAGGATCGCCGGACGTCCGATCGTGGCCAATTCGGCCACGGTGGTCGCGCCGGAACGCGAGATCACCAGGTGATTCGAGGCCAGCCGCGCCGGCAGGTCGCTGAAGAACGGCGCGAGTTCCACATTGATCTTGAGCCGGTCGTAGACGGCGCGCACCCGCGCCATATCCTCGTCGCGCACCTGCTGCGTGAGCACCAGTCGCGGCCATAGCGCCGGCTCCAGCCGCTCAATCGCGGCCGGCACGATGTCCGACATCACCCGCGCGCCCTGACTGCCGCCGACCACGAGAATCCGCAACGCACCGTTGGCCTCCGGCGGCACGAACGGCACGCCGGCCGCGGCGAGAACCGCCGGCCGCATCGGCGTTCCGGTCACCGTCGTTTTCGCTGCCAGCGCCGGATCGCGATCCAGCACGCCGGGCAGCGACGTGGCGATAGCGTTGACGCGGCTCGCAAGGAAGCGATTGGCGCGCCCCATCACGGCATTGGCTTCATGCACCAGCGTCGGCACGCCCAGCATCCGCGCGGCGAGCAGCGGCGGCAGCGTCGGATATCCGCCGAAGCCGATCATCGCTGCCGGCTTGGTGCGCCGAACCAGTCGCAGCGCAACCGCCATGCCGGCGGCCAGCGTCAGCCCGGTTTTGGCCAGCGCCAGCGGCGAGCGGCCGCGCACCGTGGCGCTGGGCACGACATCGAGCATGTCCGCGGAGAACAGTCCGCTATAGCGCAAGGCGCGCGCATCAGTGACAAGGCGCACGCGCAGGCCGCGCTTCATCAGCGCCACGCCGAGCGCTTCGGCGGGAAACAGGTGCCCGCCGGTGCCGCCCGCCGCCAGAAGCACCAGCGGCGCGCTCATGATTCAAGGACCTTCCGAATGACTGTCACGGCTATCGTCACCGTTATGCATAAGCCTGCGCGGCGTTGATCTCGCCGATCGTCGCCATCTCGGTCGCGGGCCGCTGCCGCGTCAGCGCCAGCATCATACCCACACCATAAGCCAGCGAAACCATCGATGATCCGCCATAGGAGATGAACGGCAGCGTCATGCCCTTCGCCGGAATGAGATGCAGGTTAACCGCCATGTTGATGGCGGCCTGCACACCGAACAGGATGGCGAGACCCGACGCCGCAAAGCGCGTGAACAGATCCTCGTTGGCGTAGGCGCGCGACAGCGTGCGCAACACGATGAACGCGAACAGGCCGGCCAGCGCCAGACAGAAGATGATGCCGAATTCCTCGGCCGCAACGGCGAACACGAAATCGGTGTGGCTGTCCGGCAGGATCCGCTTCACCGTGCCCTCGCCCGGACCGACGCCGAACCAGCCGCCGTGAAGGAAGGATTCCATCGCGGTATCGACCTGAAAGGTGTCGCCGGAAGCCGGATCCATGAACCGCTTGATGCGAGCCGCGACGTGCGGCACCAGGAGGTAGGCGCCGAACAATCCGGCGGCCGCCGAGCCTGCCAATCCGAACACCCAGATCATGCGCATGCCGGCGATGAAGAACAACGCGCCCCACACCATCAGGATCAGCATGGTCTGGCCGAAGTCCGGCTCCATCACCAGCAGCGTGACGAGCCCGAGCAGCATGGCCAGCGCCATCGAGGTCGCCGGCATCTCGGGACGCCGCGCCGATTCAGAGAACAACCACGCCACCACCACGACGAAGGCGGGCTTGGCGGATTCCGACGCCTGAATATTGACGCCGAGGATCGTGATCCAGCGCCGGGCGCCTTTCACCTCGGCGCCGAACATCAAGGTCGCGACGATCAGGACGACGCTGATCACCAGCACGATCAGCGCGCTGCGCCGGACCTGTCGCGGCGACAGGAACGAGACCGCCACCAGCACGATCAGCGACGGCAGCAGGAACAGCACGTGACGATTGAAGAAGTGAAACGGATCGAGCCCGATGCGCGTCGCCACCGAGGGACTGGCGGCCAGCGACAGGATCACGCCGCAGAGGATCAGGAGAACGAAGGCGCCCAGCAGCAACCGGTCGACCGTCCACCACCATTCCGAAAGCGGGGTGCGTTGTTCGCGTGAAATCATGGCGGATCCTGCGGGCCAATAACTGCCCATTGGTCCCCCATCATGGTTTCCGGACCGTTAATGAGATCAAAACAATTGCCGATTAAGGCTCAGACAACCGGCTCCACGCCGTCCAGGCCGCGCACGAGTTCGCCGAACCGCGCGCCGCGCACCTCGAAGTTCGGGAATTGATCGAACGAGGCGCAGGCTGGCGACAGCAGCACCACGCTCTCCGCAAGCCCCGACGCCTGCGCGTCGCGCGCCGCGTTCGGCACCGCGACCTCGAGCGTCTCGCTGATCTCGTAAGGCACCTTGAACTGATCGAGTGTCGCGGCGAACGTCTCGGCCGCCTCCCCGATCAGATAGGCCTTGCGGATGCGCGGAAAGAACTCGGCCAGCGACGTGATGCCGCCGGTCTTGGGCTTGCCGCCGGCAATCCAGAAGATATCGCCGAACGAGGCGAGCGCGCGCGCCGCCGCGTCGGCATTGGTGCCCTTGGAGTCATTGACGAACAAGACGCTGCCGCCCCGGCCGACCTGCTCCATGCGATGCGCGAGTCCAGGAAAGCTGCGCAGGCCCTTCTGCAGCACGTTGCGATCGACACCGAGCGCGAGCGCCGCGGCGGACGCACAGGCGGCGTTCTGTGCGTTGTGCACGCCGCGCAGCGATCCGATGCCGCCGATCCGCACCAGTTCGGTCCGCGCGCCGCCGGCGGCACGGACAATAGCGTCACGCTCGAGATAGATGCCGTCCGCCAGCGGCTGCTTCACCGATACGCGGATTACCGGCTTGCCCGCCTGATCGAGGCGATCGGCTACCGCGCGGCACCAGCCGTCGTCAACGCCGACGATTGCCGTGCCGCCACGCTGCACACCCGCGACCAGCCGCTCCTTCACCGCAGCGTAGTGCGCGATGGTGCCGTGACGATCGATGTGATCCTCGCTGACATTGAGCAGGATGCCGACGCTCGGATCGAGCGACGGACACAGATCGATCTGGTACGACGACAGCTCGATGACGTGAACGCGCCCGGCGCGCGGCGGCTCCAGCGACAGGATCGCGGTGCCGATATTGCCGCCCATCTGCACCTCGTGGCCCGCCTCGCGCATCAGGTGAGCGATCAGCGCCGTGGTGGTGGATTTGCCGTTGGTGCCGGTGATGGCGACGAACGGTGCATTCGGCGCGTGACGACGCCGCTCCCGGCAGAACAACTCGACGTCGCCGATCACCTCGACGCCGGCGCGCTGCGCGGCCAGCACGGTCCAGTGCGGCTGCGGATGGGTCAGCGGCACGCCGGGGGTCAGCACCAGCGCGGCGAAATTCGTCCATGTCACGCTGCGCAGATCGGCGGTGATGAAGCCGGCCTGCGCCGCCTGCGCCATCCGCTCGAGATTATCGTCGCAGGCAACGACTTCGGCGCCCCCCGCTTTCAGGGCTTCGCAGCTCGCAAGACCCGAGCCGCCGAGCCCGAACACGGCAACCGTCTTGCCGGCGAATGACGTGACAGGGATCATTGCTTCAACGCAGCTTGAGCGTGGACAGGCCGAGCAGCGCCAGCATGACCGCGATGATCCAGAAACGGATCACCACCTGCGGCTCGGTCCAGCCCTTCTGTTCGAAATGATGATGGATCGGTGCCATCTTGAAGACCCGCTTGCCGGTGAGCTTGAACGAGGCGACCTGCACGATCACCGACACCGCTTCGAGCACGAACAGGCCGCCGATCACCGCCAGCACGATCTCGTGTTTCACCGCAACCGCGATCGAGCCGAGCATGCCGCCGAGCGCGAGCGATCCGGTATCGCCCATGAAGATCGAGGCTGGCGGCGCATTGAACCACAGGAAGCCGAGGCCTGCGCCCAGCACCGCGCCGCACAGCACCGCCAGTTCGCCCGTCCCGGCGACGTAATTGATCTGCAGATAATCGGAGAACACGGCGTTGCCGGCGAGATAGGCGATCATGCCGAAGCTGGCGGCGGCGATCATCACCGGCACGATGGCAAGGCCGTCGAGCCCGTCGGTCAGGTTCACGGCGTTGCCGGCACCAACCACGATGAACGCGCCGAACGGGATGAAGAACCAGCCCAGATTGATGATGACTTCCTTGAAGAACGGAATCGCCAGCGAACTCGACAGCGGCTCGCGGCCGAGCCGCATGAAGGCGTAGCAGGCCAGCGCCGCGATCACCGCTTCGATCAGCAGCCGGCTGCGGCCGCCGAAGCCGTTATGGCTCTGCTTGGTGACCTTGAGATAATCGTCATAGAATCCGACCAGACCGAAGCCGAGCGTCACGCCCAGCACGATCCAGACATAGGGGTTCGTGGGATTTGCCCACAGCAGGGTGGAGACCACGAGACCGGACAGGATCATCAGCCCGCCCATGGTCGGCGTGCCCTTCTTGGTCAGATGCGTCTGCGGACCGTCGGTGCGGATCGGCTGTCCCTTGCCTTGGCGAATGCGCAGATTGTCGATGATCCAGGGCCCGAACAGGAAGACGAACAGCGCCGCCGTCACCATGGCGCCGCCGGTTCGAAACGTGATGTAGCGGAACACATTGAGGCCCGGGATCGCCGGCACCGCATCGATCAACCAATAAAACATCCAGTCCGCCTTATACCGCCGCGTCGTCGTGGACGGCCTTATCGGGGAAGCGCTTCTCCAGCGCGTTGACGATCACTTTCATCTTCGATCCGAGCGACCCTTTGACCATGATGGCGTCGCCACCACGGAGCGCCATCAGGACCTGCGACTCAAGCAGCGTGGAGCTTTCGGCATAACCGCCGCGCTTGGCGGAGGGAAGCGCATCCCAAAGGTTTTGCATCAGCGGGCCGCAACAGAATACCGCGTCTACGCCGTTGGCGGAGACCGCCGCGGCAAGGCCCCGATGCAGTTCCGCGCCGGTCGGGCCGAGCTCGAGCATATCGCCGAGCACCGCGATCCGCCGTCCCTGCGGGCCGACGGCAGCCCGGCCGAGGACGTTGAGCGCGGCGGCCATCGATGCCGGATTGGCGTTGTAACTCTCGTCGATCAATGTCGCGGTGCCGTGGCCGAGATCGAGCACCCGGCGCACGCCGCGTCCGGCGGCGGGCACGATCTGCGACAGGGCCAGCGAGGAGCGCGCGAGATCGGCCCCCGCGAGCGATGTCGCCGCCAGCACCGCGAGCGAGTTGAGCGCCATATGACGGCCCGGCATGCCGAGCTTGTAGGTCACGTCGTGAGCGAGAATTTCGGCGTGCACCGCCGAGCAATCCGCGTGCAGCGACACATCGAGCAGGCGCGCATCCGCGCTTGCGTGCTCGCCGAATGTCACGATGTTCGCGATACCCGCCTTGCCGGCGTGCCGCTTCAACCGCGCGAACTGCGGATTGTCGCGATTGAGCACCGCCGCTCCGCCCGCCTCGACACCGAGGAAGATTTCGGCCTTGGCATCGGCGATCGCTTCGACGCTCTTGAAGAACTCCAGATGCACCGGCTCGACCGTGGTGACGATCGCGATATGCGGCCGCACCAGTTTGACCAGCGGCGTGATCTCGCCGGCATGGTTCATGCCGATCTCGAACACGGCAAACGCCACATTGGCCGGGCAGCGCGCCAGCGACAGCGGCACGCCCCAATGATTGTTGAACGAGGCAACCGAGGCGTGCGTCGCACCCTGCTTCTCGAGCACCTGACGCAACATCTCCTTGGTCGATGTCTTGCCGACCGACCCAGTGACGGCGATCACCTTACCCTGAAGCCGCGCGCGCGAGGCTTTTGCAAGCGCAACCAGTGCGGCCAGCACATCCTCAACCACCAGCAGCGGTGCATCGGCGGCAAATTGCGCGCGCTTCTCACGCGACACCACGGCCAGCGCCGCACCTGCCTTCAATGCGGCTTCGACGAAATCATGACCATCATGCACGTCGCCCTTGATGGCGAAATAGGCGTCGCCCGGCGCGATGGTGCGGCTGTCGATCGAGAGGCCACCGATCGCGGGCAACGGGGCACCGGCGATCTCCGCCTGCATCGCCTCCGCCATCGCCGTGGCCGTCCAAAGTGGCTGTGTGCTCATGCAACCCTTGCTTTCAATGCCGCCGCGACCGCCTCGTGGTCGCTGAACGGCAGCGTGCGATCACCGACGATCTGGCCGGTTTCATGACCTTTTCCGGCCACCAGCAAAACATCCCCAGTCTCCAGATCGTGGATCGCGGCCCGGATCGCCTCTGCCCGGTCCCCGATCTCGCGCGCGCCGGGCGCGGCCGCGACGATGGCGGCACGGATCGCGGCGGGATTCTCGCTGCGCGGATTGTCGTCGGTGACGATCACGGCGTCGGCGTTCTGCGCGGCGATCTCGCCCATCAACGGCCGCTTGCCCGCATCGCGGTCGCCGCCCGCGCCGAACACCACGATCAGCCGTCGCTTTGCATAAGGCCGCAGCGCCTGCAGCGCCTTGGCTAAGGCATCCGGCTTGTGGGCGTAATCGACGAAAATCGGTGCGCCGTGAGATTGGCCGACCAGTTCGAGCCGCCCCTTGGCGCCCTCAAGGCGCTCAAGCGCGCTGAAGACGCGCGCGGCGTCGCTGCCGGTGGCGATGGTCAGGCCGGCCGCCACCAGCGCATTCTCGACCTGGAATTCACCGACGAGCGGCAGACGCACATCGTGACGTTGGCCGCGATGGGTGAGCGTGAGTTTCTGGGTGAAGCCATCGACGGCGACATCCACCAGGCGAACGCCCATTCCCTCGCCGTCGCCGCGGCGGCCCACCGTGAACAGACGCAGGCCGCGCTGACGCGCGGCATCGATCACCTGTTGCGACACCTCATGATCGGCTGCGATCACCGCCGCGCCGCCATCCATCACCAGATCGGTGAACAGCCGCAGCTTGGCCGCGAGATAATGCGCGACGTCCGGATGATAATCCATGTGATCGCGCGACAGATTGGTAAAGCCGCCGGCGCTGACGCGGACACCATCGAGCCGGAACTGATCGAGTCCGTGCGACGAGGCCTCCAGCGCCAGATGCGTGACGCCATCGCCGGCAAGTTCGTCGATCATCCGATGCAGCGCCACCGGATCAGGCGTCGTCAGCGAGCCGTAGACGCTGCGCTTTGTGCTCACCACGCCGACGGTGCCGATGCTCGCGGCCTCGCTCCCCAGGTGCTGCCAGATCTGGCGGGCGAAGGCCGCGACCGACGTCTTGCCGCTGGTGCCGGTGACGGCGGCGATGGTTCGCGGCTGTCGCGGATAGAACCGCGCCGCGGCAAGCGCCAGGGCCCGGCGCGGATTATCCACCGCGATGAAGGGCACCGTTCCACGAGCGGCGGCTGCGCGGTCGCCAGCGATCGCGACCGCGCCGGCCGCGATCGCCTGATCGATAAACCGCGCGCCATCGGTCTTGACGCCGGCAAGGGCAAAAAAAAGATCGCCGGGTTTGACGACCCGGCTGTCCATCGCGACGCCCGCCACCGCAAGATCGCGTGCGGACGGGTCAATCTCGACATCGGCGCTGAACAGGTCACAAAGCTTCATGGTTTCCAAGCCTGACACCGCCTCTCAGCAATGCCGCAGCAAAATCGGAATATCCGACGCACGCAAACGCAACGTCTTTCGTACTTTCCGGAAAACGGTGACGACGGCCGTCTTCCGCCCTTTTGACGCGTCATCGTCTCACGCGAGCGATGCATCCACGTGGTTCGACGGTGCCACCGACATCATCTCGATGTCGCAAGAATAAGGCGCTCAGACGGCGGCAGATCGAAACGCGGCTCGATTCCCAGAAGTGGCGCGATCCGCGCAATCACCTTGCCCCCGGTCGGCACCGCATTCCAGCCCGACGTGATGAAGCCGTAGGTTTCCTTCAAAGGCTGCGGCTCGTCAATCATGATCAGGACCTGGTACTTCGGGTTGTCGGCCGGCAGAATCGCGGTGAAACCGTTCAGCACCTTCTTCTTGGCATAGCGGCCGTTAATGACCTTTTCGGCCGTGCCGGTCTTGCCGCCGACATAATAGCCTTTGACGTCCGCCTTGCGCGCGGTGCCGATCTCGGCATTGAGCCGCATCAGAAAGCGCATCTTCTCGCTGGTTTCCGGCTTGATGACCCGCTTGGCGAGTTTCATCGCCTCTTCCTCCGAGCGCTTGAGGAAGGTGGGCGGAATCAGATAGCCGCCATTGACCAGCGCGTCGATGCCCATCACCGCCTGCAACGGCGCCACCGCCATGCCGTGACCGAACGAAATGGTGACGGTGTTCAGTTCGCCCCACTTGCGCGGCAGGATCGGCGAGGCGCTTTCCGGAAGCTCGGTGCGCAGCCGCGTCATCTGCCCCATCTTGCGCAGAAAGGCCTGATGCGCCTCAACGCCCATCGCCAGCGCCATGCGCGCCGCGCCGACGTTCGACGAGTAAGTGAACACCTCGCGGGTGTTGATGAAACGCCCGAGCGGATGGTCATCGTGGATCTTGAAGCGGCCATAATGCAGCGGCCCACGCGCATCCCACATCGAGTTGAGCGTCGCCTTGCCCGAATCCAGCGCCATCGCCAGTGTGAAGGCCTTGAACGTCGATCCCATTTCGTAGACGCCGGTGGTCAGGCGATTGATGCGATCGGGATCGTTCGCCTCTTTCGGATTGTTCGGATCGAAGTCAGGCAGCGAGACCATAGCGACGATCTCGCCGGTCTTGACGTTCGACACCAGTCCGGACGCCGCCTTGGCCTTGTAATGCTCCTTCGCCTTCATCAGTTCGTCACGCAGCGCATGCTGCACCCGCAGATCGACGGCGAGTTCGACCGGCTTCTGCAGACGATCGGTGGCGAAGCCGGCGCGATGCAGATCGGCCAACCCGTTACTGTCGAGCCATTTCTCCAGCCCGGCAATGCCCTGGTTGTCGATATTGACGAGGCCGATCAGATGCGAAACATCGACGCCGTTCGGATAGTCGCGCTTGTTCTCGCGCAGGAAGCCGATGCCGGGCAGGCCGAGGCGATGAATGTCGTGCTGCTGGCGCGGCGTGATTTCGCGCTTGAGCCAGACGAAACCCTTCTTCGAGGACAGCCGGTCGCGCAGTTCGCGGTTGTCGAGGTCGGGCAGCGCGGCGGTCAACATCTCCACCGCCTCGTCGACATCGATCAGGCGGCGCGGCTCGCCGAACAGCGATGGCGTCTTGACGTCGGTGGCGAGGATCTGGCCGTTGCGATCGACGATATCGGGCCGCGCCGTGGCGATGGCATCCTGCGTCGCGCGGCGCGATCCGTGGCCTTCGCCGAAGGTCGCGAACATCACCAGACGCGCGCCGATCACGACATAGACCAGCGCGAATACGAGAATCGTCAAGCCGACGCGCACCCGCGCCCGTGCCGCGCGGTCGACGTTCTGCCCGTAAAGCAAGGTCCGCACCACGCGTTGGCGCCACGCCGTGAACGAACGATCGGGGCCTCGCACGACGTCAGTCTGGCCGCTCATTGTGCGCCCTCCCGTGCGTTGATCGATCCGGTCATCAGATCCGGATCGGTGGTATCGATCATCGCGCCGATCGGATCGGGCTCGTTCGGATTGATCAGCGTCGGGGATCGCTCGGACAGGTTCTTCAATTGATCGTACTGCCGCGCCTCGATCGGCCGCAGTTTCAGATGACGCTCGGCAAATCCCTGCAGGCGTTTCGGCGAATCCAGCCGCGCCCATTCAGCGCGCAGGGCCGCGATGGCGTCGCGCTGCGCCCGCACCTCGGCATGCAGCCGCTGCACGCGTTCGGTGCGCGAGGTCGATTCCATCTTGATGCGGTAAACGTAGGAGGCACCGAACACCAGCATGCAGACGACGAGAAGATGGATGATCCGCATGGCTCAACCTCTTCGCATGACGCTGGCGATGGTCGGCCAGGCCGGCAGATCGTCCGCGCTCTGCGCCGGGGCGGCGGTGCGCTCCGCTGCACGCAGCTTGGCCGAGCGCGCCCGCGGATTCGCGGCGACTTCGTCGACGGCGGGCGTGACCGGACGCTTGGTCAGGATGGTGAAGCGCGGCACCTGTTCGGCAACCTGCGGCAGATGGCGCGAGCCTCCGCTCTGCCGTCCGCGCGCGGCGAGGAAGTTCTTGACGATGCGGTCTTCCAGCGAGTGGAACGACACCACGACGAGGCGGCCGCCCGGCTTGAGCACCTGTTCCGCCGCGCCGAGCGCAAGATGCAGTTCGTCCAGTTCGGCATTGACGAAGATGCGCAGTCCCTGAAACGTGCGCGTCGCCGGATGGATCTCGCCCGGGCGGGCGCGCACCACCCGGCCGACGATCTCGGCCAGCGCGCGCGTCGTGGTGATCGGCGCCTCGCGCCGGGCCGCCACGATGGCGCGCGCGATCTGCCGCGAGAAGCGTTCTTCGCCGAAGATGTAGATGATGTTGGCCAGATCGGCCTCGGACGCGGCCGCGATGACATTGGCGGCGCTGGGTCCGTGCTGGCTCATCCGCATGTCTAGCGGACCGTCGAGCCGGAACGAGAAGCCGCGCTCCGCCTGGTCGAGCTGCATCGAGGACACGCCGATATCCATCACCACGCCGTCGACCGCATCCACGCCCTGCGCGGCACAGACCTCGGCGAGGTGCGAAAAGCGGTCCTCCACCAAGGTCAGCCGTCCGTCCGCCTGCGCGACGAGATCGAAGCCGCCCGCAATCGCGGTGCGGTCGCGATCGATGCCGATGACCCGTGTGCCCGAAGTCTCGAGCAGCGCCCGGCTATAGCCGCCGGCGCCAAACGTCGCGTCGACATAAATGCCGCCAGCGCGCGGAGCCAGCCACGCGATCGCCTCGCGGCCGAGAACGGAGATGTGCCGGGACGCGGATGCGGTCATGACTGCACGTCTGCGGTGGTCCGCGGCGGGAATGCCACCCGCCCTGCTCCGCCGCGCCGAATGTGACGCTCGCTCTCGCCTGCGCTGGGTGGCTTGGCCGATTGCATGGGAGCTGCGCCGGGTTCCGCTTTCCGTGTCGACGCGAGAATCCGAGATTCCGCATGGGACAATGTGCACAGCCATGGGAGTCGTGAGCGTCAATGAATCTTGGCCGCCCGGACGGGTCGGCTCTGCACCCTCCAGTAACGTCGGTTAGCGTTAAGAAAGTGTTGATGAAATCGTTCAACCGCCGCCGAAAGGCGAGTTCCCGCCGGTTCGGCGAAGCGACGGCGTCGGATTCCCTGTGGATGCGGGCGGAACGGAGAAAAGACTGCAAGACCAGGCTGTTATCCTTTGTGTTATCCATTGTGTGTCAGGATGGTGACGCTGGTGTGCAAATACCCGCACGCTTGCCGTCAAAATGCGCCCGGAGCGCCGCGCTGCCGCCGGGTTTGAGGAATGGAATGCTGTTGGGCCCGATTGCGTCCGAGAAGCCGGTGTCAAAACGCCCGCGGGCTCTCCCCATCCCGAAGGCCAGCGCCGACATGCCAAAATTCACGCCCGATTCATCCGTCGTGTTCGACGTCGTTCCCTCCGAGAACTTCGGCGACCGCAATAACGGGCGGACTCCGGACATGATCCTGCTGCACTACACCGGAATGCCGGATCTCGAAGGCGCGCTGTACCGGCTCTGCACCGCAGGCACCGACGTCTCGGCCCATTATGTGGTGCTGGAGGACGGCCGCATCCTGCAATGCGTCCCGGAATCGAAGCGCGCCTGGCATGCCGGGGTGTCGTACTGGGCGGGCGAGACCGACATCAATTCCTGCTCTATCGGCATCGAAATCGTCAATCGCGGCCACGATTGGGGCTATCCGGATTTTCCCCTGCGGCAGGTGGCGGCAGTGATCGCGCTGTGCCGCGGCATCATCATCCGACGCAACGTGCCGCCGCATCGCGTGCTGGCCCATTCGGATGTCGCGCCCTCACGCAAGCAGGATCCCGGCGAAAAGTTTCCATGGCGCTCGCTGGCGGATTCCGGCGTCGGACTGTGGGTCGAGCCCGCGCCCATCATCAAGGGCGATGCGCTTCATCCGGGCTCATCCGGCGACCAGGTCCGCGATCTGCAAGCGGCGCTGGCGCGCTTCGGCTATGGCATCGAGGCCGACGGGCGCTACGGCGTTCCGACCCGCGAGGTCGTCACCGCATTCCAGCGGCACTATCGTCCGCAGCGTGTCGATGGCGTCGCCGATCAATCGACGGTGGCGACCCTGCAGGCATTGCTCGCCGCGTTGCCGGAGCAAAAGATCGCAGAACTCTCGTAAGCCGCGTCGCGGCGCCCGTCGCGTTTACCGATCGGCGCTTGACGCCGTCTTTCGAACGCCGCATGGGTGGCGCGTCAGTCGGCCGGACGGCCGCTCCGGCAATCGCCGAAAGGCCGCCGGGGAGGAAAGTCCGGGCTCCATCGACATACGGTGCCGGATAACGTCCGGCGGGGGCGACCCCAGGGAAAGTGCCACAGAGAACGAACCGCCCGTCATCCCTTCGGGGCCGGCGGGTAAGGGTGAAAAGGTGCGGTAAGAGCGCACCGCGTCGCCGGTAACGGCGGCGGCATGGCAAACCACACCGGGAGCAAAACCGAATAGGGACGGCACAGCGGATGGTTCGCGCAAGCGATAACCCCGCGGGATGATGTCGAATCCGCCGTCCGGGTAGGTTGCTTGAGGCAGTGTGCGAACATTGTCCCAGACGAATGGCCGTCACGCGTCGTCCGCGCAAGCGGGCGGTGCCCTACAGAACCCGGCTTACAGGCTGGCTGATATTCGCGATGCGAATTCGATGAGGGGTCCGGCGGACGTCGCCGGGCCCCTCGCCACATCCGTGGTTCCGGATGGCTCAATCTTGAGCAATTTGCCAACCGTTGAGTTTACGGCTGTGAGATAGAGCGTGGGCCGACGCCGGCTTTCAACCGGCGCAGATCGGGCCCGGCCATGATGCGCTCCCTCACCCGTTGGTTTCGCTTCGAGCGTCCCTCGGACGCCGTCTATGTCGAACTGGTGGATGCGGTGTTCAGCCTGGTGCCGCCCATCGTCATTCTTTCGATCTCGCTCGGCGTCGTCGGCGCGGCCCTTTTCGCGCGTACCGGCGATCTGCCGATTCTGGTGCTGACGATTCTTGCGCTGCTGGTCTCCGCCGAACGCATCGTGATGGCCGACCGCTACCGCCGCATCACCGCGTCGGCGCCCCTGTCGCTGACGACGGCGCGGATCTGGGAACGGCATTTCGCGGTTCGCAGCGTGCTGACCTCGGTCATCGTAAGCATCATGGGCGCGCGGTGCTTCACGCTGCCTTATCCGCGCGCGCATATGCTGATCGTCGGCCTGTTGTTCGCCTACGCCGCCGGCACCGTGACCCGCGTTGCCTATCGGCCGCATCTTGCGATCGCCAATCTGCTGATCATCGCCACCCCTTCGATCATCGCATGCGTCTGGGTCGGCGGCATGGTCTACTGGTGCCTCGCGGCCATCATGACGGTGTTTCTGCTCGGCGCCTTCGAGACCGTCCAGTATCTTTATGCGACGGTGGTCAGTCAGCTCACCTTGAAACTGCGGTTTGCCGGTCTGGCTCGCCTCGATCCTCTCACCGGCCTTTCCAATCGACTGGCCCTCAACGAAAGTCTGGAAGCCATCGTCGTCACAGCCGCGCAGGAGGGCCGGCCGCTCGCGATCCACAGCCTCGATCTCAACAACTTCAAGCAAGCAAACGACCGTTTCGGTCATCCGGTCGGCGACGCCGTTCTGCGCGAGGTGGCGAAGCGGCTGCGGGAACTGACGCGGCAGACCGACCTGCTGGTGCGGCTCGGCGGCGACGAGTTCCTGCTGGTGCAGACCGATGTCGAATCGCGCGAGCACACGCTGGCGCTGGCGGCGCGCATCATCAAGGAGATCGCCACCACCTATTACATCAACGGCAATGCAATCCAGTTGGGCACCAGCGTCGGCATCGCCATCATGACCTCCGATCAGTCGCTCACGGCGGACGAGCTGCTCGACCGCGCCGACCAGGCGCTCTATCAGGCGAAGCGGGCCGGCGGCGGCTTTGCGGTCTATGCCGCGGCTCCGCAATTGGTGCCGACGTTGCCCGAGGGCGATTCCACTGAGGCCGCGCGCAGGATCGTCAATTCGAACTGACCAGCCCCAGTCCGGAGCTTCGTCTTACTCGTCGTCTTCGTCGTGGTTCGGTGCCGAACGATGCGCACTGCGGCTGCCCAACCCGCTGGTATAGGCAGGCTCGCGGTTCGCATAGGACCCGCCGCGGCCGACGCGCGCCGCGATCTCCTCGCCGGAGACAGCGGCTGGCTTGCAGACCACACGCCCGCTGGAGCGCCGCATCAGATCGACGTGAATGTGATTGTAGTGATAGACGTTGGCGCCGGGCGCGAGCACCGTGGTGAAATGCTGGCAGGCGGCACCCTGCACGTCGCGCAGAAAACCCTGCTCTTCCGGCAATCCCTTCCAGCCCTTCTGCACCGAGATGTAGCGGCCGTCGGCGAGCGTGAAGCCGGCGATGTCCAGCGCGTTGCCGAAGGCGTGCTCGGAAATGTGCGCACGCGGATTGCCATTCATCCCGCGGCACGAATAGGCCGAGATCTGCTTGATCTCGACCACACGCGCGCCGAACCAGCGGATCGCAGCGGGCTGGATGTTTTCGCTGAGCCAGCGATCGAGCGCGGAGACGATCGGGCAAGCCAGCGTTGCGGTCGGCTTCAGCGCCACCGGCCCGAAGGCCGAAACCGGCGGTGTGCGTACCGGCCCCAGTGCGGGCAGCGGCGCTTCTCGCTGACTTTCGTTTGCAGAGGAATAGCCCCCGCGCGGATAGCGCGAGCCCGCCGCGCCAGCGGGCTCGTTCTGGTACGTGGCGTTCGACGAAGCATAGCCGCGCTGGCTTTCATAACCGCGCTGCGAATAAGGCTGCGGTCCGGCCTGCCAGCCGGGCGGCGCCGCTTCCGGCGGATCGGCTGCAGCGCCTTCCGGAGGCAACGCGATTTCATTCTCCGCCGGAGCAACGCCAGGGGCATTCAGCGAAACCGGGCCAGGCGCCGAACGGCCATAATCGGTTCGCGAGACCTGCGCCGGTTGCGACGGCGCGGCGGCGTAGCTCGGCTGCGCGCCGGGCCAGCGCGGCTGGTTACTGCGACCGACCGCGGCTGGCGGACGCAAATCCTCGGCGAATCCGAGCGAAGTCGACGCGTCTCCCAGCGCCGCAACCTTCAACGGAAATTCAGCGCCGCAAACCCCCGGGCCGGAAATCGGATCGATCCGCACCACTTCAGCGGTTTCCTTGACCGCGCCGGACTTCAGGCAAGCCGCTTCGGCTTCGGCGCGCCATGGTGCGCGCTGCTCGACCTGAAAGAAGCCGCGGCCGCAGCCCGCCAGCGAGGCGAGCGCAACACAGCCCATCAGGGAAAAGATCAGTCGGCGCGTCATCCGCGCACGTTCACCGAATTTATTTAAAGACTCTTCAACGCATTGATTTCAGGAAGTTTTAACCATGCCGCCCATGGGCCTACGCAGCTGCAGCGGCAATAGGTCCGGCTGGCTTTTATCGGCAGGAACGCATCGTCAGCCTTGCCGTTAAGGTGAACGCCCGCGTGAGCCTGATCGAACTGGGGAGGCGTCCCATGACGAGGTTCGGCAAACTGAGCACGCTGACCGCTTATCTGTCGCTGGCATTCGTCGGAGCCATTGTGCTCGGCCTCCTGTAACAGGGCTTGCGCGCCTTGCCGCGACGCGCACAGCCCGCATTCGCACTCAAGCCTCTGATCGGCCGCATCCTTGGCGGCGACGCTTTCGCGCGCGCCTCATCGGCAGGACCGCCGGGAAAATGAAGCAAACGCCCGGACCACCACACTAGCGTCAAATTACCGGCGACGATAACCTGCGTCGGGGGAACTCAGCTGATGCGCGTCAAATCAATCGTGATCGCCGGCGCGGTGATTGCGGTCTCGTTTGCGGTGGCTCTGAAAGTCATGGACTGGCTGACGCCGGGAGGTTCATCCGCGCCCCCCGTGCTAACGGCGCTGCCGCCTTTGCCGTCGGTGACGCGCAATTCCACGCTGCTGGTTCCGATCGAAATTCCTCTCAAGGCCATCGGCAGCGCGGCCGATCGCGCCGCGCCGCGCACCTTCGGCGGGAAAGCGGCCAATCCGGTGCCGCAACTGCTGCAGGATGCCGATATCAACTGGACCGCGACGCGCGGCACCATTACCGCAAGCGGCGGCCAGAATGCGATGTCGCTGGCCACACCCCTGACCGGCACCCTCGACGTGAAAGGCGCGCTGTCGGCCAACGCGCGCGGCGCGATCGGCGATGCGCTCGGCTCGCTGCTTGGCGGCAATGTCGCCAAACAGATCGGCGCGATCAACATCAAGGATTTCAGGGCCGACGCCGCCATCCGCGGCACCGTCGGCATGACCTCGCGCCCGGCCCTGACGGCGAACTGGCGGATCGAGCCGAATCTGACCGCGCAGGTCAATCTCGGCGACACCAATCTCTCGATCGCCGGCGTCCGCGTCAATGTGCCCGCCCAGACGCAGCCGGCGATCGACCAGGCGGTCAACGAACAGCTGGTGACGCTGCAACAGCGGATCCGCAACGATCCCCTGCTCGAGCAGAATGCGCGGCGCGAATGGGCCAAGATGTGCCGCTCGATCCCGTTGCAGGGAAGCATCGCTCCGCAACCGCAATTGTGGCTCGAACTGCGCCCGACCAAGGCGATCGCGGTGCAGCCGAAGATCGATGCCAGCAATGTCACGCTGATGCTGGGGATCAATGCCGAAACGCGGATCACCGCGGCGGAGACCAAGCCCGATTGTCCGTTCCCCGCGACCCTCGAACTGATCGCACCGCGGCCGGCGCGGGTTGATATCGGCGTGCCGGTGGATCTGCCCTTCACCGACCTCAACAAAATTCTTCAGGCGCAACTCGCCGGCAAGACCTTTCCGGAGAGCGGCGATGCTTCGGTGGCGGTCACCGTCAAGCGCGCAACCGTTGCGGCATCCGGCGACCGCCTGCTGATCTCGCTGGTCGTCGACGCCAAGGAAAAGCGGAGCTGGTTCGGCCTCGGCGCCGACGCCACCGTACATATCTGGGGCAAGCCGGCACTCGATGCCGCGCAGCAGACGGTGCGTCTCACCGACATCAAGCTCGCGGTCGAGTCCGAGGCGGCTTTCGGCCTGCTCGGAGCAGCCACACGCGCGGCCATTCCTTATCTGGAGAAAGCGGTGGCCGAGAAAGCCGTGATCGATCTGAAACCTCTCGCCTCCGAGGCGCGCAAGCGGATCGGCACGCTTCTCAATGATTTTCAGAAGAACGAGGACGGCATCAGGGTCGATGCGGAGATCAACAGCCTGCGCCTCGCCGGCATCGCCTTCGATTCCACCAAGCTGCGCGTGATCACCGAGGCCGGCGGCGCGATCAAGGTCTTCCTGACCAAGCTGCCCGGCCTCTAGGGGCTTTCTGCTTTTGAGGGAGGCGCTCTCACGCGGACGACCATCCCTCGGGGTCGCACGCGCGCTGAAACTCCGCGACGCGGAACACGTGCCGTCGCAGCCTGTGCCGACGCGGCCTGCAGAATGGCCGCGCGAAGAAATGTCAAAGGGTGCGACAAACTGTCTTGCGGTCGGTTCGCTTTTGTTGGCACAACCAAGCTGCACGGCATTCGCCGCTGCAGATCCTCTGCAAACAATAACAAACTCCAAGGAGACACCTTGATGAGAAGAGCCGCCGCAACCCTGTTCGCCGCTTTTGCCATCGCCCTGTCCGGCAGTGCCGCACAAGCCCAGATTTCGGACGACGTCGTCAAGATCGGTGTCCTCACCGATATGTCGAGCCTCTATTCCGACGCCACCGGCAAGGGCTCGCTGATCGCCACGCAGATGGCCGTCGAGGATTTCGGCGGCAAGGTAAAGGGCAAGCCGATCGTCGTCTTGTCAGGCGATCACCAGAACAAGCCGGACGTCGGCGTCAACATCGTGCGCAACTGGGTCGATAACGACAAGCTCGACGCGGTGTTCGACGTTCCCACCTCTTCGGTGGCACTCGCGGTCTCGACGCTGCTGACCGAGAAGAACAAGATCTTCATCAATTCCGGCGGCGGCAGTTCGGACCTCACCGGCAAGGCCTGCTCACCGATCTTCGTGCACTACACCTATGATACCTATGCGCTATCGGCCGTCGCCGGCAAGGCCATGGTCAAGCGCGGCGAGGATACCTGGTTCTTCCTCACCGCCGACTACGCGTTCGGCCATGCGCTGGAGCGCGACGCCACCAACATCGTCAAGGCCGCCGGCGGCAAGGTGGTCGGCAGCGTTCGCCATCCGCTGAACTCGTCCGACTTCTCCTCGTTCCTGCTGCAGGCGCAGGCGTCGAAGGCAAAGGTCATCGCGCTCGCCAATGCCGGCGGCGATACCACCAACGCGCTGAAGCAGGCGGCGGAATTCGGCATCACCCAGGGCGGCCAGAAGATGATCGCGCTGCTGCAGGAAATCACCGATTCCCACAGTCTCGGCCTGAAGCAGGCGCAGGGCCTGATTCTCACCGACGGCTTCTATTGGGACATGAACGATGAGACCCGCGCCTTCTCCAAGCGCTTCATGGAGAAGGTCGGGCACATGCCGACCATGATCCAGGCCGGACTTTACTCGGCTACAATGCACTATCTGCAGGCGATCGATGCGACGGGCACCGACGACACCGCCAAGGTGATGGCGAAGATGAAGGCGACGCCGATCAACGACTTCTTCGCCAAGAACGGCCATATCCGCGAGGACGGCCGGATGGTGCACGACATGTATCTGTTCGAGGTGAAGAAGCCGGAAGAATCCAAAGGCGACTGGGACCTCTACAAGCTGCTAGCCACCGTTCCCGGCGACGAGGCTTTCCGTCCGATGAGCGAGGGTGGCTGCCCCTTCATCAAGAAATAGATATCGGGTCCTCCTGCGTCAGAAGCCCTCTGCGTCAGAAAAAGGGCCGGACGGCAATGCCGCCCGGCCCAATTCATGTCAAAATAAAGCGTCGCGCGTCAGGTCGAATACTTGAACTCCGGCATCGCCTTCAGCTCATCCTTCGTTGCGCTCAGCACGCCGTGATCGGGATACCACGGGTTCGGTTTCGAAGCCGGCGTCGTTGCGGCCGAGCCTGTCGTGGTCGTCGAGGCCGGGCGACCGGTCATGCCGCTCGAACCACCTGCACCGGTCGAGCCGCCCGCATTTGCCATGGTGGACGGAACGGGTTCATTAACCCATTTGATTTTCTCGTAGGGCACCGCAACGTAGTGCTCGCCCACGCCGAGGAAGCCACCCACGCCGATCACCGCAGCAACGATCTTGCCGCTCTTGTCGAACAGCAAATCGTTCACAGAGCCGAGGCTCTCGTTGCTGTCGTTATAGATCTTCAGCCCGACGACCTTCGAGGCACGCCACTCGCCGGCGTGACTGGTCGTATCCGCAGCAGGCGCGCTGGACGCCGGCGCATTGGCCGCGGGGCTGTTCGACGGCGACGGCGTCTGCGCCAAGGCCGCCGTTGCCAGCATTGCCGAGCCGGCCAACGCAGTCATCATGTACTTCGCAATCATAAGCGCTCTCCCTTTGCTCAAAAACCTGCAGGAAGAACACGTCACGGTGGCGGATGTTCCGCGAATGAGACCGGATGCCGCTGCGAGCAATGAAGGTCTGCCTTGCAAATCTGTCACGACCTTGCGCGGAACAAACATCGTTGCTCACGGCGCTGCGAACGAAAACCCATTGGTTATCTACGCCGCAGGCATTCGCGCTGGCAGACGCGCCGACTGCACCGGTTCACCAGCGAGCGTCAGCCCGCTCGCTAGAAGCTGCCCCAATAGGGCGGCACATTGTAATAGCGGTGCAGGTCTTCTTCCTGCGAGCGGTCGCCCCAATCGAAATCCTTGTCCGCGAGGAAGGATGGCGCCTTGGCCAGTTCTTCCGGCGAGATATCAAGCTGATAGGCTTCCTGCTCCCGACTGTAGCTTAGTCGCGCCCAAGGCAGCGGCAGCACGCTGGCTCCAATGCCGAGAAAGCCGCCGAAACTGAGCACAGCATAGGCGACCTTGCCGGAAATTTTGTCGATCATCAGCCGCTCGATATGGCCGATCTTCTCGCCATTGGGCCGGCGCACGACGGTCCCCTCGACGCGGTCGCTGGCAATCAGACTGTGGGCTTTGGTCATCACCTGATCGATGCTCATGGTTGCCTCCTCAGTGATGCCCGGATCAACGTTGTCGCCGTGCCCCCGGTTCCGCTCAGTCTGCATTTGCCCTTCCATTGCCACAGTTGCCGCCGCATAAGTTGCGGATCATTGATCATCCGCCGGCGGTGGAACCCGCTTCGGTTTGCCCAGGGAACCCGGAAGAGCCATGAAAGCCGCTCTTTGCGCTGCCGTCGCACTCTCCTGCACGTTTGCATTGGCCGGAACGGCCTCGGCGCAGCGCGCCAATTACGAGGCCATGGTCGCCGAGCACGCGCGCGCCAACGGCATTCCGGAAGCGCTGGTGCACCGGGTGATCGTCCGCGAGAGCCGCTATCAGCCGCATCTGGTGGGACGCGGCGGCACCATCGGATTGATGCAGATCAAGCTCGCCACCGCGCGCGGGCTCGGTTACACCGGAACCGCCGCGGGACTGCACGATCCCAACACCAACCTGACCTATGCGGTCCGTTATCTCGCCGGCGCCTATCGCGCGGCTAATGGAGATCCGGATCGCGCCGTTCGCTACTATGCGGCTGGCTATTACTACGCCGCCAAGCGGCAGCGCCTGCATCATGCTCGCGGCAAGGCATTCGCCGGGGCCATGCAGCCGGGCGCCCCGCTCTCGATTCTTCCACCCCAGTAATCAGCTCCCCGGTGCCGGCTTGATCGCCACGCCGCTCCCCGCGTTCTCGCGCACATGCACGACGGCGACAGCATCGCCATGGATTTTGCGCCAGCCGCCAAGGTGATCCATCAGCCGCGCCACCGGCGATGAGGCCACCAGCAGGGTGGAATCGATCCGATAGGTATCGAGCAGCGACAGCAATTGATCGGGACGCCGCAGCGACTGCGCGTTGAAGGCCGCGGCCACGAAAGACTCGCCGTAGAGCTCCGCCCTGCCGTCGATGAACGGCGGAAGTCCGGCCCAGATGAGATAGCCGCCGAAACTGTAATCGTTGAAGACGCGCGCGGCGCGATGGCTTTTCAAAGTCTCCACGGCCGCCGCCGGCATCGCTTCGGCGGGCGGCTGATAGCGAATGGCGACCATCGCGCCGCCGATCCCGACCACCGCCACAAACGCGGCGAGCGCCGCAACGCTCCAGCCGCGCATCGGCGGTTCGGACGATGATGCGGCATGCCATCCGAACTGCTTCGCCAGCGGGGCCGCCACCGCGAGCGGCGTCAACAGCGCGAAGATCTCGATGTTGCGGACGTGCCCCAGCATCAGGTGCAGAAATCCGAGCACCAGCAGGAGGCGCGGCAGCGGCAATGTCACGCCGCGCCAGAGCGCCGCGCCGATGCCGCACAGGATGACGGCCTCCAGCAGATCGAATCTTGAAAAGTCCGGCGGCGCCCATTCGGAAATCAGCAACAGCAGCGGCCCGAGCTGCATGATGTTCCTCGCCGCCAGCAGCGAGCCCCAGCCATAAGGCGTCACGCAGGCGGCGATCAGTGCCGCGCAGCCGAACATGATCCATTGCAGCGCGAGGCCGCGGCGCTCCGGCGGCTTGGCATTCGACACGGCATCGAGCAGCATCGGCGCGATCAGCGCGAGGCCGAAAATGAAGCCGCCATGCAGATTGGCCCACAGCACCATCAGGAGCAGCAGCCACCACGACGGCGCCTTGCCGCGCCCGGAGGCGGCGAGCAGTCCCGCCGTCCAGGCCACCATCACCGGCAGCGCAAGCGTATGAGGGCGCGCCAGCATATGCTGCGCGGTCAAGGCCGCGGCGAGAAGCGCGACCAGGCTTGCCTGCACCGCGCTCATCTGACGCATCAAGAGGAAGGTCAGCAACGCAAACGTCGCCGACAGCGCCAGCGCCGTCAGCGCCACGACGCCGCCCCAGTCGCCAGCGGCATAGGCCTGCGCGAACAGCACCTGCGCGAGCCACGAGGACGACATCCACGGCGCGCCCTGCCTGGTGAAGGAATAGACGTCCGCATGCGGCATGGCGGCGTTGGCCATGATCCACTGGCCGGTCCTGATCTGCCAGAACATGTCGGAATCGTTGAGCAGCGCACGGCCCTGCACCAGCAGCAACAGCAGCACGCCCGCGCCGATCCAGAGCCATGCCGGCACGGACGAGAGTCCGACCGACCGCTGCCGCTCCGTGCTCGCCGACGTGCTCATCCGCGCCGTTCCGATGAATAACCCACGCCGGCGATTGTTTCAGCCAAGCCATAATTTCGGGTAAAGCGGCGAGCCGCACTTCGGGCCGCCTCCCGATTTGACAGGTCGAGATGGGTTGGCCACGCTATGGCGAAAAGCCTGCCATCATCGGAAACCCCATGTCCAACGCGCCGCATTTCGATATCGACCTCCGTGATTTCTGGAATGACCCCTACCCCGCGCTGAAACGCATGCGCAGCGAAGCGCCGATCGCCTTCGTGCCGCAACTCGGCTCCACCATCTTCACGCGCCGCGACGACATTTTCGTCTGTGAAAAGAACATCGAGGTGTTCTCCTCCCATCAGCCGGCCGGGCTGATGAACGTGCTGATGGGCCACAACATGATGCGCAAGGACGGCCCAGCGCACATGGCGGAGCGCAGCGCGATGTTTCCGGCGGTATCGCCCCGCACGGTACGCGATACCTGGCGCGCGCAATTCCAGGCGCATGCCGACCGCATTCTTGACGATCTTGCGCCGCAAGGCCGCGCCGATCTCTGCAAGGCCTTTGCGCTGCCGCTCTCCGGCGAGTGCCTGAAGCACATCACCGGCCTCACCAATATCCGCTATCAGGAGATGGATGCGTGGTCGCAGGCGATGATCGACGGCATCGCGAATTATATCGGCGACAAGGCGGTGGAAGCGCGCTGCCATGCCGCGACCGCCGGCATCGATGCCGCGATCGACGACATGGTTCCGGTCGTGACGAAGCATCCCAACCAGAGCATCCTCAGCGTGCTGCTTGCCGCGGGCATGGCGATGGACAGCATCCGCGCCAACATCAAGCTGGCGATCTCCGGCGGACAGAACGAGCCGCGCGACGCGATCTCCGGCACGATCTGGGCACTCCTCACCCATCCCGATCAGCTCGCACGCGTTCGCGCCGGAGAAGCGAAATGGATCGACGTATTCGAGGAATATGCCCGCTGGATCGCACCGATCGGCATGTCGCCGCGGCGCGTCGCCAAGGCGTGGTCCTATAACGGTATCGACTTCGAACCGGAGGATCGCATCTTCTTTATGTTCGGCTCGGCCAATCGCGACGAGGCCAGCTTCGACGATCCGGAGACGTTCGATATCGGTCGCGACAACGCCAAGAGCATCGCCTTCGGTGCCGGGCCGCATTACTGCGCCGGCGCATGGGCCTCGCGCGCCATGGTCGCTGACGTCGCCCTGCCGAGCGTCTTCGCCAGGCTGAAGAACCTACAACTGGATGCGAGCGAGCCGGTTCGCATCGGCGGCTGGGCATTCCGCGGCCTACTCAATCTGCCGGTGGTGTGGGACGCGAGCTGAGCCTGCCGAAAGCCGTTGCCGCATCGCGCCGGCCTTGCAGTCCACCCGCCGAGGTTGCAGAGTTAGGGCGGCTTGGGGGAGGCGTCGATGCGTATGGTCGGGGCTTTGGTGGCGTTAGCGGTGGTGGGTGGCTGCATCACCCGCGATCCGGCGGTGAGCGTGTCGAACGCCACCTCGTCCGGCAACTGGAAGATCGAGAAGACCGTCGATCGCATCACGGGGGCGCCGCTGCCGAGCGCGCAGTTGATGACGCGGACCAGTTCGAATTCCGCGGTCTCGACTCCGAAGCCGGCAGGCTTGCAGCTCACCTGTTTCGAGGGACAGCCGCTGGTGCGCTTTGCCTTCGAATTCAAGGTCGGAACTGACGCCAATAGCAGCCTCGGCTATCGCTTCGATGACAAGCCGGGACGCGACGACGTGAAGTCGCGCATTCTGCCGGGCTATCAGGTGATCGTCATCGACGACCCCGCTGCGGTGGCCGACTTCATCCGCGATCTGGAGGGAGCGAAATCGCTCTACGTCCGCATCCGTTCGCTGCACGCCGGCAGGACCACCGCCGAATTCGAGCTTGATGGCTCGGCGGCGGCCGTGCAAGCCGCCTTCTCCGCCTGTCCGTTGCCGCGGCCCGCCGAAGCCGTACGAAAGCGGCGAACCACCGGGTGATCCATTCGTCCCGGCAAGCGGCCATCTTGACCGCAAACGTATGCGACCATCGTCAGGTCGGCTTGTCCCGGCAGCCACGTCTTCGAATTTACACAGCCCTAAAACGTCGATGCCCGGCACAAGGCCGGGCATGATGGATCGAAAGGAATGTACGAGGGCGTTTAGTCCTCGAGCCCGCCGATGTGCTTCTGGGCGTAAAGCTCGACGCCGATCCGGTTGACCAGATCAAGTTGGGTCTCGAGGAAATCGATGTGGTGCTCCTCGTCTTTCATCAGGCTGACGAACAGTTCGCGCGACACGTAATCCTTGACGTTGTCGCAATGCGCGGCGGCCTCCTCGTAGAGCGTCCGCGCACTGATTTCAGCGGCAAGATCGCATTCCAGGATTTCCTTGATGTTCTGGCCGATGCGCAGCGGATCC
>DATMSE010000030.1:0-12094 GCA_035565575.1 Xanthobacteraceae bacterium
GCGGGCGCCGGGCGACCCGCTTCAGGGTGCCCGGATCATGGTCGCGGGGACCGCCCGGGAGGCGGCCGACACCGATCGTCCGCGCCTGCGCCGCAGGTATCTCAGTGTGCATCCCGATGCGGAAGACTATGCCGATTTCGCAGATTTTGGATTTTTCCGGATCGAGATCGAGGGAATTCATCTGGTTGCGGGCTTTGGGCGCATCCTCGATCTCGCCGCGGTGGAAGTACTAACCGACCTCGCGGATAGCGGGTCTCTGCTGGCGGCTGAACCCGACATCATTGCCCACATGAATGCCGAACATTTGGACGCGATGAAACTTTATGCAACGAAGCTGGCGGGCGCGGCGGATGGCGTCTGGCGATGTACCGGCTGCGACCCTGGAGGGATAGACCTGACCGACGGGCGCGACAGCCTGCGCATCGATTTTCCGGAACGGGTGACGACGCCGGCGGCTTTACGCGCGGTGCTGCGCCAAATGGCCACGGAGGCGCGGACCAAGCCTTGATGCGGCGCATCCTTGGCATGCGCGCGCGAGTGTCACTTCTGTCAGAGGATCAGCTTGGCAACGGGGGTGTTCGTGAGTATTACATCGCAGACCGAGACGCCCAGATGGGACGGTCTCCGCGTCAGCGACGCGTTCGGATGATCGCGCAGGCTTGGCGGCGGATTCGAGGAGGAGTTTTCGTGCAAGAATCGGGTATACGCAACGGCGCGTTTGGTGCCGACAAATTCGGCTTAAAAAATCTCAAAGAAGTGAGATGGAATCTCGGGGCGCCGCAACTTTACGAATATGCCCTGCAAGCGCGCGAGGCAGAACTCACTGCGGATGGTGCGCTTTGCGCTGAAACCGGAATTTTCACCGGCCGGAGCCCGAAAGACAAATTCACCGTCCGCGACGCCACCACCGACAAGACCATGTGGTGGGAAGGTAATCAGTCGATTACCTCCGACCAATTCCAAGCCCTCTACGACGATTTCATCAAGCATGCCGAAGGCATGTCGCTCTATGCGCAGGATCTCTACGGCGGTGCCGATCCTGCCTTCCAGATCAAGACTCGCGTCTTCACCGAGCTCGCCTGGCACTCTCTTTTTATCCGCACCTTGCTGCGTCGGCCGGAACCGTCGGAACTGGCGTCATTCGTCCCCGAACTGACGATCATCGATCTGCCGAGCTTCAAAGCCGATCCGAAACGCCATGGTGTGCGTTCGGAAAACGTCGTGGCTATCGATTTCGCCCGCAAGATCGTCCTGATCGGCGGGTCTTATTATGCCGGGGAGATGAAGAAGTCGGTATTCACCACGCTCAATTACTATCTGCCCGAAAAGGGCGTGATGCCGATGCACTGCTCGGCCAATGTCGGCCCGAACGGCGACACCGCGATCTTCTTCGGCCTGTCCGGCACCGGCAAGACCACGCTGTCGGCCGATCCAAATCGCACGCTGATCGGTGACGACGAGCACGGGTGGGGCGCTGAGGGCGTCTTCAATTTCGAGGGCGGCTGCTACGCCAAGTGCATCAAGCTCTCGGCGGAAGCCGAGCCGGAGATCTACGCCGCCAGCACACGCTTCGGTGCGATCCTCGAGAACGTGGTGCTCGATCCAAACACCCGCGCCGCGGATTTCGATGACGGCTCGAAGACGGAAAACACCCGCTCGGCCTATCCGCTCGAATTCATTCCCAACGCGTCGACGACCGGCCGCGCGCCGCAGCCGAAGAATCTGGTGATGCTCGCCGCCGACGCCTTCGGCGTGCTGCCGCCGATCGCCAAGCTGACGCCGGCGCAGGCGATGTATCACTTCCTGTCCGGCTACACCGCGAAGGTGGCGGGCACCGAGCGCGGCCTCGGCAACGAGCCGAAGCCGGAGTTCTCCGCTTGCTTTGGCTCGCCGTTCCTGCCCCGCCACCCCGCCGAATATGGCAATCTGCTGCGCGACCTGATCGCCAAGCACAACGTCGATTGCTGGCTGGTCAACACCGGCTGGACCGGCGGCAAGTACGGCGTCGGCAGCCGTATGCCGATCAAGGTCACGCGCGCGCTGCTCACCGCCGCGCTCGATGGCTCGCTGCGCAACGTCGAATTCCGCACCGACAAGTATTTCGGTTTCGCGGTGCCGACCGCGCTGCCGGGCGTGCCGAGCGAAATCCTCGATCCGGTCAACACCTGGAAGGACAAAGCCGAGTTCGACAAGACCGCGCGCAATCTCGTTGCGATGTTCCAGAAGAACTTCGCCGAGTTCGAAAGCCATGTCGACGCCGAGGTGCTCGCTGCTGCGCCCGACGTGAAGCTCGCCGCCGAATAAACCGGCGCATCGTCAGACGATCAATCGCCGCTGATCGGGTCTGCGATCAGCGGCGATATTTTTTTGTCCGGTGAAGCAAGTCCGACGTGAAAACCAGCCGCCGGTCGTCTACGCCTTGAAATAGGCGATCTGCTGCGTCGTCACCAACAGCCTGCCGTCCGGAGACCAGAGCGCCCCGGTCTGATCGCCGTAGCTTTTGTGGAAGACATTGGCGTCCGCGACCGCGAGCACCTGACGCGCGTCCTCTGCGATCAGATCATCCTCATCGACATGGAAATAGCTGGTGAGCGAAACCGTGCCGAACGGCACCAGTTCGCCGCGCACGTGAAAGATACGGGCGAAGAAGGCATCCGACATCGACAGCAGCGAAAGCGCATCGAGTCGGCGCGGCACGGTGTCGCCGATCCACAATTTCGAGAACGGACTGGCGAGGCCGGCTTGCGGGACGCCGCCGAAGGAGGGATGACCTTCGACGAAGCGGAAGTCGTACTGGTGCACCCATGACATGGTCAGGCCGCTCTTCGGAAAGCGCCGCGTCCCGTCGAACGGGGGCGCGTCCGGCCGTTGAGCCGGGCGATGCGACCATGACGGCCTGCGCACCGCGAGCACCGCGGTAGCGAAAGCGGCGGTTTCGCCGTCCTGCTGGGTCAGGTCGACCGACCAATGCTGCGTCGAACGGTTCGCCTTGATCAGGCGGACATCGAGATCGAACGGTCCGTCGGCAATCGGCGCGCAATAATTCACGGTCACCGCCAGCGGATCGCCGTCGCGCTGCGGATGCTCGGTGATGGCGCGCAGCATGGTGGCGGCGGTGATGCCTCCGAAGGGGCCGATGAAGGCCCAATAATCCGGACTGGTATGGCCGCTCCATTGGCTGTCGCCGGCGACGACGCGCGTCGCTTTGTCGAAGACATGCTCGGTGACATCAGGCGAATGGATCAGCATGAGAGGCTCCGGACCGTCGTGCGGTGATGCGAGCAAAAGGAAGGAATTGCCGCAGCGCTATCGGAATGCCGCAACCGCCGGCAAAATTCAATGACGTCCCAGGTAAGCGGCGTCGCAGCGCTGGCCGTTTCCCGGCGCGGGACGGCGGACGCTCGGCATTCGGCAGCGCTAATCCCAAGCGGGCGCGAAGGCGGGATTGACGCAGCGGACGTTCTTCGGCAGCGCGGCCAGCGCGCGGCGATCGTCGTCGTCGAGCGTGATCCGGAGCGCGGCGAGATTCTCTGCCTGGCGATCGCGGTGCTGGGCTTTCGGAATGGCGGCGACGTCCGGCTGATCCAGCAGCCATTTCAGCGCCACCTGCGCCGGCGTCGCGTTGTGCTTGCGGGCGATGGCGGTCGCCTCCGGCTGTTCGGCAAGGCGGCCTTTCGCCAGCGGACAATAGGCCACCAGCGGAATCGATTTCGCGCGCAGATAACCGAGCACCGCCGTCTGGTCAAGCAGCGCATGATACTCGATCTGGTTACAGGCGATGGGGGCGCGAATCTCTTCGACCACCTGCCGCAGCAGAGGGACGGTGAAGTTGGCGACGCCGATCGCGCGGGTGCGGCCATCGGCCTTCAATCGCATCAGCGTCTCAAAGATTTCCGCAAGATTCATCGACGGCGAGGGCCAATGCACCAGACAGAGATCGATATGGTCGAGCCGCAGTTTCTCGAGGCTGGCATCGAATGCCCGGCGGATGCCGTCGCGCGTCAGGTGATCGTGCCAGACCTTTGTCGTGACATGGATCTCGTCGCGCTTGACGCCGGCGGCGGCCAGCGCAGCGCCGATATCTTCTTCGTTGCCGTACATCTCGGCGGTATCGATATGTCGATAGCCCAGACTGAGTGCGCTCTCGACGGCGCGCTGGCAATCCTCGCCCTTCATCGGAAAGGTGCCGAGGCCGAGCGCGGGAAAGGTGATGTCCTGGGTTTCGATCATATGCATCAGGGCGCCTTTGAACGGTGCGGGAATCGTCAGCGGAGAGGGGAGATGTTCGCCGGCGGACATGCGGAGGCTGCCGGCAACCTTGCGATGCCGGGACTGTAAAGCAGATGGACGCGCGAAGAAAAGCGGATTCGCCTCTAGATGCGGCTGCGCTGGCTTTTCACCGGATGGATGTCGGGCGTGTGCACCGGCACATCCCAGATGTCTTCGGCATATTCGCGGATCGTACGATCCGATGAGAACCAGGCCATTCGCGCGACGTTGAGGATGCTGGCACGCGTCCAGGCCGATCCGGCGAGCCAGCGACGGTCGATGGCGCGTTGCGCGTCGTAATAGGCGGCGAAATCGGCGCTGACCATGTAGTGATCGAGATGCCGCAGGGCATGGCCGATCGACTGGAAGCGGTCGGGCTCGTCGGGAGAGAACATGCCGGATTCGATGGCGTGAATCGCGCGTGAGAGTCGCCGCGACTGCGCGATGGCATCGCTGGCATCGAGGCCGCGGGCGCGGCGTGCCATCACCTCGTCGGCGTTCATGCCGAAGATGGCTATGTTTTCGGCGCCGACATGATCGCGGATTTCGATGTTGGCGCCGTCCAGCGTGCCGATGGTCAGCGCGCCGTTGAGCGCCAGCTTCATGTTGCCGGTGCCGGACGCTTCCATGCCGGCGGTGGAGATCTGCTCCGACAGATCGGCGGCGGGGATGATCACTTCGGCGAGGCTGACGTTGTAGTCCGGCAGAAACGCGATCTTGAGCCGGTTGCCGACAATCTGGTCGTGATTGACGATTCGCGCCACGTCATTGATCAGCTTGATGATCAGCTTGGCGTAGCGATAGCTGGCCGCCGCCTTGCCGGCGAAGATCTTGACGCGCGGCACCCAGTCCCGCTGCGGGTGATCGCGCATCTCCTGATACAGCGCGATGGCTTCGAGGATGTTGAGCAGCTGCCGCTTGTATTCGTGGATGCGCTTGATCTGCACGTCGAACAGCGCCTGTTCGTCGGCCTCGATGCCGAGGCGTTCGCCGATCAGCTTGGCCAGCGCGGCCTTGTTGCGGCGCTTGACCTCCGTGAACTGCTGCTGAAACGCGGCATCGCCGGCATAGCGCTCGAGCTGCGCCAACTGGTTCGGATCGTCCAGCAACGCATCGCCGCATACGCTGCGCAGCAGGTCGGTGAGCCTCGGATTGGCGAGCATCAGCCAACGACGGAAGGTGATGCCGTTGGTCTTGTTGGTGATGCGATCCGGATAGAGCTGATGCAGATCGCGGAACACCGTCTCCTTCATCAGTTCGGAATGCATCGCCGACACGCCGTTGATGCGGTGCGATCCGACGAAGGCCAGATATCCCATGCGCACGCGGCGGCCGGCTTTCTCGTCGATGATCGAAACCGAGGCGCGAAAATCCACGTCGTGAGGGCGCAGCGCTTCCGCACGGTCGAGATGGGAGGTGTTGATGCGATAGATGATCTCCAGATGGCGCGGCAGCATCCGTTCGAACAGATCGACCGGCCACACCTCCAGCGCTTCCGGCAGCAGCGTGTGATTGGTGTAGGACAGCGTCTTGCTGGTGATCTGCCAGGCGGCGTCCCATCCGACCGCATGGGTGTCGATGAGGATGCGCATCAGTTCGGCGACGGCAAGGCTCGGATGGGTGTCGTTGAGCTGCACGGCCGCTTTGGTCGGCAGCGCATTCAACGAGCCGTCGGCATGCAGATGTCGGTTGACGAGGTCCTGCAGCGAGGCCGACACGAAGAAGTATTCCTGCCGCAACCGTAGTTCGCGCCCGGCGGCGGTCTCGTCATTGGGATAGAGGAACTTGCAGATCGACTCGGCCCGCGCCTGCATCGACATCGCGCCGAGGTGATCGCCAGTATTGAAGATATCGAGACGCAGCGGATCCGGGGCGCGGGCCGACCACAGGCGCAGCGCATTGATGTAAGCGCCGCGCCAGCCGACGATCGGCGTATCGAAGGCGACGGCCTGCACCGTTTCGGCGGGATGCCAGATGTAGCGCTCGCGGCCCTTCGTATCGGTGATGCGTTCGACGTGGCCGCCGAAGTGCACGTCATAGACCACTTCGCGGCGCGGGAACTCCCACGGGTTGCCGAACGACAGCCATTCGTCCGGATATTCCTGCTGGCGACCCTCGGCGATGATCTGACGGAACAGGCCGAAGTCGTAGCGAATGCCGTAACCGATCGCCGGCACCTGCAGCGTCGCCATGCTTTCCATGAAGCAGGCGGCGAGGCGCCCGAGGCCGCCATTGCCGAGCGCGGCATCCGGCTCGCATTTGCGCAGTTCGCTGAGATCGACGCCGAGATCGCCGAGCGCCGCGGTGAAAAGCGGCAGGAGGCCCATGTTGTTGAGTGCGTCGGTGAACAGCCGCCCGATCAGGAACTCGAGGGAGAGATAGTACACGCGCTTGCGGCCAGCGTCGTAGTTCTCCTTCTCGGTCAGCAGCCAGCGATGCACAATGCGGTCGCGCAATGCCAGCGCCGCGGCCTTGTACCAGTCGTGAGCGGTGGCGATCGCCGCATCCTTGCCGATGGCCAGCGTCAGCTTGCCAAGGATCGCACTTTTGATTTCGGCAAGCGCAAGCTCGTCGACGGGCGCGCGAAGCTGCGAATGTTCTGCGAAGTTTGATTGGGGCAAATATTCAACCCTGAAAAGAACATCGATCGGACCATAGCCCGATCGGATCGAACAGAAAACCTGCTCGCGTCATACGGCATGGAATGCCTCGGCAGGCTAGCGATGATCGACGACGTTCCGCATCACCAGCCGGGAGAGCTGCACGACGAGGCCGCGCAGCTTGTCGTTTTCCGCAAGCACGGCATCGACGTCGATCGATCGGTCATCGCGGGAGACAGCGGAACGCTTGGTCTCGTTGGCGCGCTGGGGCGAGGGCGTGGTTGCCATGTCAGGCCTCCCTTCAGCGGAACTCGTTGAAGGCCGTTATTGTCCTGACTCGGTGATCAAAACTATGACGACACCAGGGTGAAATTCGGATTGGGGAACCCGCCGGAAAGCCTGCTGCGACAAACGACTCCAACAATTCTGGAACAAATTAAGAACAAAGTAGTAAGCTCTTGATATGTCGTTATGATTCGATCTTGTGCCCGCACAAGATCTAGGGTCTGTCTCAACGTCTGAGGGCTACATGTCCACGATTGCCTTTCAACAGTTCGCGCTCACCCGCATCGCCGATTTCGCGCGCTCGCTGTCGCGGCTGCATCTGATGTCGCATCAGCGCCCGGTGGATGATGACGCGATCGACCGCGAGTTCAACGCGGTGTGTCTGTCGGTGTGGGGCTACACCACCGACGATTTCAGCGACGATCTGTTTTCGCCGGAGGATCATGCCTGGCTCGACACTCTCGACGAAGCGCATGCGCGAATCTTCGCCGCCGAGCATGGCTACGATCTGGTCGACGACAACGGCATGCTGGCGGACTGGTGGGGTTACTGCTGGATGATCCTGGCGGAAAAGCGCGGCCTGCTGACGCCGGAAAACCGGGCTGCCGCCCGCGCCGCCATCGAGGAAAAATATCTCGCGGCGCCGAACGTCATCGGCGTGATCGTCGGCCGCTGACGCGGACTGAACTGAGATCAGGGCGGAACCCGAGGTATCATTCGTCGCGGCGCGTCATCGCGCACCTCGGGATGGCGTCGCCGCATCACGCCAAATTCTGCGGAATGTCTTCAGTTGACGACGGTGCGTTTTGCCTTTGGCGTCGTCACCGCCTGCACCGTCGTGTCCGGCGTCGGCGCTGCGGCGGCCTCGCTCGGCATGTCGGCATTGGCCGGCGCCACTTTCATTTCACCGAGCTTGGCGCGGACGCTGGGCGTGAGGCCGGGATAGTTGGCGACCGGCGCGAAGTCGGGCGCCTGCTCGGCGCCGAGCCGGACGCCGGTATAGGCGACCAGCCCGTCCGCGGTGGCGACCACGTCGCCGGAGCGCAGCGAGGGATCCTGCGACAGGTCAACCGGTGCCAGGCCGGCGGGGTCGCGGCCGTTGCAGGTGCAATCCGCCTTCAAAGCCTTGCGGTAGGCGAAGGCGTTGGGGCTTTCGGCATAGCGCTCGCCGCTGCTGGCGACGGCGTTGTCGATGCTGCCGCCGGAATACACCTTGGTCTGCGCCGCCGGGCAGAATGCCTGGCACATCCGCGCCGGCGTGGTGCCGTTTCGGACCGACAGCGGAAAATACTTGCCGTCGCAGGTGCGCACGCAGAACGTCGCGCCGCGTCCGCCGCCGGCCGATGCGACCGGGCGGGGCGGCGGCGCGCTCTGCTGATTGAGACCGAACGGGTCGGCGAAGAAATTGGCGGCACCGCCGGAGTTTGACGCCTGCGGCTTCGCCCCGCCGCCGAACAGGAAATCGAACAGGCCCTGAGCGGACGCCGTCTGCGGGACCGCGGCGAGCGAGGCCAGCACGGCGAGGGCGGCGATCAGGCGGCCGCCCCGTCTCCATGAACGCAAATCGTGCCGCAACGCCAACTCCAGCCATGATCCCTGGCGGCGAGCGGATCGCGTCGCCGCGTGAGGCCTGGACTTTATCGCGGGATGGTAAACGAGATGTGAGTGCGCCGGATGGCCGTATCGTCGTTCGGGCTCAGATGCCGACGATCGACAGCACGATGAAGACCGGCAGCAGCACCACGATCGACCACAGCATGTAGCCGAAGAAGCTGGGCATCTTGACGCCGCGCTCGGTGGCGATGGCGTAGACCATGAAGTTGGGCGCATTGCCGATATAGGTCATCGCGCCCATGAACACGGCGCCGAGCGAGATCGCCGCCAGCACCGGCGCCATATCCGTCATCAAGTGGGCGGGATCGCCGCCGGCGAGCTGGAAGAACACCAGATAGGTCGGCGCGTTGTCGAGGAACGATGACAGAATGCCGGTCAGCCAGAAATAGGCTTGCGGATTGGCGGCGCCGTCGGCGCGGGTGACGAGGCCGAGCACCGGGCTGAACGCGCCTTGCGCGCCGGCCTGCAGCATCGCCATCACCGGCACGATGCAGATGAAGATGCCGGCGAACAGGATCGCCACTTCCTTGATTGGTCCCCAACTGAATCCATTGGCGATCCGATCGGATTTGCGCGTCAGCGCGATCGAGGCGATCGCCGCCAGCACGAAGATGGCATCGCGCACCAGATCCTGCAATTCGAGGTGCACGCCGGCGACGGTGAAGGTGATTCCCGGCTTCCACTGTGCGCTCATCAGGATCGCGGCGATGATGACGCCGATCAGGACGAAATTGACGGCGCCATGCAGCTTCAGCGGCTTGTCGGGCGTCGGGTCGGCAAGGCGCGGCTTGCGATCATCGCGGCGGTGGAAATAGATGTCGATCGCCGCGAAGACGATCAGCAGCACCACGCTCACCGCCAGCGTTTCCGGCCACAGATGCTGCGTGGTCCAGAAGAAATCGACCCCCTTGAGGAAGCCGATGAACAGCGGGGGATCGCCAAGCGGCGTCAGCGACCCGCCGATGTTGCAGACGAGGAAGATGAAGAACACGACGACGTGCGTGTTGTAGCGGCGGTCGTCATTGGCGCGGATGAGCGGCCGGATCAGGATCATGGCCGCGCCGGTGGTTCCGACGAGACTGGCCATCACGGTGCCGATCGCCAGCAGCACGGTGTTGGTGAAGACGCTGTCGTGCAGGTTGCCTTCCAGATAGATGCCGCCGGCGACCGTGAACAGCGCCAGCAGCAGCAGGATGAACGGCATATATTCAAGCAGCGCGGTATGCGCGAGCGTGGTGGTGACGGTCTGGATATCGGTGGTGAGAAGCAGCGGCACGATCACCAGCGCGGCCCATGCCGTGGTGAACTTGCCGAAGTGATGCTCCCAGACGTGCGGATAGAAGACCGGACCGGTGGCGATGCTCAGCAGAATGCCGACGAACGGCAGCGCCCAAAGCCAGCTCAGCCTGGCGCCGTCGAGTCCGTCCGCCGCGAACGCCGCATCGGGCCACGCAAGGCCGAGCAGCAGGGCGGCCAGCGCCAGAGCGGATAACGGGCGATGAAGGACGGGCATGGCTTGGCGTTATCCGAAGCGGGCCGATGGGGCAATGAGACCAGAGGTCGCCGTCATCTATTGAGGAATTCCGACGCTTTGAAAAGTGAACGAAAGGCGAGCTTGGCTTCGGCGAATGTGGCTGCAGCTCCTTCGTCGCGATCGACCATGGTGAAGACCAGCGCCACCTCGCCGCCGGCATCGCGCACCGCGTCGACGGCCTTGATGGCGGAGCCGCCGGTGGTGGTGACGTCCTCGACGATGACGACGCGCTTGCCGCGCAGGCTCTCGCCCTTGGCGAGGCCTTCGACGGCGAGGCGCGCGCCGTGCTCCTTCGGCTTCTTGCGCACGAAGAAGGCGGCGATCGGCGCCTTCTTCTGCCATGACAGTTGCGCGATGGCGCCGGCCAGCGGCACGGCGCCCATCTCGAGCCCGCCGACGTAATCGAGTTTCTCGTCCCTGAGTGCGTCGAAGGTCAGTTCCGCGAGCAATGCCGCGCCTTCGGGATCCAGCATCGTCGGCTTCAGGTTGAAATAGAAATCGCTCTTCCGGCCCGAGGCGAGGGTGATTTCTCCGCGTCCGAAGGAGCGGGCGAAAATGATGTCGGCAAGGCGGGCACGCGAAGCGGAATTGGACACGGCAGTGACTTTCAGATCGGAGGAATCGCCGAACCTTAAAACAGGGCGAGTTCAGGTTGGCGTGACGGCGTCATCCTGAGGCGCTCCGCGCGACGCGTGAGCTTTGAGGGATGGCCGCCCCGTCCAGAGTCTCGCTTGCGCAAGGCTGCCTTCGGGTGACGCCTCATGATCCAACCTCAGTTGGCCGCATTTTAGCGGTCCTGCCAGGCCGTTTCCAGACCGGATCGCCGACCGTCAACAAGCGGCCAATGGCCTTGCGGCGCGATCCGCGCGGAGCGCATTGCGCGATGCGGCGCGGTTTAGCCACCGCCGCGCACCGGGCCCATCAACGTATCCGGCAGCCAGGTGGCGATCTCCGGGAAGATGCACAGGATGACGATGCACAGCATCATGCAGAGCACGTAGGGGATGGTGCCGTAGATCACCTTCATCAGCGGCACGTCCGGCGCGATCGAATTGACGATGTAGATGTTCAGCCCGACCGGCGGGTGGATCAGCCCGATCTCCATATTGATGGTGATGATGACCCCGAACCAGATCGGGTCGAAGCCCGCGGCGGTGATGATCGGCAGCAGGATCGGCGCGGTCATCAGGATGATGGCGGCGGGCGGAATGAAGAAGCCGCAAACCAGCAGGAAGATGTTGATAAGGAACATCAGCACCCAGCGGTTGACGTGCATGTCCGCGATCGCCTGCGCCAGCGTCTGGGTCAGATAGAGTGATGTCAGCATGTAGCCGAACAGCACCGCGGCGGCGATGATCATCAGGATCATCACGGATTCGCGCGTGGTGTCGTAGAGGATCAGCCACCACTTGTCAGGCGACCACATCCGGTAGATCACCACGGCGAGGATCACGCACAGCGCGGCGCCGACGCCCGCCGCTTCCGACGGCGTCGCGACGCCGCCATAGAGCGTGTACATCACGCCGAGGATGACCAGCACGAACGGCGCGATCTTCGGGATCGACTGGAATTTCTCGCGCCAGGAATAGCGGAAGTCCGGCGAATGGGAGCGGAAGCCGCGCTTCCACAGCAGGAACATGGTCCACAGGATGAAGAGCGCGGTCAGCAGGATGCCAGGAAACACCCCGGCGAGGAACAGCCGGCCGATCGAGGTCTCGGTGGCGATGCCGTAGAGAATGAAGGTGATCGACGGCGGGATCAGGATGCCGAGCGTGCCGCCGGCGCAGATCGA
>DATMSE010000031.1:0-3125 GCA_035565575.1 Xanthobacteraceae bacterium
CGGGAAGTCCCGCGAAGCGATCGCGCAACAGCACCTGCGGCAGGCCGAAGCGATCCACCACCGCGACGGAAATCTGATAGCCGTTGTCGCGACAGGTTTTCATCGCCGCCTGCGCGGCCTGCAACGCCATCTCCGGCGTCAACGACTTGTAGGTCACCATCGCGGCGTCATCGGCGCGGGCGGATGAAATCGCGAGCGCTGTCAGCGCGGCGACGAGTGCGGCGGTTGCTTTTCTCATGGCCGCAGATAGCTCCAGCCCTGCTCCTGCAATTCCATCAGCCGCACCACGCCGGACGGCACCGACGTCGCATCCGACATGATCGGGATGGGGTGACCTTCCTTCTTTTCCATGCCCTTGCGGGTGTTCTCGCAGGCGGAGAACTGAATCTTGCCGGGGAAGGCGAGATCCTTGATGTGATTGATGCGATCCTTCACCGGCGAGGTGTCGTCGCGCAGCATGTTGAGGCCGGGGCCATAAGTGACGATCTCGACATCGGCGCTCTCGCCCTTGCCGCGATAATATTCGATGACGTTGGTGGCGTTGTTGAGCGCGAGATTCATCACCGCCGGATCGTTCTGGTCGACATGGATGGCGAGGCGGTGCGGCTTGGCATCAGTGGCAAAGCCCGGCGACGACAGCGACAGCATCGCGATGATGGCCAGCGACGCCGCATGAAAGAGACTCCGCATCTTCAACCTCCGCATTCGAGGCGACCATAGGTCACCTCATTCGTGAAACTAAGGCCGCACCAGCGTAAACCCATTCTCGGTCAGCGACAGGATGTGGCCGACGCCGACCTGCACCGGAACGGCGCCGGGGATGATGTCCGGCCGCTTGCCGGTTTCGCGCTCGATGGTCTCGAGCGTGTTGACGCAAACGTCGAACTTCACGCCCTGCGCGATCAGGCTTTCCACCCGCGTCCGGTTGGCGTTGCCGGTGCGCAGCACGTCGATGCCCGGGCCGAACGCCACCACCTCGACGGCGATGGCGTCGGGGCCATAGGCCTTGATCAGGTTATTGGCGACGCTGATGACGAGGCTTTCTTTCTTCGCATCGGAATCGGAAAGCTGAAGCACCACGCGATGCTCGGCGAACGGCTTGTCCGGCAGCGGCCTTGGCTCGGCCATCGCGGCGGCGACGTGAAGCGTTGCGGCCGCGACCATCGCGCCTAGCACGCTCCCGACATGACGCCGCGTCATCGTCCGCATGGCTTCATCCTTGCCCGGCGATACCGGGATTGTTCTCAACCCCGCGCAGGCTCACCGCGTCGGCCGACGCCGACAGCTTGCCCTCGCGCAGATGCTTCGCGAACACATCCCACACCGGCTCGCCCTTCTGTTCGTTGACCGAAGCCCAGCCCGCGACCTTGTAAGTCTTTCCGGCCTGCAACGCCTTGCCGTTCGCGAGCTTCAAATCCGAAATGCGGTTGCCGACGCTCTCGTTCGGCGCGCAAGTGTAGGACAGGCCACCGACGCGCACCATGTCGCCGCCCTGCTGATAGTAAGGGTCCGTGTTGAACAAATTATCGCAGACGTCTTCCAGCACGCCCTTGATCTGCTCGCCGCTCATCGGCTGCGCGTAGACCTCGGAATAGGTGGTGGCGGTTTCCGCCAGCACGTCTTCCATGGTCATCGCCTGCCCCGGCAACACGCTGGTGCCCCAGCGGAAGCCCGGCGACAGCGCGATCTCGGCATCGAGTTGCTGACGCAGCGCGTCGCACAGCAGGCTGTCCATGGTGCCGTTGAAGTTGCCGCGGCGATACAACAGATGCGGCGCGGTGGCCACCTTGGCGGAGAACATCGTCGCGTGTGGCGCGCGCAGCCGGTCGATCAACGCCAGCATGTCGGCATCCGGCTTCAGCAATTCGGAAAACACCGGCAGCAGGCGATAACGCACGTCGCGCAGCTTGCCCTTGGCGAGATCGAGATCGAGCACACCCAAGAATTTTCCGTTGGAGCCGGCGTTGGTGACCAGCGTGACGCCGCCGGCATTCTTCACCGGAATCGGCTGCGGCACAGCGTCGTGGGTGTGGCCGCCGAGAATGACGTCGATGCCGCTGACCTTGCTGGCGAGCTTGAGATCGACATCCATGCCGTTGTGCGACAGCAGCACGATGGCATCGATCTTCTCGTCAGCGCGCAACGCCTGAACCAGCTTCTGCAACTCGTCGTCACGAATGCCGAAGGTCCAATCCGGCGTGAAGCGTTTCGGATGCGCGATCGGCACATAGGGAAACGCCTGGCCGATCACCGCGACGCGATGGCCGCCGAGTTGCTTGACGACATAAGGCTTGAACACCCGGCCGGATGCGGCATCGAACGCCGGCGCGTCGTTGAACGCGGCTTCCTCGGTCAGAAACACGTTCTGCGCGATGAACTCGCCCTTGAACTTCGCGAGATTGGCCCGCAGCACTTTTTCGCCGTAGGTAAATTCCCAATGCCCGGTCATCGCCTCGATGCCGAGCAGGTTGGCGGCCTCCACCATATCGGCGCCCTGCATCGCGTTGGCGAGGCCGGAGCCCTGCCACAGGTCGCCGCCGTCGAGCAGCATCGCATTGCTCTCGCCGGCCTCGCTGCGCAGGCGATCGATCAGCGTCTTGAGATGCGCGAAGCCGCCGAGCCGGCCGAACCGCGCCGCGGCTTTCTCGAAATCGAGACAGGTGAAGGCATAAGCATTGGCGCTTCCCGCCGGCACCTGAAAGCGCTCGAGAAACGCATTGCCGACCAGATGCGGCGGCTGGCCGAGCATGGCGCCGACGCCGAGATTGACGCTGGGCTCGCGAAACAACACCGGCTGCAGCTGCGCGTGGGTGTCGGTCATATGCAGGATGCGCGCATTGCCGAAACGCGGCAGGTCGTAGATGCTGACATCGCCGGCGCCGCGTGCGCGGCGCGGCAGCGCGCTGGCCAATGCAGCGCCTGCGGTCCATCCCAGAAAATCGCGGCGGCGGATGGTCATCGGAACTCCCATACCCATAAAGGGCCTTCATCGCTACCCACCGTCATGCCCGGGGCTCGTGCCGGGCATCCACGTTCTTCGCATCTTTCCGCGAGAAAGACGTGGATGGCCGGAACAAGTCCGGCCATGACGAAAAACGAAAGCGCGAACGAACCTTCCGTTCACG
>DATMSE010000032.1:0-4920 GCA_035565575.1 Xanthobacteraceae bacterium
GTGGGATCGGGTAAGCGATGGTCGGCACCCGCGCCTCGTGCCAGCCGATGCCGGTGTTGAGAATATCCGCGCCCGCGGACTCGACGCGCTGCGCCAGCCGGTCGATCTCGTCGCCGGTCGCGCCGCCTTCGACGAGGTCCAACGCCGAGATGCGATAGATGATGATGAAGTTGGTTCCGGTGGCCGCGCGCACCCGCTTCACCAGTTCGACCGGCAGGCGATGACGGTTCTCCTCCGAGCCGCCCCATTCGTCGGTGCGATCATTGGTGCGCAGCACGGTGAATTCGTTGATGAGATAGCCTTCCGAGCCCATGATCTCGACGCCGTCGAACCCGGCTTCCTGCGCCAGCGCCGCGCAGCGCACGTAGTCCGCAATCGTTTGCTCGATCTCCTCGCCCGTCATCGCGCGCGGCGTGTAGCGATTGATGCGCGAGCGGATGCTGGACGGCCCGAGACATTCCTCCTGCTTGGCGTAGCGGCCGGAATGCAGGATTTGCAGGCAGATCTTGCTGTCGTAGCGATGCACCGCCTCGGTGATCCGCCGCAGTTCCGGCACCTGCGCGCGGTCGGTCAGCATTGGCCCACCCGGCTCGATCAAGCCGGCGCTGTTCGGCGCATAGCCGCCGGTGATGATCAGGCCGACCTCACCCTTCGCGCGCTCGGCAAGAAAGGCCGCCATCTTCTGCACGCCGTTCTCTTCCATATCGAGCCGGGTGTGCATCGACCCCATAATGATCCGGTTGCGCAATGTCGTTCCGGCGACCTTGAGCGGCGCGAGAAGATGGGGATAGCGCGACAGACCCGGATCGGCTTGCATGGGCGTGGCTCACGTTGACGTTGCGGACATTCTAACAGTTGTTAGAATGCTTCCAAGAAAATCAAGCGATTTCGCGAGGACACCCTTGGACTATACGCCGAACGAGCAGCAGGAAGCGTTTCGCGAGGCTGCACAGCGCTTCGCCACCGAGAAGCTGGCACAGCACTACCAGAAGCGCGCGACCGAGCACCGCCTCGACCGCGCGATGCTGGCCGAGATGGGATCGCTCGGCCTGATCGGCGTCGATATTCCGGAGGCCTATGGCGGCCTCGGCGAAAGCAGCGTCACCGCCGGCCTCATCATCGAGCAGATCGCCTATGCCGATTTCAACGCCAGCTATGTGCAACTCCTGGCCTCGCTGATGGGCGGCATGGTGGCACAGCACGCCACGCCTGATGTGGCGAAGGAATGGCTACCGAAGGTGACGCGGGGCGAAGCCATCATCGGCCTCGGCCTCACCGAGCCACGCGGCGGCTCCGACGCCGCCAATCTCATTCTGCGCGCGGAAAAATCCGGCAACGGATACCGCCTCAACGGCGAAAAGACCTCGATGAGCTGCGCCGACCAGTGCGACGCGGCGGTGATCTTCGCCCGCACCGGCAAGGTGGAAGACGGCGCGCGCGGCGTCAGCGCGTTCTTCGTCGATCTCAATCAGAAAGGCATCACCCGCACCCATTTCGACGACATCGGCACCAAACCGGTCGGGCGCGGCTCGGTGTTCTTTGACGACGTGTACGTTCCGGCGGAATGCCTGATGGCGGAGGAGAACAAGGGTTTCTCCAAGATCATGACCGGCTTCGACTACAGCCGCGCCCTGATCGGCCTCGAATGTATCGGCCCGGCGCAGGCCTCAGTGGATGAGGCATGGCAATACTCGCGCGAGCGCACCGCGTTCGAGCGGCCGATCGCCCAATTCCAGGGCGTCAGTTTTCCGCTCGCCGAAGCGGAGACGCAGCTCACCATGATGCGCCAGCTGTGCTTCTACACGCTGTCGCTGCGCGATCGTCGCCTGCCCCATACGGCCGAAGCTGCGATGTGCAAATGGTACGTGCCGAAGACCGCGTGCGATATCATCCACCAGTGCCTGCTGACGCATGGACATTACGGCTACACCACCGACCTGCCGTTCCATCAACGCTATCTCGACGTGATGGGCCTGCAGATCGGCGACGGCACCGCGCAGATCCAGAAACTGGTGATCGCGCGCGAGAAAGTCGGCCGCGTCGCGGTGCAGTACGCCAAGCAGGAGACGGGAAAGTAGACGTGGTCTCTTTCGCTAGAGTTCGTCATGGCCGGATTGATTCCGGCCATGACGGAGTTGGTCAACAAATAGTCGTGCGTCCGAATTCCGGGTAACGCGACCATTTACCGATCCGGCGCGAACTCGACTGGCGCGGCATCGGCGGCCGAGACGCCCTTCTCCCAGAGCTTCGGATAGGTCTCGTGGAAGTCCTTCAGCAACCGGTCGATCGGCGGATCGACGAACCAGCCGCGGTCGTTGACATATTCCATATGTCGGCGATTCTGCGTGTCGAACTCGTGGAACAGCGCATCGCTCTTGCCGTCGAACACCAGTTCGCGCACGCCGAAGCGCTGACACAGTTCGGTGTTGAACGCCGGCGTGACTTTGAACATCTGACCGTCGAGCCACAGCGCGACATAGCCGTGGTAGATGAAAAGATCGGTCCCCATCAGATCGGAAAGCTTTGCCGAGTTGAGATGATTGCGCACGTCGGCGAATCCGGGAGCCGCCGGAATGCCGGCGGCGCGCAGTACCGCGGCCAGTAAAATCGCCTTGGGCACGCAGTAGTTCGAGGGACGCTGGGCCACGGTGCTCGCGCGGTAGTCGTATGGCGTTATGCCGATGTTGAACGGATCGTACTTGATGCGGTCGCGCACGGCGTCGAACAGGCGAATCGCCTTCTCGGTGGGAGATGCATTCTCAAAACCAAGGAGGGCCGACGCCGTGAACTCACGCACCGGTGCGGAATCGCTGTCGACAAACGACGTTGGCTTCAAACAATCGGCAGGAGAAACGGTCACCTGAACCACCCTAATCGGCTCGCGAACTACAAATCTAACAGATGTTAGAAATAGGTTGTTGTCAATCGCAGGAGCGCGATATTGTAATCTGACACCTGCAATTCAATCAGCCTAGGACAGCCTATGAGCGACGCCAATACCTACGTTTGGGAACCTACCCCCGACCTCGTCGCGCAAAGCAACCTGACGGCCTTCCTGCGCGCCACCGGGCACGCGGATTACGACAGCCTCGCGGCCGCCGCCGAGGCCGATCCGGCCTGGCTGATGGAGCAGGTGTTCAAGTTCTGCGACGTGCGCTTCTACAAGCCTTACGACAAGATGCTGGACACCGCGCGCGGTGAGCCGTGGGCGCGCTGGTGCTTCGGCGGCACCACCAATATCGTGCTGAACTGCATCGACAAGCATCGCGACACGCCGGTGTGGGACCAGACTTTTCTGGTGTGGGAAGGCGAAGACAAGACCGAGCAGCGAACTCTCAGCTACCGCGATCTCGATCGCGAGGTGAGCCGCCTCGCGCAAGGCTTGCGCGACCTCGGCATCGGTCAGGGCGACGTCGTTGCGCTCTACATGCCGAACCTCCCGGAAACGTTCATCGCCTTTTTCGCGGTGATGAAACTCGGTGCGATTCTGCTGCCGCTGTTTTCCGGCTTCGGCCCCGTGCCAATCATTTCCCGCCTCAACCACGGCGAAGCGAAAGCGGTGATCACCGCCAACGGCACCTGGCGTCGCGGCACGCCTGCGCCGCTGAAATCCGTGCTCGATACCGCGCTGGAGCAGGCTCCGAGCGTCCAGCTTGTGATCGTGGCGGATCGCGGCGGCCTGTCGATCGAGACGCCAATGCGGGCCGGCCGCGACCACTGGTGGCACGACATCACCGCCAACAAAAGTGGCGACATCGCCACCGTCGAAATGCCGGCCGATGCGCCTGCAATCCTGCTCTACACCTCCGGCACCACCGGTGAACCAAAGGGCTGCGTCTGGACCCAGATCGGCTTCATCGGCTCGATGGTGACGCGCGACATCATCATCTGCTGCGACTTCAAGCCGACCGACCGCTTCTTCTTCATGAGCGACATGGGCTGGATGGTCGGTGCGATGACCGCCTGCATCCCGAGTTTCGCCGGCGCCAGCCTGCTGGTGGCCGAGGGCACGCCGGATTATCCGGACACGGGGCGGTTCTGGCGGCTGATCCAGGATCATCGCGTCAGCTATCTCGGCGTCTCGCCTACCATCGTCCGCAGCCTGATGCGTTATGGCGAGGAAGTGGAGAACTACGATCTCTCCAGCCTGCGCATGACGACCTCCGGCGGCGAGGCGTGGACCGCCGCGCCATGGCAATGGTTCTTCGAGCATGTCTGCAAGCGCCGGCTGCCGATCATCAATATCTCCGGCGGTACCGAAGTCGGCGGCTGCATCTTCCTCGGCACACCGAACCACCCGATGAATCCCGGCTCGTTCTCCCGGCCGGCGCTGGGTGTCGGCGCCGATATCGTCGATCTTAACGGCAACAAGGTGCCGCCGGGTGAAGTCGGCGAATTGATCCTGCGCCACTCCTCCATCGGGCTGACGAAAAGCCTGTGGAAGGCCGACGCGCGCTATATCGACAATTACTGGAGCACGCTGCCGGGCATCTGGGTGCACGGCGATTTTGCCATGCAGGGCACTGATGGCCTCTATTACATTCTCGGCCGCTCCGACGATACCATCAAGATTTCCGGCAAGCGCACCGGACCCGCGGAGCTTGAGGGGTTGTTGGTCGCCACCGGCAAGGTGGCGGAGGCCGCGGTGTTCGGCATTCCGCATCCGGTGAAGGGATCGGCCATCGTCTGTGCCTGCGTGCTGATGCCGGGTGTCGCCGAACAAGGCGTCGCGGACGAATTATCGGGCGCGCTGGTGAAGGGCATGGGCGCGTCCTACCGTCCGGAGCGCATTGTTTTCGTCGATGATCTGCCGCGCACCCGCAACCTGAAGATCATGCGGCGCGTGTTGCGCGCGGTATTCGAGAACAGGGACCCCGGTGATCTGTCGTCGCTGGCCAATCCTGAGACGGTGGACGCGCT
>DATMSE010000033.1:0-12401 GCA_035565575.1 Xanthobacteraceae bacterium
GCGTATTCGTTAAAGGAGACTCTCTATGGCTACACCAGCCAACCAGGTCGGTCGTATCACCCAGGTCATCGGCGCCGTCGTCGACGTTCAGTTCGACGGGCATCTGCCGGCCATCCTGAGCGCGCTCGAAACCGACAACCACGGCAACCGCCTGGTGCTCGAAGTGGCGCAGCATCTGGGCGAATCCACCGTCCGCACCATCGCGATGGACACCACCGAAGGCTTGGTGCGTGGCCAGGACGTCACCGACACCGGCGCGCCGATCCGCGTGCCCGTCGGCACCGGAACGCTGGGCCGCATCATGAACGTGATCGGCGAGCCGGTCGACGAGCAGGGGCCGATCAAGGCCGACGATCTTCGTCCGATCCACACCGAAGCGCCGTCCTACACCGACCAGTCGACCGAAGCTGAAATTCTCGTCACCGGCATCAAGGTCGTCGACCTGCTGGCGCCTTACGCGAAGGGCGGCAAGATCGGCCTGTTCGGCGGCGCCGGCGTCGGCAAGACCGTGCTGATTCAGGAACTGATCAACAACGTCGCCAAGGCGCACGGCGGTTACTCGGTGTTCGCCGGCGTCGGCGAGCGCACCCGCGAAGGTAACGACCTCTATCACGAGTTCATCGAATCCGGTGTGAACAAGAAGGGCGGCGGCGAAGGCTCCAAGTGCGCGCTCGTCTACGGCCAGATGAACGAGCCGCCGGGCGCGCGTGCCCGCGTCGCGTTGTCGGGCCTCACGGTCGCCGAACAGTTCCGCGACCAGGGGCAGGACGTGCTGTTCTTCGTCGACAACATCTTCCGCTTCACCCAGGCCGGCTCGGAAGTGTCGGCGCTGCTCGGCCGTATTCCTTCGGCGGTGGGTTATCAGCCGACGCTCGCCACCGACATGGGCGCGCTGCAGGAGCGCATCACCACCACGCAGAAGGGTTCGATCACCTCGGTGCAGGCGATTTACGTGCCGGCCGACGACTTGACCGACCCGGCGCCGGCCACCTCGTTCGCCCACTTGGACGCGACCACGGTGCTCAACCGCGCCATCTCGGAAAAGGGCATCTATCCGGCGGTGGACCCGCTCGACTCCACCTCGCGCATGCTGTCGCCGCTGATCGTCGGCGAGGAGCACTATCAGACCGCGCGTATGGTCCAGCAGGTGCTGCAGCGCTACAAGTCGCTGCAGGACATCATCGCCATTCTCGGCATGGACGAACTGTCGGAAGAGGACAAGCTGACGGTGGCCCGCGCCCGCAAGGTCGAGCGCTTCCTGTCGCAGCCGTTCCACGTCGCCGAAGTGTTCACCGGCTCGCCGGGCAAGTTCGTCGATCTCGCCGACACCATCAAGGGCTTCCGCGATCTCTGCGAAGGCAAGTACGATCACCTGCCGGAAGCGGCGTTCTACATGGTCGGCACCATCGAAGAAGCCGTCGAGAAGGGCAAGAAGCTCGCGGCCGAAGCGGCCTAAGGCTGATTGAACCTCAGCGTCGCAACATTCGCGGCGCGCTCCCTCTCCCGCTTGCGGGGGAGGGCTGGGGAGGGGGTTTCGTCTCCTCCGCATGAAGAAAGCCCCCACCCGACCGGCTTCGCCGGTCGACCTCCCCCGCAAGCGGGAGAGGTGAAGAAAGAGACCGCGTGTCATGGCTACCTTCCACTTTGATCTTGTCTCTCCTGAAAAGCTCGCCTTCTCCGGCGAGGTCGATCAGGTCGACGTTCCCGGCATCGAGGGCGATTTCGGCGTGCTCGCCGGCCACGCACCGGTGGTGGCGGTGATCCGCCCGGGCATCCTCACGGTGATCACCGGCTCGACGCGGCAGAAGATCATCGTGCTCGGCGGCCTCGCGGAAGTGTCGGAGAGCGGCCTCACGGTGCTCGCCGACGTCGCCACGTCGTTGGAAGAACTGGATCGGGCTGCGTTCGCCAGCCAGATCGAAGAGATGGAAGAGAAGCTCAAGAATGGCGAGCCTGGCCATGAGCTCGATCGCGAGATCGAGCGGCTCGATCACTTCCGGAGTATTCAGACCCAGCTCAACGCGACCGCGATGCACTAAGCCTTTCCGCTTTCGACGATGCCGGACGCGGACTCTATCTTTTTGGTTCAAGCCGTTTCTTGACGCGGCCGTTATCCACGTCGCGTGAAACGCTATAGTTGGATCGGCGCTGACGTTGCGCTGATGGTCCGGGCCTTCGACAGCCGGCGAGATTTCGAGGGATGCGGGCCAGTCTCCGGCCCTTGATGCGCTCTTGCAAAATCGGCGGCCGGCGGTCATGAGAGGACGTCCGGAGGGATGGCCGAGTGGCTTAAGGCGCACGCTTGGAAAGCGTGTGTGCGGGAAACCGTACCGTGGGTTCGAATCCCACTCCCTCCGCCAGATTCTTGTCTCCCGCCAGTTCGCTTCGCTCATGGCTCCGATGGGGGGCCTATAGGACGGTCCCCGTCGCGTCCCTGGCTCCGCGTTCGAACTTTCCTCCGAACTCTCCGCCGCTCAGACGACGTCGGTGCTTTCGGGCATCGAGGCCTGTATCCGAGCGGCCATCGGTTCCGTTGGAGCCTCCGGTTTGCCGCGGTGTTCGATCAGCCTGACGCGCAGGTGCCACTTTTCACCGGCGTGAAACGCACATGAGCGAGTTGTGTGCGACGGGCGGCAGCTTGAAGGCTGTCGCGTGCGATACATAGCGAATCACAGCCCGACTGTTGATCGGTCTGCTCCACACTCGCTCTCAGTTGCCGCTCAACGCGCACTGTCTGTTCTGTTGATTCAACGGACACATGCGCATGTGCGCATTCATGTCTCCCGCATGACGCGGTTGGTGCCCCACATGGCATGAGAGCGATGCTCCGCATTCCGTGCGGATGTGATGGTCCGCCGCCTCCCGAAGCGAACTTGCGACAGGTGATCGCGCTGCCGGGTGGCTCGCCAGTCGCGCAGCTTTTGATGCCTTCGCGCTACGCGTCGTCCAGCGCCCTCTCGAAAAGAAAAGCGCGAGCGGTCGGACCGCAAATCGTAATATTGTTGACAATCTGACAAAGTGTCATAGTCTCAGCCCAGGGAGAAACAAACAAGGCTGGGGGTCCGCATGCTTGCGGCATCGTTAGCGCTCAACGGATTGGTCATGGGCTCGGTGCTGCTGCTGTTCAGCCTCGGCCTGACCCTGATCTACGGCGTCGGACGGATTGTGAATTTTGCGCACGGGGCTTTCTTCAGCCTCGGGGCGATGGCCGGCATCTGGGTCGCCAATTCCGGATTGCCGTTCTGGGCTGCGCTGATCGTTGCGCCGCTCGGCGTCGGCCTGCTCGGCGTTCTGCTGGACTGGGCGGTGTTCGCGCGCATTCGCGATCGGCCGATGGTCGATAGCCTGCTGCTCACCTTCGGTCTTGCGCTTTTGATCACCGGTGTCCTGTACGAACTCGGCGGCCGCAACGTGCAGATTCTGGCGATTCCGTCGAGCCTGCAAGGCGTCGTTTCGCTCGGCGCCATCAAGCTTCCGATGTATCGCGTGTTCCTGTCGGCGCTGGCCATCGCCCTCACGGTGGCGCTGCTGCTGTTTCTTAAAAACTCCGACTGGGGATTGCGGGTTCGCGCCGCCAACGATGATCCCGAGATGGGAGCCTGCCTCGGCATCGATCGCGAGAATCTGATGCATTCGGTGGTCGGCGTGAGTGCGGCGCTGGCAGCGATCTCCGGCGTCGTCGGCGCGCCGATCTTTACGGCCTACGCGTCGGTTGGCGACAAAATTCTGATCCTGGCATTCATGACAGTGATTCTCGGCGGCCTTGGCAGTCTGCGCGGCGCGATCGTCGCAGCCTATGTCGTGGGCCTCATCACCGTGTTCGGAGAAGGTTACTTCGGAGGGCAGCTTGCGCTGATGCTCCTCTTCGTCCTCGTCATGGCGATGCTGATCAACTGGCCGCGCGGATTCTTCGGAGAGGGGCGGACGGAATGAGCGACCAAACTGCCACGATGCCGATACGCGCCACGGCGGATCAGCGCATGAAGGGGCTGGCTTTGCTCATCGCGGCCGCGCTTGGCGCGAGCGTGCCGCTTTGGACGGGAAACATGCCCTTTGTTCTCATCCTCGCGTCCCAGGCTGTAATCGCGGCCATCGTGGCGCTGAGCCTTGATCTGCTGATGGGAAGCACCGGTCTCCTCTCCTTTGGCCATGCCGCCTGGTATGGCTTCGGCGCCTATCTCACAGGCCTTGCGGCGAAGATGCTGACACCGGAGATGCTGGTGCTGCTGCCGCTCACGGTCCTCGTCACCATTGCGCTGTCGGCGATCGTCGGTTTCGTGCTGGTCCGGCAGATCGGCAAAACATTCGCCATCCTGACGCTCGCTCTGGGGCAGATCCTGTTTGCGCTGGTGTTCGTCATGTCCGGAATCACCGGCGGCGAGGACGGCCTGCAGGGCATCCCTGTGCCTACGGCGCTCGGCTTCCAGATTGCCAAACCCGCGGTGTGGTACTGGCTGCTCTATGGCGTTCTCCTGGCATCGCTCGCGGCTGCGTTTCATATCCGGCGCTCGCCTCTCGGCAAGGCCTGGCTGGCGATCCGCGAAAACACGGAACGCGCCCGCTTCATCGGACTAAATACCGGCGCTCTCAAGCTGTTGTCCTACGTGGTATCGGCAAGCCTTGCGGCGCTCGCCGGCGGTTTGTTCGCGCTGTTCAACGGTGCGGCTTCGCCTGACCTGCTCAACTGGTTCGAGTCCGGCAAGGTGTTGATGTATGTCGTCCTCGGAGGCGTCGGCACGATCATCGGGCCTGTGATCGGTGCCGCGGTTTTCACCGTCACCGAGCACTACGTCAGCAGTGTCACCAACTCCTGGCTGATCTATTTCGGCGGCTTCTTTGTGTTGATCGTCATCGTGGCGCCGGGCGGATTGTTCGGCGCGGGGGCCAGTCTCTGGGCGCGGATCGCGGCTGCGCGGCGGGGAGCGTCGGCATGATCCTCGAAGCCACCAACATCACCAAGCACTTCGGTGGTCTGAAGGCCGTCAATGGCGTCGATCTGCGGATCGTGCCCGCTTCCATCCATTCGATTATCGGTCCGAACGGCGCCGGCAAGACCACGCTATTCAATCTGATCACCGGCGCGATCACGCCGGCCGCGGGGACGGTGATATTCGATGGCGTCGACATCACCGGGTGGCCGCCGGAACGCCTGGCCAGGATCGGCCTCGCGCGCACGTTCCAGCGCACCAGCGTGTTTCGCAATCTCTCGGTGCTGGAGAATATCGCCCTCGCGATCCGTTCACGCGAAGGCCTCAGCCGCTCGGTCTGGCAGTCGATCAAAACCGAAGAGGCGATCGCCGCCGAAGCGATGGAGATCCTCGGCCGGGTGCGCTTGCGCGGATACGAGAACAGCAAGGCCGGCGCCCTCGCTCATGGTTATCAGCGCGCGCTCGATATTGCGATCGGCCTCGCGCTGAAGCCGAAGCTGATTCTCATGGACGAGCCGCTCGCAGGCATGTCGCGCGGCGACCGTGAAACCGTCGCGTCGCTCATCACATCGCTGCGCAGCGCGCTCGGCGTCACCATCGTGGTGGTCGAGCACGATGTCAGCATGGTCATGCGGCTGTCGGATCGCATCACCGTGATGCAGCACGGGCAAGTGATCGCCGATGCGCCGCCGGCCGAAATTCGCGACAACGAGGCGGTTCGAAAAGCCTATCTCCACGGGAGCTTCGCGACATGACGGGCGCGTTGATCTACGACAATCTTTGCGCCTTCTACGGAGCGAGCCAGATTCTTCACGGCGTCAGCTTCCAGGTCGACAAAGGCTCGGTGGCCTGCCTGCTCGGCCTCAACGGGATGGGCAAGACCACCACCTTGCGCGCCACGATGGGACTGGTGGACCGCACCGAGGGCAAGATCGTCCTGAACGGTCAGGAATTGCGCGGGCCGACCTATCGGCGATCGAAAATGGGCGTCACGCTGGTGCCCGAGGATCGCAAGGTGTTCGCCGGCCTCACCGTGGAGGAAAATCTTCGCGTCGCTCAGCGAAAATCCGCGCAGGGTGGCGACTTCAAGCTGAGCGATGCGATCGAGATATTTCCGCGCCTCGGCGAGCGGCTGGACCAGAAGGCGGGCACCCTGAGCGGCGGCGAGCAGCAGATGCTGGTGGTCGCGCGCGCCATGCTGGCCAATCCGCATTACATGATGCTGGATGAGCCGACGGAAGGGCTTGCGCCCAGCTATGTCGATGCCATCCGGCAGTCCATCGATGCCGCGCGCAAGCGAGGCATCGGCATCATTCTCGTCGAGCAGAGCCTGCCGCTGGCGCTTGCGGTCGGCGACCGGTTCTATGTGATGGAGAACGGTCAGATCATCAGGCTCTTCGAGCGTGAGGAAGTCGTCGCCGATCCGAACCGTCTCGCGAACATGTTGACGGTGGAGTAGGTCGTGGCGGACATTCAAAGCCGCCGGGACGGCAATATTCTGATCCTGACGATCGACAACGAAGCCAAGCGCAACGCGTTCACCCACGCCATGACGCTGCGGCTCGGTGAGTTGCTCGACGCCGCAGAGGCGGATCGCGCGGTCCGTTGCGTGATTCTGACGGGGGCGGGAGACCGCGCCTTTTCCAGCGGCCATGACCTGAATGCGCTTCTGACCGATCGCGAGCATGCCGCGGACGAGAAACTCAACACGCCCTTCTTCAAGCCGCGCTTGATGACGACGCCCACCATCGCCGCCGTGAACGGGGCCGCCCATGCCGGCGGTTTCATTCTCGCGCTGTCCTGCGACATGCGGATATGCGAGCCGCATGCCGACTTCTGCGCCCCCGGCGCGCGTATCGGTCTCCTGCCGATTGGCGGCCAACTGAGCTGGCTGCCGTCGCTGATGCCGCTCGGCATGGCCTACGACATGCTGGCGACCGCGCGCCGTGTCGGGGCAGCCGAAGCCGCACGATATGGCTTTGTCAACCGAATCTCTGAGTCCGGGCGCGTGCTGGACGCGGCGTTGGAAACGGCCCGTCTCATTGCCGCCAATTCGTTTGATGTCGTGTCGTCGATCAAGCGGGGGCTCGTCACTTATGCGCGCGATGGTTCGGATGCGGCGCGCCGTTTTGAGGCCGAGGAAGGGTCGCGGCTGCAGGGCGGCCCCGATGCCGACGAAGGAATGACGGCTTTTCTCGAGAAGCGGCTGCCTCGCTTCCAATAAGAAGAATGAAAGGTTTCAAGCATGAAGACCGAAATCGAATCCAAAGAGCTTCTGGCGCGCTATGGCATCGCCACCACTCATCCGGTTCTGGCGACATCCGCCGCCATGGCCGCCGAGGCCGTGCAACGACTGGGCAAGCCTTGCGCGTTGAAGGTCGTGTCCTCCGATATTGTTCACAAGGTCGATGCGGGCGGCGTGCGCCTGTCGGTTACGGCCGAGCAGGCTGCAGATGCTTATCGGTCCATCACTGAGGCCTGCCGTCGGTCTCATCCGAAAGCGACGATCGACGGTGTTCTGATCGAAGAGATGGTCCCGCCGGGACTCGAGGTCTTCATTGGCGCTCAGCTTGATCGCGATTACGGCGTGGTCGTCTTGATCGGGCCTGGCGGCTCCGGCGTCGAGCAGCGAAGCAAGCCGAAGGCGGCGCTGGCGCCGCTGGACGAGGATCTGGCGCTGGCCTTGGTCGACGCGGCATTCCCGGCGCGGTTCACAGATGATGCGGCAGGCCGCGACGTTCTCGCGCGCTATCTGATGGCGGTCGGCGGTCCCGAGGGGCTGATGATGCGGGAGGCGATCGATGAACTCGATATCAATCCCGTCATCGTCAGCGGAGGCGCGGCCATCGCGGTCGATGCCGTCGCCAGCGACGCCTCGCCGGCGACATCGCCAACGCCACGGTCCGGGAGGGACATCGCTGACTCGCTGGCGCGTCGCCGCAGCCGCCTCGGCGGTCTCGACGCGATCTTCGATCCCAAGGCGATCGCCTTCGTCGGCGCCTCGACATCGAAGGACAAGCTGGGCTTTCAGTTGATCCAGACGCTGGTGGATTTCGGATTCACCGGCAAGATCTATCCGGTGCATCCGACCGCGCCGGAAATCTACGGGTTGAAGGCCTATCCATCCGTCGCCGCAATCCCGGGCGAAGTGGATCGTGCCTACATTGCCGTCGGCAACAAACTGGTTCCCGATGTGCTGGCGCAGTGCCGCGACAAGGGCGTGAAAGTTGCGCAGGTGCTCACCGCCGGCTTCTCCGAATACTCCAGCGACAGTTCCGACCTCGAGCAGCAGATGCGCGATCAGCTCGCCGCGGGAACGATGCGGATGATCGGTCCGAACTGCATCGGCACGTTCTCGTCCAGCACGCGCATGGCCATCGGCGCGCCGCGTTATAATCCGACCGAGCCGGGCGGCATCACCTTCTATTCGCAGAGCGGCACCTATGCCGGGGACGTCGTGCGCCGTGCTCAGGTCTGGGGCCTGCCGGTTGCCCGCGCGCTGTCGTGCGGCAACTGCGCCGACCTCGACATGCTCGACCTATTGTTGTTCGCGGAATCCGATCCCAACACGACGATCGTCGCATTCTATATCGAATCGATGCGCGATCCCGGGCTGTTCTTCCGGGCAGCGCGCAGCATGACCAAACCCGTTGTCATTCTGCGTGGCGGCATGACCGAACAGGGACAGGTTGCCGCTTCAAGTCATACCGCAGCGCTCGCCACCGACCGCGTGCTCTGGGATGCCGGCGTGAGGCAATCCGGCGTCATCCAGGTTGGGAGCATGGATGACCTGATGGATACGCTGCTGGGCCTATCGGTCCATGGCCGCAGCGAGGGAAATCGCCTCGCGGTGTTCGGTTCGGGCGGCGGCGTCAGCGTGACCTCGTCCGACGTTGCCGCGCAGGTTGGCCTCAGGATTCCGCGGCTGCAGAAGGCGACGGCCGAAGGTCTGCGCCGCTTCGGCATCCCCGGCACGAGCGTCGCCAACCCCATCGACATTCCGGTGTGGGGCCTGCGCGATGGCGATCGGTACATCTTCGAGGAGATTATCAACCGGCTCAAGGTCGACGGGAATATCGACCGCATCGTCGTCTTTGTCGAAATGGGATGGGTCCTCGATTTCATCGAGAATGATATCGAGGGCCTGAAGGCGCTGGAGGCGATCTGCGCGTCGATCGCACGCGCGCGGCCCGACGGCGCGCCGATGTCGCTGGCCCTGCGGAGTTCCGGCGACAAGTACCAGGATGACTTCGTCCGCGAGCAGCGGATTAAGTTGATGAAGTTCGGCATTTCTGTCTATCCCACCACATCGCGCGCGGTGCGCGCGCAGGCACGCTTGGTGAAAGGCTAGAGCCAGTGGGAAGCAGAAAACTCGGAAGTTCGGATGCGGCCGGCGGGAGGTTCGGAATACGGACCGATATCGCCGGCGCTTTCTTCAATTTGTTCGGAGCGCGCACCAGCGCCATCAAGACGCTGCCGGAGCAGCTGGCGGAAAAGCTGGTGGAGCAGATCATCCGCGGGGACTTCGCGCCCGGCCAGCGATTGCACGAGATGCGGCTGGCCGAGCAGTTCGAGGTGAGCCGCGGACCGATCCGCGAGGCATTGCGCCTTCTGGAGCGTGAAGGCCTGGTGGTGATGCTGTCGCATCGTGGTGCCTCCGTCGCGCGGCTGACCGAGAAGCGGTTGAAGGACATTTTTTCGGTGCGCTCGGCCCTGATGGCGATCTGCGCCGAGGAGCTGGCGGAGCAGCGATCGGAGGCCGTGCAGGCGGTGCTGGATGAGGGCACCGCGAAGCTCTTTGCGGCCAGCGATCGCGGCGATGTCCGCGAATATACCGTCATCGTTTATCAGCTCAGCATGTATCTGGCGGAGGCGTCGGACAACGACATCGCCCGCACCATCCTGTTCTCGCTGGGGCGCCAGACATTGCCGCTGACCCGCGGTGTTTTCGAGGCGGAGAAGCATCGGAAGAGCTGGTCGAAGAACTGGCGCAACATTGTCGAAGGCATTCGCGCCGGAGACGCCGCCGCTGCGGGACAGGCTGCGCACGATCTGCTCAGCGGAATCAAGGCTGCGGCCATTTCGGCGCTTGCGGAGCTTGAGCGTGAGGAAAAGCGCAACGCTCCGAAAGCCGCCAAGCCGGCCAGTTCGCCCAGCAGGAGAATTTCCCGATAACGACTCCCACCCAACGCGGCGTCGGATCATTCAGCAACGAGAAGCTTTCAACGGAGGAAACGAACCATGAGGCAATTTCGGAAACTGGCAGTGCCGGCGCTCGCTCTCGCGGCGTTCGGAAGTCTGTCGATGGGATACGCGGCAGCTCAGGACGTTGTTCTCGGCGTGTTCGTTCCGACGACCGGAGTTCTTGCTCCGCTCGGCAACGACATGAAGAACGGATTTGAACTGGCGGCGGAGGGCGCCAAAGTCAAAGGCCGCCCGGTCAAACTGGTGATCGAGGACACCGCGGCCAATCCTGCGAACGGCCTTCGCAAGGCGCAGAAGCTGGTTCTCGAAGACAAGGCGACATTGCTGATCGGCGGAGCGGCAAGCTCGGTCACGCTCGGGATCAATGCGCAGGCGGCGCGGCTGAACGTGCCGATCGTCACCACCAATGCGCAGGCGGTCGGAATCACCGGCGATCAATGCAGCCGTTTCCTATTCCGCACCGTGCCGAACGATGCGATGTCCGCGAAAGCCAGCACCATCATGATGCAGGAGCGCAAGGACCTGCTCGCGAAGAACTGGTTCGTGATCTATCACGACTTCGCCTATGGCATCAGCAACAAGAACGAGTTTGCCAAGATTCCCGGTATCAGGATCGCCGGCGAGGCAGGACGTCCGGTCGGCACCGCCGATTGGTCGAGCGCGATCGCTCAGATCCAGGCCAGCAAGGCGGATGGCGTCTATCTGGCGCTCGCCGTCGGCGACGACCTGACGGCGTTCGTCAATCAGGCGCGCGGCTTCGGCATCAATTTTCCGATGATGACCCCGGTCGGCATTCCGGATTCGATGTTGCAGGCGCTAGGCAAGAACGGCGTCGGCATGATCGCCGCGGCGTTGACGACCTCGTGGATGCAGGAAGATACCAATCCGAAGATCGCTGAGCTGGTGAAGGCCTATCACGCGAAATACGGCGTCGTGCCCGGCTATCAGGCGATTCAGGCCTATGCCGGCTTTCAGTTTACGATCGCCGCGCTCAATGCCGCGAGCGACCTGACCACTGATGCGATCATCAAATCGCTCGAGACCACATCCGCCGACACGGTGGTGGGAACGATCAAGATCCGGAAGGAAGATCATCAGGGCATGTTGGGCGCTTACATTTCCGAGGCGCAGGCTTTGCCGAAGGAGAAGTATGGCGCCACGGTCGGCTGGAAGACATTGACGCCGCTGACCTGGGACCAGACCAAGATCGAGCTCGCCAAGACGGGCTGCAAGGGCCTCTGATCCCGGACGTCACCGGAGACGGCGCCATGCTGGGAAAAGCCGGGTCGATCGCCCTCATCGTGCTTTGCCAGGTCTGCGGGATGACCCTGTGGTTCTCGGCCACGGCCGCTGCTTCGGCCATGGTCGCGGCCGGGACCCTCTCGGGCCAGCAAAGTGCGTTGCTGACCGGCGCCGTTCAGCTTGGCTTCGTGGCCGGCACCCTCGGCAGCGCTGTGCTCGGGCTTGCAGACCGTTTCGATCCGCGACACCTGTTTGCAGCCGCTGCGCTGATCGGTGTCGTGGCCAATCTCACTTTGCTGCTGATCGGTTTCGACAATGCCGTCACCATCGTGCTGCGCTTCGTGACCGGTGCGGCGCTTGCCGGGGTTTATCCCGTCGGAATGAAGATGGCGGCGGCATGGACCCAGCGTGGTGTCGGCCTGATGATCGGGGCGGTGGTCGGCGCCGTGACGCTGGGCTCTTCGCTGCCGTATCTGTTCAAGGCGATGTCCGGCCTCGACTGGCGCACGACGATCTGGACGTCGTCGGTGTGCGGCGCGTGCGGGGCGCTGGCGATCCTGATGACCAGCATCGGCCCGCGGCTGCGGATCGCCTCGAAGTTTCGGGCGGCGGAAGCGTTCGCGGCGTTGAGGCAGCGTCCGATGCTGCTCGCCAACGGCGGCTATCTCGGGCACATGTGGGAGCTCTACGCCATGTGGGCCTGGATCGGCGTCTTTCTGAAATGGGCGATTGCGCAGAACGATCCCGCTTTGGCAAATCATGCCGAGGTGCTGACGTTCATCGTCATCGCCAGCGGCGCGCTCGGCTGCATCGTCGCGGGATCTCTGGCGGATCGGATCGGCCGGACCGCTGTGACGATCGTCGCGATGGCGGTCAGCGGGAGCTGTGCGGCGCTCATCGGCTTCACGCCGGCATTTGGTGTCGTGGCCGTGCTGGCAACGGCCATCATCTGGGGCGTCAGCGTCGTCGCCGATTCAGCCCAGTTCTCGGCGGCGGTGACCGAGCTCGCCGAACCGCATCTGATCG
>DATMSE010000034.1:0-21995 GCA_035565575.1 Xanthobacteraceae bacterium
CGGCCTCGGTGGTCTGGGCCATCGTCTATTACGGGATGACGCTCGGCGGACCGCGCTCCGCAACCGTCGGTATGCGCCTGATGGATCTGGAAATGCGCACGTGGTACGGCGAGCCGAGCTATTTTGTTCTCGGTGCCGCCCACGCGGTGGTCTATTGGATTTCCGTCTCGCTCCTCACACCCTTGGTGTTGTTCGTAGGGCTATTCAACGCGCGCCGGCGGCTCCTGCACGACATGCTGCTTGGAACCGTGGTCATCAATACCTCAGTGCCGGCCGATATCGCCTCGTCCCGCCGGGGCTGGTAAGCCCGCAAGGCCGTTGACCGGCCTGCGCGCACAGGCGATGCTTTCCCCGACCATCGGAGGCTGACGAGATTCGGTGACGCAACATTCCCGCGACACGCCGCAGTTCTATTTGACGGCCCCCTCGCCTTGCCCGTACCTGCCGGGCCGGCAGGAGCGGAAGGTGTTCACGCATCTCGTCGGCGACAAGGCCCATGAACTGAATGATCTGCTGACCCACGGCGGCTTTCGCCGCAGTCAGTCGATTGCCTATCGCCCGGCCTGTGATCAATGCCACGCCTGCGTATCGGTGCGGGTGATCGCCAACGAATTCCGTCCGTCGCGCAGCTTCCGCAAAGTGCTGACACGCAATTCCGATCTTGTCGGCGAAGCGCGCAGCAACGTGCCCACCTCGGAGCAATATTCGATCTTCCGCGCTTATCTCGATCACCGCCACAGGTTGGGCGGCATGGCCGACATGACGGTGCTCGACTACGCCATGATGGTAGAGGACAGTCATGTCGAAACCCGGCTGATCGAGTACCGGCGAAGGACGGCCGGCGACCTCAGCGGGACGTCAGCCGGCGAACTGATCGCGGTTGCGCTCACCGACATTCTCGGTGACGGACTATCGATGGTCTATTCCTTCTTCGAGCCCGCCGAGGAGGATCGCTCGCTTGGCACCTTCATGATCCTCGATCATATCGCGCGCGCGCGCCGCATGGGCCTTCCTTACGTCTATCTCGGCTACTGGATCGAGGGCTCCCGCAAGATGAGCTACAAGAGTCGCTTTCTGCCGCAGCAGCGGCTCGCGCCCTCGGGATGGCTGCGGGTGGACGGTCCTGCCTCGGCGCTGTCCGAAGTTCAGGATTGAGCCTCAACCGCATCGATCGCTCGACCTCGCATCCCTGATCTTTGATCGCGACTTTATCCGACCGCGAGATCGTACAACAGCTTGAGGTTGAGAACGACGATGACGGTCGCGATGATCCACGCGGCCACCACCGTGAATCGTGAGATCACCAGATCGCCCATCTTCCGGCGATCCGAGACAAACCACACCAGCGGGATGACGGCGAACGGAAGCTGCATCGACAGCACGACCTGACTGAGGACCAGCAGCTGGCCGGTGCCGCGTTCGCCGTAGAACCACGTCACGATGACGACGGGCACGATGGCGATACCGCGCGTGATCAGCCGGCGCGCCCAGGCCGGCATCCGCAGATGGATAAATCCCTCCATCACGATCTGGCCGGCCAGCGTCGCCGTAACCGTGGAATTCAGCCCCGATGCCAGCAATGCTACCGCGAACAGCGTCGAAGCAATACCGAGACCGAGCAGTGGCGAGAGCAATCGATGCGCATCGCTGATTTCGGCAACATCCTGATGGCCCGTCCCGTGAAATGCCGCGGCGGCGACGATCAGGATCGCGGCGTTCACGAACAGCGCCAGCATCAACGCGATGGTGCTGTCGGTGGTGGCCCACTTGATCGCTTCGCGTCGCCCCTGCGGCGTGCGTTCGTAGGCGCGGGTCTGCACGATCGAGGAATGCAAATAGAGATTGTGCGGCATCACCGTCGCACCGATGATGCCGATCGCGATGTACAACATCGCCGGATTGGCCACGATCTCCCTGGAGGGCAAGAACCCCTTTGCGATCGCCGCCACCGGCGGAGCAGCCGCGGCGATCTGCACGGCGAAGCAGCCCGCAATGACAATCAGCAGTGCGATGACGAAGGCTTCGAGAAAACGAAAGCCGCGATTCATCAGGAGCAGCACCAGGAAGGCATCGAGCGCGGTGATCAGTGCGCCGGCGATCAGCGGGATGCCGAACAGCAGTTGCAGCGCGATCGCCGTGCCGATCACTTCCGCGAGGTCGCAGGCAATGATCGCCGCCTCACAGACCAGCCACAGCAGAAAGCCGACGGGTTTTGAGAAACTATCGCGGCAGGCCTGCGCCAGATCGCGGCCGGTGGCGATGCCCAGCCGCGCCGCCAGCGCCTGCAGCAGAATGGCCATCAGGTTCGACAGCAGGATAACCGAGAGCAGCGTGTAGCCGAACTGGGCACCGCCGGCGATGTCGGTGGCCCAATTGCCGGGGTCCATATAGCCGACCGAGACCATGTAGCCGGGGCCGAGAAACGCCAGGAAACGCCGAAACCAGTGGCCACCGGCCGGTAGCGCCACCGACGCATTCACCTCGGGCAGGCTGGGGCGAGGCGCCGCCGCGTCCATCTTCAGTTTGTCAGGCCTGGAAAGAGCATCCATGTGCTGCATCATGCGGAACAATTTCTGTTATTGCAACTAATTTGCAACTGCAACTTTGCTGGGTCGGGATTGCGCTGCCCGAAACCCGGATTCGGAGACCCGGACGCATTCCACCTCATCGCGCTCGCGGCTCGCTTGGCCGCAGCAGGTGAGATCTCTCCTCTTCGATAGAAAACAGGAGCACCGCGCCGCATTATATGATAATCATCATTCAAAATTCACGAGGGCCCGATGACCGACAGTTCTCTTGCCGTCCCCAAGCTCGCCACCATCGGCCCGCCCCGCGCGACGCTGGCGCAGGTCGCGATCCTCGCGGCTTTGTCCGCGACGGGTACGGTCGCCACCAACATCCTGTTGCCGTCGCTGCCGCAGATGGGTCGATCTCTCGGCGTCTCCACCGCGACGGTGACATCATCGATTACGGTTTTCCTCGCGGCATTCGCCTTTGGACAACTCGTTGTCGGCCCGATCTCTGACCGTTACGGTCGCTATCGGCCGGTGCTGATCGGCTTCCTCGTCTTCATCGCCGGCAGCATCTGGTGCGGCCTTGCGACGGACCTGCCCAACCTGCTGCTCGGCCGGGTCGTGCAGGCGCTCGGCGCCTGCGCCACCTCGGTCCTGTCACGCGCGATTGCCCGCGACCTTTTCACCGGCGAAGCCCTGGCCCGCACGCTGGCCTTGATCATGATCGCGATGGCAGCCGCTCCGGGCTTCTCGCCACTGCTCGGCGGCGCGCTCGATCATGTCCTCGGCTGGCGCTCGGAATTCGCTTTCGTGAGTGGCTTTGCCGCGCTTGCCGCGATTGCCTATGCGACCCAACTTGGCGAAACGCATGGTTCGACCCGAACGCCGCTCGACGCGCATGCGATCGCCACTGGCTACCTCAGACTCACTGTCGACCGCCGCTTTCTGTTTCCAGCGGCAACCGTCAGCCTGATCATCGGCGGTCTGTTTTCAATGTTCTCCGCCACGCCGCGAATTCTGATCGAGACGCTGGGATTTTCGCCGATCGAACTTGGCGTCTTCTTCGCGGGCACCGTCATCATCGTCTTCGCCGCCGGCATGGTGGCAACGCGGCTCGCGCCGCGCTTCGGTCTCGACACGCCGGTGCAGGCCGGGCTCGTCCTCGCGGTCATCGGCAGCGGCGCGATGCTGCTGGTCGCGGCATCTCACGGCGGTTTTCTGCCGTTCCTCGGCAGCATTTCGGTATTTCTGCTTGGCATGGGCATCGTCAATCCGCTCGGCACCGCGCAAGCCCTGTCGCCGTTCGGGAGCAATGCTGGCACGGCCTCGGCACTGCTCGGTTTCTGGCAGATGATCGGCGCCGCTGCCGGGGTCTGGGCGGCTGCAACGATCACGCAGGATGCGATGGTCGCGCTCGCAACGGTGCTGACATGCGGATCAATCCTGGCGCTGATCCTCTATCAGCTCCGTGCCAGATCTCCGGCAGGCTAAAGTCTTTTAGCGTTCGATGGAACAATCATTCGTCGTCATGCGCGGACTTGATCCGCGCATCCATCTTCTTCGAAAATGATGGATTGCCGGGTGATAGGCGAGCGAAGCGACGCCGTTCTTCGAACGGCTACGCCCGGCAATGACATCTTCGTAAGAAGCTGAAACGCTCTACGCGATACCCCGGCCAAATTTATTCGATTTCGGGAAACCCTTCGGCGGCAGACGGCCGGCGTCGGCACGCGTACCGCGCCACTCCGACAATTCCTTCATCGTCGCCCCGAACTCGCGGCCGGCGGAATCCCGCCACTTCAAACCTTCCTTGGCCGTGAACACAACCACGTCCGACAATCCGCCATCCTTGTACTTCTGCAAGCGGACGCCCTTGCCGCGAGCCATCTCGGGCACCTGATCGAGCGGGAAGATCAGAAGCTTGCGATTTTCTCCGATGACCGCCACGGTATCGCCGGTGACCGTGGCGAGCGCCCGAGCTTCGTTCGGCATCTCGACATTAAGCACCTGCTTGCCCTTGCGCGTCGTGCTGACGCAATCGTCCTCGTTGACGATGAAGCCCTGCCCCTCGTGGCTCGCAATCAGGAATTTGCGACCACCGGTGTTGACGAAAGCAGAGACGATTGCCGCATCCTGCTCCATATCGATGAACATGCGGATAGGCTCACCGTGACCGCGCCCGCCGGGCAATTTCGCAACATCCAGCGAATAGAACCGGCCGTTGGTGGCGAGCAGCAGGATTTTCGAGGTCGTTTCGGCGAAGAACGCGAAGCCGAGCCGATCGTCGGTCTTGAACGACAGATTGGACAAATCCTCGACATGTCCCTTCAGCGTCCTCACCCAGCCCTTGTCGGACAGCACCACCGTCACCGGCTCGCGCTCGACGAAAGCCTCCTCGATGGCGGCCAGATCGTGCTCCGGTGCATCGGCGAAGATGGTGCGGCGCTTGCCCAGCGGGGTCTTCGGCCCGAACATCTCGCGCACCTTGCGCACCTGCTCGCCGACCTTCTCCCACTGCTTGGCTTCCGAGCCGAGCACCGCGTTGATGCCCTTGAGTTCCGTGCGAAGATTCTTGTCCTCGGTACGGATTTCCATTTCCTCGAGCTTGCGTAAGCTGCGCAGCCGCATGTTGAGGATGGCATCGGCCTGAATCTCGGTGAGCTTGAACGCCTTCATCAAGGCCGGCTTGGGCTCATCCTCGTTGCGGATGATCTTGATGACCTTGTCGATGTTCAGATAGGCGATCAGATAACCGCCGAGCACTTCGAGCCGGTGCTCGATCTGAGCCTTGCGATAGTTGGAGCGGCGCAGCAATACGTCGCGCAGATGATCCAGCCATTCGCGCAAGGCTTCGGCGAGGCCGACCACTTTCGGAATGCGGCCCTTCACCAGCACGTTGAGATTCAGCGAGATGCGGCTCTCAAGCTCAGTAAGCTTGAACAGCGATTCCATCAGCAGACCAGGATCGACGTTGCGCGATTTCGGCTCGATAACGATCCGGATATCTTCCGCCGACTCGTCGCGGATATCGCCAACCAGGGGCAGCTTCTTCTCATTGAGCAGCTCGGCGATCTTCTCGATCAGCCGCGACTTCTGCACCAGCCACGGAATTTCGGTAACGACGACGACCCAGGTGCCGCGCGCGCCTTCTTCCTGATGCCATTTGGCGCGGGTGCGGAAGGCACCGCGGCCGGTGGTGTAAGCCTCCGCGATACTTTCCTTGGAATCGATGATGATGCCGCCGGTCGGGAAGTCCGGGCCCTTCACCCATTTCAGTAGCGCGCGCGATTTGGCGTCCGGCTTGTCGATCAGATGCAGCGCGGCGTCGCACAGTTCGGCGGCATTGTGCGGCGGGATCGCGGTGGCCATGCCGACCGCAATTCCTTGCGCGCCGTTGGCCAACAGGTTCGGAAAGCCGCCGGGCAAAACCACGGGTTCTTTCGACTGGCCGTCATAGTTCGGGCGAAACTCGACGCCGTCTTCGTCGATCCCCTCCAGCAGAAGACGGGCGACGTCCGTCATGCGTGCTTCGGTGTAGCGATATGCCGCCGGATTATCGCCGTCGATGTTGCCGAAGTTGCCCTGCCCGTCGACCAGCGGATAGCGCGACGAAAAATCCTGCGCCAGCCGCACCATGGCGTCGTAGATCGCCTGGTCGCCATGCGGATGGAACGAGCCCATCACGTCGCCGACGATCTTGGCGGATTTCTTGAAGGCCGCGCCGGGATCGAGCCGCAACAGCCGCATGCCGTAAAGGATGCGGCGATGGACCGGTTTCAGCCCGTCCCGCGCGTCGGGCAGCGCGCGGTGCATGATGGTCGACAGCGCGTAAGCGAGGTAGCGCTCCTCGAGGGCGGTGCGTAGCGCGACCTCCTCGATCTCCGCAGGTTCCGGTGGAATCAATCGTTTTCCCATGGGGACGGGTTACCGCCTGCCGGGAGCCGCGACAAGGAACGAATCGCGGAAATCCGGCCGGGTTGAGCCCGTGAGGAGCGTGGCTAACCCCGCGAGGAACCGGAAACGGCCATTCGCTCCCTTCGGCGCACCACCGCCGCAATAAAGCCGGCGCGTGCGTCGGAATGGCCAAGCCCGCGCGGCTCCAGCACATGGCGAAGCAGAAACCGCCCGGTCAACTCAAATCCATCCAGCAGATCCTGGTCTGTCCATCCGCCGTCGCCTCCTTCGGCATCCCGCAGGAACGGCGGCAGTCGCAGCAGCCGGCTTTGCCACGGCTCCCCGGCCTGCCGCGAGACGGCGCTACCGGATTTCGGCGACACGTAAATCAGATCGGTTGTCGCACCGGTAGCGGCACAACTGGACAGATCGAGGCCGAAGCCGAGCTCCGTCAGCATCGCCATTTCGAACCTGACGAGATGAACAGCGGCTTCACCCGCATCGGCGAAGTCATCCAGCGTCCGCTCGAGCATTTCATAGAGGTCTTCATGGGGCGCGCGCTCGGGCAACAGCCGCGCCAGCGAGGCCAGATGGGTTACGCCATAGACCGCATGCGGATCCGCCAGCACGGTTGCCGACCGGGTTCGCGTGACTTCGATCTGATAGGTGCCGAGATGCTCGTCGAGGCGCGCGCGCCAGACTGCGTGAACCGTATTGCCCGGCTGCAGTACCGGGCGCAGCCGCGGGCCGGCGCCGCCCCGCACCAGTCCGAGGTGGCGGCCGTGACCACGCGTCAGCAGTTCGGCGATGGCGCTCGATTCGCCATGCCGCCGAAGCCCGAGCACGATGCCTTGATCCGTCCATTCCATCGGCAGCAAGTCTAGCGGATTCCGCCGGCCCTTGGCAGGCCGCAGTTTCGCTCACACGCCCGCTCTGTCGAACCAGCCGCGCGCATCGCCGGTGAATGAGTAGGACAGCCCGACCGCGGTCAGCGTCGCGGAAATCAACTCGAGCAGGGTGTCCAGTTGCAGGCCGTTGACGGACAGTTCGCCCATCAGCGAGAGCAAGGACAGAAGCAGCGCAACGACCAGCACCCAGCGTGCCCAGTTCTGACGCTTGCGGGCGGCCAGCCCGACCAGAAAAACGAACAACAGGATCAGCGCGGCATTGGCGAAATTGGCCACCGAGGCGGCGCCTTCGCTCATGTCCTCGGGCATGGTCCGAAACAACGCCATCAGCGTATCGAGCAGCAGCGAGATGTAAAGCAGCACCTCGAAGCGCCAGATGTTCTGCGGGATGGGGGTGTCCGGTGTCATTCTTTGGGAAATTCCAGACCCATTTCGCGATAGCGTTCCGGGTCGTCTCCCCAGCCGTCCCGGACCTTCACGAACAGGAACAGATGCACCGGCTGACCGACGATCTCGGCGATTTCCTTACGCGCGTGCTCACCGATCGACTTGATCGTGGCGCCGCCCTTGCCCAGCACGATCTTGCGCTGGCCTTCCCGCTCCACATAGATCGTCTGCTCGATACGTATTGAGCCGTCTTTGCGGTCGGTCCAGCTCTCCGTCTCCACCGTGGACTGATAGGGCAATTCCTGGTGAAGGTGCCGATAGATTTTCTCGCGCGTGATCTCCGCCGCGAGATAGCGCATCGGCGCGTCCGACATCTGGTCTTCCGGATAAAGATATGGTCCTTCGGGCACAAGGCGCGCCAATGCGCGGCGCAGGTCATCGACACCGTCGCCCGAAAGCGCGGCCACCAGGAAGGTTTCAACAAAATCGAGGCGCTCATTGGCAGCCTTCACCAGCGTCAACAACTTTTCGCGCTGGACCAGATCGATCTTGTTGACGACAAGCAGTTTTGGATGCGGCACCGCCGCGAGTTTGGTGAGGATCGCGTCGGCTTCCTCATCGATACCGGCCCGGGCGTCAAGCAACACGCAGACGAGATCGGCGTCATGGGCGCCGCTCCAGGCTGTTGAGACCATGGCACGATCGAGACGGCGCTTCGGCGAGAAAATGCCGGGCGTGTCGACCAGGATAATCTGCGAGCGATCTTCCACGACAATGCCGCGGATCAGCGCCCGCGTGGTCTGAACCTTGCGCGAGACGATGGTCACCTTGGAGCCGACCAGTGCATTGACCAGCGTCGACTTACCGACATTCGGCGCTCCGATCAGGGCGACGAAACCGCAGCGGGTCGGCGACACCGTGGCATCATCAGGCATGTTATCCTGCACTTTGGCCGCTCCCTTTGACCCCTTCGCTCGCCAGCATCGCGGAGGCGGCAGCCTTCTCGGCCGCGCGCTTGCTGCCGCCGATCCCCTCGGCGGAAGGCAGCCCCGGCAAATCCACGGCGACACGGAATTGCGGATCGTGATGCGGCCCGGTCCGCTCGATCTCGCGATAAACCGGCACCGGCAGGCCCTTGCCCTGCGCCCACTCCTGCAACACGGTTTTCGGATCGCGCAGCGGCCGCTGCGGCTTGCGCATCCGCTCGGTCCAATTGCTTTCGACGAAGCGCGTCGCGACCGCATAGCCGCCATCCAGATAGATCGCGCCGATCACCGCCTCGCAGATATCGCCCAGCACGGACTTGCGCAAGCGGGCGCCCGCCCCGGCGCCGACGGAGCCCAGCTTGATGGCATCGAGAAAGCCGAGCGAACGGGCAACATCAACGCAAGTCTCCTTGCGAACGAGATCGGCGAGCCGCTTGGACAGTTCGCCTTCATCTGCCTTTGGAAATGCCCGGTAGAGCATGTCCGAGACGATCAGTCCCAGAACATGATCGCCGAGAAACTCGAGCCGCTGATAGCTGTCGGTGCGGTTACGTGCCGCCTTCAACGCGGAGACATGCGTGAATGCGGTCGCAAGCAACGTCGGATCCTTGAATGAATAGCCGATGCGCTCCTCAATGGCCGCCATGGCAGCTTTCGCCGCCGCCTTGCCGCGCGGCTTCTTGGGACGCGCAGGGGCAATCTCGGCCGCAGTCGCAATATCTGCCGTGTCGGCCGGAGAAGGTGCCTTGATTTCCGCGGAGTCGTCGATCATCGCACAATGGAGAATAGACGATTCCATCGCACCGCAACCGGCCACCGCCAGATCTGCCAGGCATGCTCCCCTTCCGCGATGGAGAAGAAGATCATTTGCGCGCGGCCGATGATATTTTCGAATGGAACATAGCCGACCGCCGACAACACGCGGCTGTCGGTCGAGTTGTCGCGGTTGTCACCCATCATAAAGAAATGTCCAGCCGGCACGGTGTAGACGTTGGTGTTGTCGTAGAAACCGTTATCGACGCAATCCAGCGTCTTATAGGTCACGCCGTTCGGCAGCGTTTCCTGCCATTGCTTGACGCGCGCCGTCGCGCCCGAGCCGCACGGATCCTCGCCGACGAAATCGGACAGCCGCTCGCGCTTCACCGGCACGTCGTTGATGTAGAGCAGCCCTTCGCGCATCTGGATGCGATCGCCCGGCAAGCCGATCACGCGCTTGATGTAGTCCACCGAATCGTCCTTCGGCAGACGGAACACCACAATGTCGCCGCGCGACGGTTCTGACCCGAAGATGCGGCCGGAGAACAGCGGCGGCGAAAACGGAATCGAGTAGTGGCTGTAACCGTAAGAGTACTTCGAGACGAAGAGATAATCGCCGACCAGCAGCGTCGCTTTCATCGAGCCCGAAGGAATATTGAAGGGCTGAAATAGGAACGTGCGGATCACCAGCGCGATCAACAGGGCATGGATGATGACGCGGACGGTTTCACCGAAGCCGCTTTCCTTCTTGGTGCTCGAAGTCACGCTCATCGCTTTCCTTGTTTCCTCGCGCCGGACGCGCGACAGCACGCGTTCTTCTGACGAAACAGCCCACTTCGCCTGAACACCGGCCCTATCGTGATCGCTTGGACTACCCTGCCTCAGCGCCGAAAGCGATATCCCTGCCGGATCAAATCCGACGCGAAGCACCCCGTCGGCGGTTGTAGACCGTTGTCGATGCCCACGCAATCAACCGCGTCGCGAAAATCATTTAATCTATTGAAATATATCGACTTTTAATTCGCATCCGTCATCCGGGAGCGGAGCGGTCATGCCGCTCGGCGAACCGCCGAAATCACGACAAAGGCCTGCGCCAGCGGCCAATCATCGGTGATGCTGAGATCAATGCGGGCATCGCATCCCTCGGGGGTCAGGACTCGCAACCGGTCCAGCGCCCCGCCCGTCAATTCCATGGTGGGCCGTCCGCCTGGCAGATTAACGACACCCATATCGCGCCACCAGACGCCGCGCCGGATTCCAGTCCCCAAAGCCTTCGAACAAGCCTCTTTCGCGGCAAACCGCTTGGCGTAGGTGGCGACCACCATCCGCTCGCTTTTCGCACGGCGCTCCGCCTTGGCGCGCTCGGCCTCGGTAAAGATGCGATCGAGAAAGCGCTCGCCATGACGCTCGATCACCTTGGCGATCCGACGAATGTCGATCAGGTCGGAGCCGATCCCGATGATCATGCAGCGATCCGCTCACGGCCACGCTGCATCGCGGTGCGCATCCGACGCACCGTTTCGGGCAATCCGACAAACAGCGCCTCGCCGATCATGAAGTAACCGATGTTCAACTCCATCACCTGGGGCAGCGCTGCGATGGTTTCGGCGGTGGCGTAGTCGAGCCCGTGCCCGGCATGGACCTCCAGCCCCGCCTCGCCTGCCAACTTCGCGCCGGCGACAATCCGCTGCCATTCGCCGTCGGCCTTGGCGTGATCTCCCTCAACCACGGCGTCGCACCAGGCGCCGGTATGAATTTCAATCACCGGCGCTTTCAGCTTCGCGGCCATTTCGATCTGCGCGGGATCGGCAGCGATGAACAGCGACGTCCGGATCCCGGCATCATTGAATCGGGCGATGTAAGGCGCGAGCGCGTCGCGCTGACCGACGACGTCGAGCCCGCCTTCGGTGGTCAGTTCCATGCGCCGTTCCGGAACCAGACAAACGGCATGCGGCTTGGTCGCAAGCGCGATGCGCTGCATCTCTTCGGTCGCCGCCATCTCGAAATTCAACGGCTTGGAAATCTCGGCCTTCAACCGCGCCATATCGTGATCGCGAATATGCCGTCGATCCTCGCGCAGGTGAGCGGTGATGCCATCGGCACCGGCCTCGATCGCCGCAAGGGCGGCGCGGACCGGATCGGGGCGGTCGCCGCCGCGCGCGTTGCGCAGCGTGGCGACGTGATCGACATTAACCCCCAGACGGAGGGGAGCGGCTTTGGACATAGCGGACTCGCGGGAAGACAGGATCAGCCGTTAACGCGCTCGACCTTGGAGACAACGGATTTTGCGCGCAACTGTGCGATGATAGCGCTGAGGTGCTTCAGATCATAGACCTCAAGATCGATGGTCAGCTCTGTAAAATCGGGCGACCGGCGATACATGCTGATATTGTCGATGTTGCCGTCGTGCTCCGCGATCACCGTGGCGATCTGCGCCAGACTGCCCGGTTCATTGACGTTCTCGACAAACAGCCGCGCCGGGAAGCGCTGGGGTGTCGCTTCATCCACGTCCCAGCGAACGTCCAGCCAGCGCTCAGGCTCCTCCTCGAAATCCTTCAGCGCGGGAGACTGGATCGGATAGATCGTGATGCCCTCGCCCGGCGACACGATGCCGACGATACGGTCGCCCGGCACGGCGCCGCCGTTGGGCGCGAACTTGATCGGCAGATCCGAGCGCAAGCCGCGGATCGGAATTGGCGCCGCGGCACTGACCGGCACCTTGGGCGAACGCAGCTTGAGCTTGACGGCGAGGCTCTTCTTTTCGCCAAAACGATTGACGCGCTCTTCCTTGTAGTCCGGGTACATCGCGCGCGCGACATCGGAGGCTTTCATTTCGCCGCGCCCTACCGATGCCATCACGTCTTCGATCGAAGACCGTGCGAGCCGCGGCAACGCGCCCTTCAGCTTGTCATCGGCGTATTCGATCTTGGCGCGCGTGAACAAGCGCTCGACGATGCGGCGCCCGAGGCTCGCATACTGCCCCTTCACCGCCGTGCGCGTCGCACGACGAATGGCCGCCCGCGCTTTTCCGGTGACGGCGAGCGTCTCCCAGGCCGACGGCGGAGCCGTCTGCACGCTTGAGGTCAGGACTTCGACTTCATCGCCGTTCTGCAGCTCGGACGAGAGCGGCGCGAACTTGCCGTTGATCTTGCAGCCGACGGCGCTGTTGCCGACGTCGGTATGCACCGCATAGGCGAAGTCGATGACATTGGCCTGGCGCGGCAGTGCGATCAGCTTGCCCTTCGGCGTGAAGCAGAACACCTGGTCGTGGAACAGCTCCAGCTTGGTGTGCTCGAGGAATTCCTCCGGATTGGCGCTTTCCGACAGCATGCTGATGGTATGCCGCAGCCACGCGAAGGCATTGGACTCGCGCTTGACCATATCGGTCGGCGTGCCCATGCCGTCCTTGTAGAGCGCATGCGCGGCGATGCCGTATTCGGCGATCTGATCCATGTCCTCGGTACGGATCTGCAACTCGACGCGCTGATTGCCGGGACCGATCACGGTGGTGTGGATCGAACGATAGTCGTTCTGCTTCGGCGTCGAGATGTAATCCTTGAAGCGGCCGGGAACGACCGGCCATGTGGTGTGGACGATACCGACCGCGCGATAGCATTCCTCGACATCGCGAAGGACGATGCGGAATCCGAAAATGTCCGAAAGCTGTTCGAATCCGACGGACTTGCGTTCCATCTTCGTCCAGATCGAAAACGGCCGCTTGCGGCGTCCGACCACCCGCGCGGTCATGCCGTTGCTGGTCAGCTTGGCGGACAGCTCGCTTTCGATTTCCTCGATGAGGTTGCGGTTGCGATCGGCCAACGCATTCAGCCGCTGCATCACGACGGCGTAGGCTTCCGGATCGAGCGTCTGAAACGCCAGATCTTCCAGCTCTTCGCGCATCTCCTGCATACCCATGCGCCCGGCGAGTGGCGCATAGATGTCCAGCGTTTCCTCAGCGATGCGTTGGCGCGAGGCCGGCGGCACAAACTCCAGGGTCCGCATATTGTGCAGGCGATCCGCGAGCTTGATCAGCAGGACGCGCACATCATCCGAGATGGCGAGCAGGAGCTTGCGCAGGTTCTCGGCCTGCTTGGCCTCGCGCGATACCAGCTCCAGCCGCTTGAGTTTGGTGAGCCCCTCCACCAGCGCGCCGATCTTCGATCCGAACAGACTGTCGATCTCGGCCCGCGTCGCATCGGTATCCTCGATGGTGTCGTGCAAGAGCGCCGCTACGATCGTCGCATCATCAAGCTTCAGGTTGGTAAGGATCGCAGCCACTTCCAGCGGATGCGAAAAATACGGATCGCCCGATGCCCGCTTCTGCTCGCCATGCGCCTTCATGGCATAGACGTAGGCCTGGTTGAGCAGATCCTCGTCCGTATTCGGGTTGTAAGCACGGACCCGTTCGACGAGGTCATATTGACGCATCATCTGCGAGCGCGGCGGCTTGGCCGGCTTCGGGACTTCGATCACCGGAGCCGTCGCGGCGGCCGCTGGTTCGGCCGAGGCCTGTACTTGCCGCACGTTGCGGCGCCAATATGCGATCACGCTTTCAGGCCCTATTGGCCGGTTCCGATCTCCCCGGCCCACACTCGAACGGACCGGTCAGGAGATGATGGCGGCCGGTCCATACCGCCTCACCGCCATCATAACCGCAAAAAATGTCAACAAAAGCAAAAGCCCGAGCCGATCGGCCCGGGCTTTTGAAAATAATGCGAGCGAGTCTGCCCGGACGGACTATTCGTCCTCCTCGGGGCGCTCTTCCGGCGGAGCCAAGCCCTCCAGGCCCTTCAGGAGCTCCTCTTCCGTCATGCGCTCGACTGCGACTTCCGTATCGTCGGCATCGACGCTGGCCCCTGCCGAACCGATCAACGGGACCGTGTCGGGCTCCGGCTCGTCCACTTCGACAAACTTCTGCAGCGAGTGCACGAGTTCCTCGCGCAGGTCTTCGGGTGAAATCGTCTGATCGGCGATCTCACGGAGCGAAACCACCGGGTTCTTGTCGTTGTCCCGGTCAATGGTGAGCTGCGAACCCGACGAAATCATGCGGGCGCGGTGCGCGGCCAGCAAAACCAGGTCGAAACGGTTGTCGACCTTATCAATGCAATCTTCGACGGTGACGCGCGCCATGACCTGTCGCTCCGCTTGATGGGGTTGAATGTCGCTGAATACCCGCGTTAGGTATATTGACCCTGGCTGTTTCGCAAGGTCAAATCTGCGTATCTCCTGGATTGGCCCTGAAGCGGGCCAGTTCCGAAGCCAATTTTGACTGCCCTGCCACGGTCGCATGGCATTCAAACAACAAATGGCTTCAATTTCCGGTCAAGAATCTGGCCAAATCGTTCCTGGAGTTTGTTGCTGTCATCTCCACCGCCGCGGTGATACACGCACCTCGGCGCTTCGCTTCGCCATTCGCGACGACTCCCGGAGCCGTCCGCCAAAAACTCAAAACAACAACCGCACGAGAGACTTTATGCCTTCTGACACCAGCAAGATTGCTCTATTTATCGACGGGGCCAATCTGTACGCCACGGCCAAGACGCTTGGCTTCGATATCGATTACAAGCGCTTGCTGAAGGAGTTTCAAAGCCGCGGTACACTTTTACGTGCATTTTATTACACCGCAATCATCGAGGATCAAGAATATTCCTCGATCCGGCCGCTGATCGATTGGCTCGACTACAACGGCTATACCGTGGTCACCAAAGCGACCAAGGAGTTCGTCGATGCCAGCGGACGTCGCAAGGTCAAAGGCAATATGGACATCGAACTCGCGGTCGATGCCATGGAACTGGCCGAGCATATCGATCAGATGGTGCTGTTCTCGGGCGACGGGGATTTTCGTTCGCTGGTCGAGGCCATGCAGCGGCGCGGCGTGCGCGTCACTGTAGTGTCCACCATCACCAGCCAGCCGCCCATGATCGCTGACGAACTGCGCCGGCAGGCCGACGTGTTCACCGATCTGGTCGAACTGCAGTCCAAGCTGGGGCGCGATCCGGCGGAGCGCCCTGCGCCGCGCGAGCCGCGTCACCATTCTCCGCAGTTTCTGCAACGCAGCCCCAGCGCATCACGCAGCAATGACGACGACTTCGAGGACTAAACTATCTCGATCGCAACCAGCCCCGGTTGCCGTCGTCGAAGCGCCCGCCTCCGAAGAACCGGGCAGAGACTGCCCTCTCTGTCCGCGACTGGTGGCGTTTCGCGAAGAAGCGCGGGCACGTCAACCCGACTGGCACAACGCACCGGTACGATCTTTTGGAGATCGCAACGCGGCGTTGCTCATCGTTGGTCTGGCGCCCGGCCTCCAGGGCGCCAACCGCACCGGGCGCCCTTTTACCGGCGATTATGCTGGCGATCTCTTGTATGCGACGCTGCTCGCCTTTGGTTTTGCCAAGGGCGCTTATCAGGCGCGTCCGGACGATGGCCTGACGCTGATCGATTGCCGCATCAGCAACGCGGTGCGGTGCGTTCCCCCGCAGAACAAACCGCTGCCGCTCGAAATCCGCACCTGCCGGCAATTTCTCGAGGCCACTCTGGCGGATATGCCGCGATTGCGAGCCATCGTGGCCCTGGGCCGCGTCGCGCATGAATCGACCGTCAAGGCGTTGGGCTTGCGCGCCGCAGCCGCGCCGTTCGCCCACGGTGCCGTGCATGAGGCCGGCCGGCTGAAGCTCTACGACAGCTATCACTGCTCGCGTTACAACACCAATACAGGCGTTTTGACCGCGGCGATGTTCGAAAGCGTCTTCGCGCGGGTTCGCGCCGACCTTGGCTGAACGATCCGACTATTGCGGATTGTTCTTGAGCCAGGCGAGGACGTCAGCCGCATTCCGATCCGGGGGAAACACCGGATAGAAAACATGGGTGATGCGTCCGTCGTCGAGGATCAAGGCCAACCGCCGGATCATCGTCAGACCCGCGACCTCCATGGTGGGCAAATCCAGCGCGCGCGTCAGCGCCAGTTGCTCATCGGAGAGCACCGGAAACGGCAGATGCAGCCGCGTCGCCATCTCGCTCTGATAAGCCGTGCTCTGGGTGGAGAGGCCGAAAACGTGACGCGCGCCGGCCGCCTTGAGATCGGCGAAGAGATCGCGAAACGAACAGGTCTGCGGCGTACAGCCGCGCGCGCCGGGGATCATGTCCCAGTCATCGACGATCGCGATTTTGCCCGGCTCACCGGTGCGGGGATAGCCGAACACCACGGTTCGTCCCGGCAGCTCCGCCAATGTCACGACGGTGCCGTTCGTCGCGGTCAAACCGATCGGCGGAAGCGCCTTGCCAGGCAAGTGACGCGCGCCGCCGTCGTCGGTCGGCGCCGGGATCTTGCTCCAATCGACAGCCAGCAAATCTTTCTGAGTCATGACGCCCTCGCAAAGAAACACAATCGCGGACGTGAAACCAAGTCTCACGCGAGCGGGCGATGCTATCCCCGCGCCCGCATCAGGCGACCCTTCTCGCGATTCCAATCGCGCTTCTTCTCGGTCTCGCGCTTGTCGTGCAGTTTCTTGCCCTTGGCGAGGCCGAGCAGCAGTTTGGCACGGCCACGTTCGTTGAAATAGAGCTTGAGCGGAATCAGCGTCATGCCGCTGCGTTCCACAGCGCCCGCGAGCTTGTTGATCTCCTTCTTGTGCAGCAACAGCTTGCGCGGACGCTTCGGCTCATGATTGAAGCGATTGGCCTGCAGATATTCGGGGATATTGGCGTTGATCAGCCAGATCTCGCCCCCCTTGGGATCTGCATAGGATTCGGCTATCGTGGTCTTGCCATTGCGGATCGATTTGACCTCGGTGCCGGTCAGCGCAATTCCCGCCTCGACCGTATCCTCGATCGCATAATTGAAGCGCGCCTTGCGGTTTTCCGCGACGACCTTGATGGCGCGCTCGTTCTTCTCAGCCATCTGCAACAGTCCTTGGACACTGCCTCTCAAGTGCGACAGCGCCCACGCAGGGCGCGCCGCCTCAGCTCTTCTTCAGGAGATCACGAATTTCGGTCAGCAGTTTGACCTCGGCGGACGGCTCCGCCGGCGCCTCCGGCTTGGCCGGCTCCTTCTTCTTCATCGAGTTCATCAGCCGCACGACGATAAACAACACCCAGGCGATGATGAGGAAGTTGAGGGTCAGCGTGAGAAAGTTGCCCCATGCCAGCACCGCGCCCTGCTTCTTCGCATCCGCGAGGTTGGTGGCCGTGACCTGCGAGGAGAGGCCCGTGAAGTAGTTGGAGAAATCGAGGCCGCCCGTGATCGCGCCGATGATCGGCATGATGATATCGGCAACCATCGAATTGACGATCGCGCCGAACGCCGCGCCGATGATCACGGCAACCGCAAGATCGACGACGTTGCCCTTCATCGCGAATTCACGAAATTCCTTGAGCATCCGAAATTCCTCTTCGACGTTTGTTGGTGTCTGACAAAGGGATTGACGCTTACGCACTCAATTCATCAGTCCGGCATGCACCATTGCGCTGCGCACCGCGACGCGGGTCGGCTCGGATACCGGCACCATCGGCAGCCGCAGGGTCTCTTCCATCTTTCCAAGCAACGAAAGAGCGTATTTGATCGGGGCCGGATTGGATTCGATGAACAGATTCGTGTGCAGCGGCATCAGCTTATCATGAATCGCCAGCGCCGCGGCGGTATCGCCACGCTGCCAGGCCTGGTGGAATTCCGCGCATAGCCGCGGCGCGACATTGGACGTCACCGAGATGCAGCCGTGTCCGCCATGCGCCATGTAGCCGAGAATGGTCGCATCCTCGCCGGAGAGCTGATTGAAGTCCTCGCCCATCGCCGCGCGCTGTTGCGACACCCGCACCATGCTGGCGGTCGCATCCTTCACGCCCGCGATACGATCGAGCTGATACAGACGCGCCATGGTGTCGACCGACATGTCGATCACCGAGCGGCCTGGAATGTTGTAGATGATGATCGGGATGCCGATGGCGTCGTTGATCGCCTTGAAGTGCTGATACAGCCCTTCCTGGGTCGGCTTGTTGTAATACGGCGTAACGACGAGCACGGCATCGGCGCCCGCCTTCTCCGCATGCTCGGCAAGTTCGACCGCCTCGCGGGTGGAGTTCGATCCTGCGCCCGCGATCACTGGTACACGGCCCTTGGCCTCATCGATGCACCATTCGACAATGCGCTTGTGCTCGTCGTGACTGACGGTCGGGCTCTCCCCGGTGGTGCCTACCGGCACCAGCCCATTGGTCCCCTCCGCGATCTGCCAATTCACGAACTGACGGAAGACGGCTTCGTCGACCGAGCCGTTTTTGAACGGCGTCACCAAGGCAGTAAAAGAACCCCGAAACTTCGTCTTGGCTGCCATCATCCTTCTCCAACAAACGCGGCGGCACCTTGGGTCCGCCCAGTTCCTGCCGGCCTATCTAGCGGGTCCCCGGGCGCGACAAAAGGCCCATCCATGGCGGCCCCTCATCTGATCCGACGGGTTCCCATGACGCCACACTGCCGAGTACCCGTCAGAGCGCTGCGCTGACAGCGCAAAATACAATAGTTTCATGTGCTTGGAGTGTCCATCGCCGACAGGCCGGTGTGGACTGCCGTCCCCTGCCGACGATGGCGGCGGCTTGGCGCCGGACCGCGCGCGCCGTGAAATCGCCCGCGTTCTGCTGCAGGCATGGAATGCTTAACACATTTGATGTTCTGTTCTCATAATCAGAGACAATTCCTCGGCCGCGCGCCGGGATCGATTCGTGCGAAGGAACGCCGTGATGACGTTTGCCCGGACATCGGCGTGGCGATGGACAGCGCTGTTGGCATCCGCAGGATCACTGGCGCTGCTGGTGGGGGCACAGGCCGCTCCCGAAACCAGCGCTGCCAAATCCCACACAACCAAGGCATCGTCGGCGAAAGCTGCGGATACGAAGAAACCGGCGGCGAAAGCGTCGGCCGGCAAGCCGCCGACGACCAAAAACGCGGAATCGAAACCTTCGGCCGCCAAGCCCGCGGAAACCAGGGGCGCGAAGAAGGCGTCCAACAGCAAGGCCGCTCCCAAAGCGGAAGCGGCAAAGCCGCAACACGGCAAACACGCCGAGAAGCCCCATGCCGAGAAGCCGTCGAGCAAGCCATCGGCGAAATCGCATACGGCGTCCCAGCCCGCCCCGCGCCACACCCCGGCGCCGGTGCGCGCCGAACGCAAGCCGACGCTGCCGTCGGTGGTTGCGGCCACCTCGTCCACATCGCAGGCCGATCTTGCCACGCTGCAGAACGTCATCGAGCTGGTCCGCCGGGCCAAGCCAGCCGAAGCCACCCAGGCGGAAGCTGCCATCAGCGACCCCGTGGCGCGCAAGCTGGCCGAATGGGTGATCCTGCGCAGCGGCAACAACGGCGCCAGCGTCGAGCGCTATCGCGCGTTCATCACCGCCAATCCCGGATGGCCATCGCAGCTTTTCATGCGCCGCCGCGCCGAGGCTGCGCTGTGGGACGATCGCCGCGACGACGCCACCGTGCTGGCCTGGTTCCAGAACGAGACGCCCCTCTCCGCCAAAGGCAAGCTGGTGCTGGCGCGGGCGCTGCTGGCGCGCGGCGAACAGCAGACCGCCGAACGCCTGGTGCGCGAGGCCTGGCTTGATGACGGTCTGACGGCGGGCATGGAATCGGCCATCCTCGATCAGTTCGGCGCCTTGCTGCGCCCGGCTGATCACAAGGCGCGGATGGACGCGCTGCTCTACGGCAGTTCGCATGACGCCGCGCTGCGCGCCGCGCAACGTCTGGGCAGCGATCAGGTGGCGCTCGCGAGGGCGCGGATCGCGGTCTCCAAACGCGCCTCCAATGCCAAGGCCCTGCTCGATAGCGTGCCGCATCACCTGCACAACGACGCCGGCTACATCTTCAGCAAGGTGCAGTGGCTGCGACGGCAGGATCGCGTTGCGGAAGCGGGCCGCCTGCTGCTGACCGCGCCGCGCGATCCGGCGAAGCTCTATGATCTCGACGAATGGTGGATCGAGCGCCGCGTGATGGCCCGCGAGCTGCTGGACATCGGCGACAATCGCACCGCCTATATCGTGGCACGCGACGCCGCGCTGCCGGCGAAGGATGTCTATAAGACGCAGAAGGAATTCACCGCGGGATGGATCGCGCTGCGCTTCCTGAAAGATCCGGCCACTGCGACGCAACACTTCGCGCGCATCGCCGAGCGCAGCGACAATCCCACCGCGCTGGCGCGCGCCGGGTATTGGCTCGGCCGCGCCGCCGAAGCCTCCGGCCGCAGCATGGATGCGCGCGCGGCCTATCAGTCCGCCGCCGCGCATTCGACCAGCTACTACGGCCAGTTGGCGCGCGCCAAGCTCGGCTTGCCGCAGATCGAGATCAACCGCGCGCCGGGCAGCGGCCTGCGCGGCGTCGAGCGATACGAGATGGTGCGCGCGGTGCAGCTTCTCTATGCGCTCAACGAACGCGACCTCGCGATCCCGATCCTCGCCGACATGGGCGAGAACGCGGAGCCGGATGTGCTGGCCGGCCTCGGCGAACTCGCCTCGCGCAACAACGACGCCCGCGGCATGGTGCTGCTCGGCAAGGCCGCGCTCAATCGCGGGCTGCCCTTCGACGTCTATGCCTTCCCCGCGACGGGCCTTCCGCACTATCGGCCGATCGGCCCCGAAGTCGATCCGAGCGTGGTGTTCTCGATCGCGCGGCAGGAGAGCGGCTTCAACCCGAACGTGGTGTCGCCCGCGCAGGCTTACGGCCTGATGCAGGTGACGCCGTCGGCCGCCAAATACGTCACGCGGAAGTATGGCGCGAGTTATGACCTCAATCGGCTGAAGAACGACTCGGTCTACAATACCACGCTGGGCGCGGCCGAACTCGGCGGGCTGCTGGAGGACTATCGCGGCTCCTACATCATGAGTTTCGCCGCTTATAATGCCGGACGCGGCAGCCTGAAAAAATGGGTGGCGCGCTACGGCGATCCCCGCGATCCGAATGTCGACGCCGTCGATTGGGTCGAGCGCATTCCCTATTCGGAAACGCGCAACTACGTGCAGCGGATCATGGAAAACCTGCAGGTCTATCGCGCGCGCTTCGGCGGCGGGTCGCGCCTGCAGATCGAAGCCGACCTGCATCGTGGCGCCAGCGTGCAGTAGAACGAGATCAAGCCGGCCGTCGACTTCGCCGCTTACTCTCCCGCAAGGGCCGAGTGTATGGCCAGCATTGCGCACCAACCATCAACGAGTCGTCCCTGCGCAGGCACGGATTCAGACCCGTCGTCGTTGGAAAGGGCAGCCATGATCTGTCATGCACGCTTGTCGCGGGTATCCACGTCCTTGCTTCCCCTCGGCAGGTAAGAAAGTCGTAGATGGCCGGGACGAGCCCGGGGCATGACCATTGATCGGTTGATCGGTAAAAACGACATCGATTGTCATCCCCATCGGCGTGGGACGACTCTGGAATCGTTGCCAGGTCGCGCCCGACATCGGATTTGAATTTCAAACAGCGCACGAAGCATGGAATGGATACGGCGTCGCGATCTCGCGGCGCGCTGCGCCCGAGTTTTGCGAGGAACGCTTCGCCCTCCTTGGGAAGAGGGCGCGCGGAACGC
>DATMSE010000035.1:0-37885 GCA_035565575.1 Xanthobacteraceae bacterium
GCTGGCGAGATCGAACGCCTTCACCGTGTGACCGCTCTTGCGCACCAGGTTGCGACAGATCGGCTCGCCCATGACGCCGAGCCCGATGAATCCCAATGTGCCTGCCATGATGTCGTTCTCCTAAGCCTTGTTGCGCGCGCGGATATCGTCGAGCACCGGCGCAATGTAGCGGCGAAATTGGGCGGGGTTCTCGCTCATCGGGAAATGCCCGAGCGCTTCCATCACGGTTGCTTCGGCGCCGGCGATACCCGCCGCCGTGCGCAGCGTGTCTTCCGGTGTGCACGAGAAATCGTATTCGCCGGTGAGCAGATAGAGCGGGCAGTCGCGCACGTCGATCGACGCGGTACGGCCGCGCAGATCGCCGTCGACGCGATAGAAATAGAGATCGCCCTTGAAGATGCCGGGGCCGCCTTGCTTGTAGCCCCATAGTGTCTCGTCGCGCGCGACCTGCGGTCCCTGCGGCGCGATCAAGCCCGAAACCAGCGCCGCGCAGACTTCGCCGCCGTGCACGTCGGGCCGGTTCAGCCACGCGGTGTCGTACCATGGTTGCTGGAAGTCGGCCGCTTCCAGGCCGATCAGCGCACGAAACTCCTTTGCGTGATCGATGGCGAGATTGAGCACGATGCGGCCACCGATCGAGCAGCCCATCACCACCGGCTTGTCGAGATCGAGCGCCTTGCAGAAGGCGCGGATCGTCGCGGTATAGCTCGCGGTGGTGAGCCTGTATTCGGTGCCGTAACCGCTATCAGGCGGATTCGACTTGCCGTGCCACGGCATGTCGAAGGCGATGACGCGGAAATGCTTGGTGAACTCTTCGTCCGCCAGAAGATGCCGCCACTGCCGCGCGTCGGAGCCGGCCGTATGCAGGCAAACGAGCGGAATGCCGCTGCCGTTCTCCTCGAAATAGATGCGGTTGACCTCGCCGTCGATCTCAACATGAACATAGCGGCCGACGATCGGCTCGATGAAAGCGGTCATGCCGCGCCTCCGAAACCCTGCCGGCGCGGCAGCGCCAGAACGTCCTTGAAATATTGCAGATGCGCGATGAAGGGATGAAGGTCGCCCGATAACGTCGCTTCGCCGCGCTTGGTGAGCGACAACAGATCGTGCCAGCCGGCCGGCGGCATCGGCTGCCAATAGGCGGCCCACGCTTGCGGCGAGGCCAGATAGGAAAACCGCGACGAGCGCATCAGCACCGGCGCCGGCGTCATATCCACGATAGCGCCCGCGCGAATCGTGACGTGGAACGGCTGCACGGTCGGCCCCAGCAGGCAGTCGAGATCGAGCAGACGACCGCGCGCGACCAGCGCCGCATCGCGGGATAACCATTCCGGAATGCGCTTGAAAGCCTCAATCACCGCTGCGTCGGTGAACGTGACCGGCGATTCCTTGCCGCGCGGTTCAGCAGATGCGCTCATGATGCCTTTCCCGATCTAACCTGCGGATTCGAGATTCCAGTACAGGCTCTTCACCTGCTGATAGAGCCGCATGCCACCGACGCCTTTCTCGCGCCCGATGCCGCTATTCTTGAAGCCTCCGAACGGCGTCGAGATGCTGAGCTGCTTGTAGGTGTTGATCCACACCGTACCCGCATCGATCGCGCGCGCGACGCGCCACGCCTTGTTGTAGTCCCCGGTCCAGATGCCGGCGGCGAGGCCGTAAACGGTATCGTTGGCCTGCGCGATCAAGTCGTCCTCGTCGTCGAACGGAAGCGCGCACAGCACCGGGCCGAAGATTTCCTCGCGGCAGATGGTTGCGGTCATATCGAGACCGGTGAAGATGGTCGGCGAATAGAACGCGCCGTCCTTCAAGCGCCCATCCGACGGCCGCTCGCCGCCCAGGACCACTTCGCCGTTCTCGGCGCGGCCCTGCGCCACCAGCGCCTCGACGCGCTCGCGATGGGTGAAAGAGGCCATCGGCCCGATCTGTGCGCCCTGCGCATCGGGCAGATCGACGCGCAACGCCTTTGCTTTCTCGATCAGTTTTTTAAGGAACGGCTCGCGGATGCTGCGCTGAACGAACAGCCGCGAGCCGGCGACGCAGGACTGTCCACCCGAAATGAAGATGCCGCCGATAATCTGCGCCACTGCCTTATCGAGATCGGCATCAGCGAACACGATGTGCGGCGACTTGCCGCCCAATTCGAGCGCCACCGGAATCAGCCGCTCCGCGGCTACGCCGGCAATGGCGCGGCCGGTCATGGTTCCGCCGGTGAACGACACCATGCGCACGCCGGGATGTTTGACCAGCGGCACGCCGACGTCGCGTCCCGTGCCGGTGACGACGTTGACGATGCCCGGCGGCAGTCCCGCCTCAAGGCAGATGCGGCCGAGATCCAGCGCCGGTGATGATGTGACCTCGGACGGCTTCAACACCACGGCGTTGCCGGCGGCGATCGCCGGCGCCAGCTTCTGCGCTTCCATGGTGAGCGGCGAATTCCACGGCGTGATTGCGGCCACCACGCCCATGGGTTCGTACATCGTCATCGACAGATAGTCGCCGCGCGAGGGAGTTACTGCCGATTCAGCCGTCTCGCACACCGCCGCGTAGTAGCGGAATGTCGCCGCGGCGCTGGCGACCTGACCACGACATTCCGCGATCACCTTGCCATTCTCGAGCATCTGCTTCTGCGCAAGACCTTCGGCATTGTCGTCGATGCCTTGCGCGATCCTGTTGAGCAGCCGCGCGCGCTCGTGCGGCTTCATGTTGCGCCAGGCCGGTTTGCGCTGCGCGGCCTCCGCCGTCTGCACGGCCCGATCGACATCGACGGCAGAGGCCGTGCCGATCTCGCAATTCACCTTGCCGTTGGCAGGGTTGATCGAGGTGAGCGGCGCGCCGTCACCCTTGGTCCACTCGTTACCGATCAGAAACGGCTGCACGCTCATCCCCATTTACGCTTTCACCTTTGATCTGCAGGACCTGCCGCATTCTGCCCGGATCACCCAACGACAGTCTTCATCGATCCATTTGTTCTATTGCACAGAACAGCATTCTATTTTGATAGATCATCTATCACGCGCGCGACTGCGAACTCAAGCCCCCGATGTGCGGCAGTGGTGATGAATAGCGGCGCGCGCAGCCGCTCGATCGCGATGAACCGAGACCGATCCGCAGCGATCCCCCGAGCGCCTCTCGAAATGTTACTCGCAGGCAAACTCTTGCAGCGTCATCCCTGCGGAGGCAGGAGGACGACGCTGTTCGTGCTGTCCATCCAGAAAACAGTTTCTGGTTGGCCATCCCGGACGACGCAGTCGCGTCGGCCTGATTTCAGCTCGCCTATGCTACGGCCTGACTGACGAACTTGGTGTTCTGGAATGCGGCCAGTCCCTCGATGCCACCTTCGGAGCCGACACCGCTGTCCTTATAGCCGCCGAACGGCGTTTCCGGCAGCGACACTTGCCAATGATTGACCACTACGTTGCCGCTTTCGATGGCGGCCGAAATCGCCCGCGCGCGCGACAGGTCATTGGTCATCGCATAAGCCGCGAGGCCGAACGGGAGCCGGTTCGCCAGCGCGACGACATCGTCAAACGTCTTGAACGGCGTCGTCATGGCCAGCGGCCCGAACGGCTCGACATTGGCCGCCATACTATCATTGCCGACATTCTCCAACAGCGTCGGCCGATAGAAGAAGCCACCATTGCCGACCCGTTCGCCGCCAGCGGCGATGCGGATATTGCGCGTGCGCGCATCGGCGACGAAGGCCTCCATCGCCTCGACACGGCGCGCATTGGCGAGCGGCCCCATCACGGTAGCGGCATCGAAGCCATCGCCAACCGCAATCGAATTCGCATGCTCCGCGAACTTTTCGACGAAACGGTCGTGAATCGATTCATGGACATAGAAGCGCGTCGGCGACGTGCAGACTTGTCCGCTGTTGCGATACTTCGCGCTCGCCGCCGCTTTTGCCACCGCATCGACATTGACGTCGTCGAACACCACCACCGGCGCGTGACCGCCGAGTTCCAGTGTCATCCGCTTCATGCCCTGCACGGCCATGCCGGCGAGCAACTTGCCGACATTGGTGGAGCCGGTGAAGGTGATGCCGCGAATGATCGGTGACTCGATGAGTTGCCGCGAGATCGCGACGGGATCGCCGAACACGATGCTCAGCACGCCTTCAGGGAGCCCGGCTTCCAGCAACATGCCGCCGATGGTGAGCGCGGTGGCCGGCGTTTCTTCCGACGGTTTGATAACGACCGAACAACCTGCCGCCAGCGCGCTGCTGATCTTTCGCGACGGCGTAATGGTGGGCGCATTCCACGGCGAGAATGCGGCGATGGGCCCCACCGGCTCCTTCACCATCATCTGCTGGATGTTCTCGGCACGCGCTGGAATCACCCGGCCATAGGCTCGCTTGCCCTCTTCCGCATTCCACTCGAACATGCCGGCGGCCTGTTCGACCTCAAGCCGCGCTTCCGCGATCGGCTTGCCCAGTTCGAGGGTGATGAGGTGCGCGAGATATTCGCGCCGCTCGCGCATCAGGTCGGCGGTGCGCTTGAGGATTTTCGCGCGTTCCTGCGCCGGCTTGCGCCGCCACACCTGAAACCCTTTCGCGGCCGCTGCCAGCGCTTCGTCGATGTCGGCGGGCGTCGCATGCGGCAGCTCCGCAAGCACGGCCTCGGTGGAAGGATTAAGCACCGGCTCGGTTTTGCGGCCCTGCGCGCCGACCCATCGCCCGGCGATCAACAGCTGCAGGTTCGGATATTCGAACGACATGGTATCACTCCATAACTCCCATCCGAAAGTCAGGATGGCGACTATCAATTGAGAGCCGTCACCCTGAGGTGGTCATGCGCAGCATGACGCTCGAAGGGCGACGGCGATCTTTAAGGCTCGCTACGCTCGTTCCGCAGGATGACGCCGTCGCGCTCATGTTTTAGGTCGCAGGCAACGCCGCGAGATCGAGCAGCACCGAGACATCCGCGACCCGTTCGATATCCCAGAGCGCGGCGAGCAGTTGCTCCGCGGCTTCCTTGCCGCGCACCGGCGCGACCAGATCGGTAAACTTGCGGTCAAGACCGTCGTCATCGAGCGGCAGATCGCGGGAGCCAATGGCTTCATGCGCTTCCCGCGAAAACTTGCCCTTCGTCGTCAGAAGTTTGACGCGCGCCGGACGTCGCGACGGATACATCGCATCGAGATCGGCGGCGGTGCGGACATGCACCCGCTTGCAGATATCGGTGAGCCCCGCATCGGCGCGGATATCGTCCTCGAAGTGCTTCAGATCAATTCGGCCATAGCGCAGGCCGAGCGCCATGATGAACGGGAAGCTGAGCTGCGCGCTGGCGAAGTCCCCCCAGCCGGTCTCGGCATGCGACGCGGCGATCGCATAGGTCTCGACATCGATGCGCTGAACGTCCCGCTCGCCAAGCCCATGATCGCGGCACAGCGTCATCATCGCCTCCACCGCGGGCTGCAAGTGCCGGCAGCAGGCATAGGGCTTGAAATAGCAATCGACGACGCCGAACGGCGCAGCCGGCGGCAGCCTGAAGTTCGCCGCAACACGCTCCGCATCGCCGGGGAACGCCTGAAAAAATCCGTCCGGCCCTTCGAGCACATCGGGCGGGCCTTCGACGTCGCCGCGCGCCAGGAGGGCCGCGGTCAGACCCTCGCGCGCCGCGTGACCGGCATGCAACCGCTTGACGTCACCGCCTCCGGAGAGAAACGCAAACAGCCCCGCCGACGCACTCGCAGCCAGACCGACTGCGTTCGCGGTCTGGGCGCGCGACAAATCGAACAGCCGCGCGGTCGCCAATGCCGCGCCGAGCGGGCCGACGATGCCGGTCGGATGAAAGCCGCGTTGTCGCGCCATCGGATGACTGGCGCGCGCGATCGCGGTGATCGCCTCATAACCGGCAACCATCGCCTCGAGGAGACGCGTGCCGGAGACTTTACCACCATGGGCCGCCGACAACAGCGCCGGAACAACCGCGACGCCGGGATGCACCGAGCCTTCGCGATAGCCGTCGTCGAGTTCAATACCATGGGCGCCAGTGCCGCCGAGCCATGCGGCATCGAGCCGATCGACCCGACGCGCACGACCCGGCACCGGCACCGAGCCACCTTCGGGCCGAATGGTCGTCAGCACCGCATCCGCTTTCGACGCGACATCGCCGGCACCGCCCGCCACCATAACGCCGAGCGTGTCGAGCAGATGGCGCTTCGTCTCGTGACGGATATCCTCATCGAGATCCCGCCATTGAAGCTTCAGCGCGAAGTCGAGCAGCGCGGCGGTCGGCCTCTGGCCGTCGCCCGCGATCTGTCGCTGCTTTGACGCGCCGGCCATGAGCTTACTTCGCGCCTGCCGCGATGAGATTGATCATCGCCGGATAGTAGTTCTGGCTGTAGCCCGCCTCCGCCGTCTTCTTGAGAAGATTCGCAGTCAGCGTCGCGGATGCTGCGTCGATATGACCTTGCTGCGCCAGTTCGAGCGCGAGACTGATATCCTTGATGGCGTAGGTCGTGGGGAAGGTGTTCTCAGGGAAGTTGCCCGGCACCAGCGCTTTCTGCCCTGGCGTGCGCAAGGCGAAGCTGTCCGCCGAGCCCTTCGACATCACGTCGAACAGCAGCGCGCCGTCGACACCTGCGCTGCGTCCGATCGCCAGCGCCTCGGCGAGCGCGTTGACGGTCATGAACACCACCATGTTGTTGAGCACCTTCACCACCTGACCGGTGCCGGTGCCGCCGCAATGGGTGATTTCCGTGCCCATGGTAGACAGGAACGGCTCGACCATGCGGAAATTCTCGTCGCTGCCGCCGACCATGATGCTCAGCGTGCCGTCGATGGCGGCCTGGCGCATCCGCGCCACCGGCGCATCGATCAACGTCAAGCCTTTCTCGGCGAGTTTGGCGGCGAGGTCGCGCGTGCCCTTCACCGAGCTCGTGCTCATATCGACGACGGTGTGCACGCGGCCGCCGGCGGCGGCAATGCCGCCCGCGCCCAGACAAACCTCGGTGACCTCGGCGATGCTCGGCAACGACAGGAAAATGATATCAGCGCTCTGCGCGACTTCGGCGATCGAGCCCACGGTCTTGGCGCCGGCCTTGGCAACCTGCTCGCGCGGCTCCGCGCGGCTATCGGTGGCAACCACAGGAAGGCCCGACTTTCTGACAAGATTGCTGCACATCGGCGCGCCCATGACGCCCAGCCCGATGAATCCCAGCGTCTCAACTCGTTTCGTCATTCCGTTTTGCCTTCCTCGATCGTTCACTAGGAGACTCCGGCCCCGAAGGGCCGGAGTCGAGATGTCACGTCAGTTCTTCTTGACCAGCGGGCAGTCGCTCTCCGCCAGCGGGCGGTAGGCTTCGGTGCCAGGGATCTTGGTGAGAACTTCGTAATAGTCGTAGGGCTTCTTCGACTGCTCAGGCGACTTGACCTTCACCAGATACATGTCATGCAGCACGCGGCCGTCGGCACGAATCTCGACATCCTTGTTGTAGATGTCGTTGACGCGCAGCTCGTGCATCTTCTTGGCGACGACTTCGGAATCAGTGGTGCCGGCTTCCTTTACCGCGCGCAGGAAGTGAGTGACGCCGCTGTAGACCCCCATGTTGACCATGGTCGGCATGCGACCGCCCATCTGCTTGCCGAACTTCTCCGAGAACTTCCGGGTCTCATCGTTGAGGTCCCAGTAATACGAGGTGGTGAGGATCAGACCCTGCGCCACCTTGAGGCCCAGCGCATGAACGTCGCTGATGAATACGAGAAGGCCGGCGAAGTTCTGGCCGCCCTGCACGATGCCGAACTCGGCGCCCTGCTTCAGCGAATTGACGGTGTCGGTACCGGCATTGGCAAGACCGATGATCTTCGCCTTCGAAGCCTGCGCCTGAAGCAGGAAGGACGAGAAGTCCGAGCTGTTGAGCGGATGCTTGACCGAACCCACCACCTTGCCGCCGGCTTCTTCGACGAAGCGCGAGACATCGCGCTGCAGGCTATGACCGAAGGCGTAATCGGCAGTGAGGAAGAACCAGCTGTCGCCGCCCTGCTTCACGATCGCCTTACCGGTGCCGTTGGCCAGCGCGTAGGTATCGTAGTTGAAGTGGAAGGTGGTCGGCGAGCAGGCCGCGCCGGTGAAATTGGTCGCGGCCGGACCTGATACGACGAAGATCTTCTTCGAGGCCTTGGCAACCTCGTTCATGGCAAGACCCGCCGCTGACGATGCGCCGTCCGCCAGCAGATCGACCTTATCGACATCGATCAGCTTGCGCGTCAGCGAGGCCGCAATGTCCGGCTTGTTCTGATGGTCGAGGACCATCACCTCGATCTTGCGACCGAGCACTTCGCCGCCAAACGCTTCCGCCGCGAGCCGCGCCGCAACGCCCGAACCCGGACCACCCGCTTCCATGTAGACGCCGCCCTGGTCATTCACCACGGCGATCTTGATCGGCGGCTTTTCCTCCGCCTGAGCAACCGACGCCAGACAGGCTAACGTCATTGCGGCAATCGATAGTGATCTCAACATCGTCCTCTCTCCCTCCCTGCCACCTCCGTGGCGTGATGAACTCAACGTGCCGGACGCTTCTCGATCGCGTCGATCTTCTGCAGAACCGGCTTCAGATAACCGATGAACGTCTTCGGATCCTCGCTCATCGGAAAATGCCCGAGGCCCTTCATGATGGTGGCCTCCGCGCCTGCGACGGAATTGGCGACCGCCAGCGTTTCCTCCGGCGTGCACGAGTAATCGTATTCGCCCGACAGCAGAAACAGTGGGCATCGCGCCGTATCGATCCGCGCGACGCGGTCGCGAATATCACCGTCGATCTTGTAGAAATACAGGTCGCCCTTGAACACGCCAGGACCGCCCTGCATGTAGTGCCACAGCGTTTCCCAGCGCTCCTTCTCCGGCGTGCGCGGCCCGACCAGACCGGAGACGACCGCGGCACAGACTTCGCCGCCATGAACATCCGCGCGATGCAGGAAATTCAGGTCGTAGTAAGGATCGACATGCGCGCCGGCCTGCAGGCCGATGATGCCGCGAAACCGCTCCGGATGATCGAGCGCGAGATGCAACACGATGCGTCCGCCGATCGAACAGCCCATCACGATCGGACGATCCAGCTCCAGCGCGTCCATCACCTCGAGGATCATGGTGATGTAATCCTGCGAGGTGAGCTTGTATTCCTCGTCGTGCCAGCCTGCCGGCGGCGAGGATTTGCCGTGCCAGGGCATGTCGAACGCGATGACGCGATGCCCTGCTGTGATCTCCGGATCGTTCATCAGCCCGCGATACTGCCGGCCATCCGAACCAGCGGTGTGCAGACACAATAGCGGCACGCCCTGCCCGGCTTCCTCGACATAGAGGCGATGCGGGCGGCCGAGCAGCGTCATATTGAGGTAGCGGCCGATCACCGGCTCGAACGCGACGGTCATGATGCCACCTCTTGCGTGCGCAGCTTGGCCAGCACGTCCTTGAAGTAACGCAGATGAGCCATGAAGACCTTGAGGTCTCCCTCCGCTTTGAGCGCGCGGCGCTTGATCAATGCCATCAGATCATGGAAGCCCGGCGGAGGAGCGGCACTCCAGAATGTCCGCCACTCGTTTTCCGGCGCCCGCAGCGCGAACGACCATGACGGCATCACGAACGGCCCGCGCTCGACCGAAATGATTTGTCCATCCTGGATGGTAATCAGCCATTGCGCATCACCCACTTCGAGCAGGAAGCGCGTCGCGAGGAAGCGGCCGCGCCGCACCAGCGGCGCATCGGTATTGACCCGTTCGGGCAGCTGTTCGATCGCAGTCATGGTCATGTCACGCAAGCCTCACCAGAGCATCGAGTGCCAGCACGCCTTCGCCCTCACGCCGCACGATCAGCGGATTGATCTCGGCATCGGCGACATCGTACTCCTCATCGAGCGCGAGTTGCGACAGCGCAACGATCGCTTTCGCGAGACCCTCGAGATCGCCGACCGGGCGGCCTCGAAAACCTTGCAGCGTTTTGGTCATCGCAACTTCCGAGATCATCTCGCGCGCCGTTTCCAGCGTCACCGGCGCCAAGCGAATGCTTCTGTCGCGATAGATTTCGGTGAAGATGCCGCCCGCGGCGAGCAGCACGACAGGACCAGCATCCGGATCCTTGCGATAGCCCAGCAACATCTCGCCGAGGCCCGACATCATCGGCTGCACGATCACGTGCGTCACCGGAACGTCCGGTGCCGCCTTGCGCGCGGATGCTACGATTGACGCCATTGCGGCCTTCAACTCCGTTTCGCTGCGCACGTTGAGAACCACGCCACCGACGTCGCTCTTATGCGCAATTCTGTCTGATAACAACTTCACCGCCACCGGATAAGCGAACGGCAGCGCGACATCAACGGCATCGACCGATAACACCTGCGACGGCGCATGCGGCAAACCGACCCGCGCAAACAATGCATATGCGTCACTCTCATTCAACTGCGCTGATTTGTTGCGCCTGACAGAACGCGATACGGCCACCGGCGTAACCGCAACGCGACGTGCATAAGCCGCAACAATCGCATCGGCGCAAGCCTCCGGCGTACGGAAATTCGGAACACCGGCTTCCGACAGCATCGCTAGGGCGTCCGGTGCGTCGGGCGCGAGAAACGAAACAAGCGGTTTGTTCGCCGCGGCGCTTGCGATGACCGGCTTCACCGCCAGTTCCGGACGAAAGCGCGCAGACGAGCCGGTCACCGCAACGATGAGATCGAACTCCGGCGCTGACAGCATCACGTCAAGCGCCGCCTTCATGACGTCCGGCCGCGTGCCGGCCATGGTGAGATCGACCAGTACGCCGCGCTCGACGCTGACGCCTGCACCCTGCAATCGCGCGAATGTCTCGTCGGTCGGACGCACCACATCGATGCTCCGCAGCCCCAAGCCGTCGACGACCATCGCCGCGCCACCGCCGGTGGTGGTGACGACTCCGACGCGCGGCGCGCGGCCACGAACCACTCCTGCAGGAATGCGGCTGAGCAACGGCAACGTTTCCAGCAACGCTTCGAAATTTTCGACGCGGGCGATGCCGCAATCAGAAAGGAACGCGGCGGCGATATCGTCCTCGCCGGCGAGCGCGCCGGTATGCGACAGCGCCAGTTCCGCTGCCTGCTGGGACCGGCCAAGCTTATAGGCGACCACCGGCTTGCCCCGCTCCGCCGCTGCCACCGCGAATCGACGCAGATCATCGGCATGACGCAGGCTTTCGAGAAACAGCATGTAACCGGTGACCGCCGGATCATCGAGCGTCATGGCGCAGATTTCGCCAAGCGTCAGATCGATTTCGTTGCCGACCGAGACCAGGCCCGCAAAGCCGACCGAGCGCGCCTTGCCGCGCGACACCAGCGCACCCAGCATGCTGCCGCTGTGCGAGGCGACGAATACGCCGCCACTCGGCAAATCAGGCTCAGCAAAGGCGGCGTTTGCCGTCAGCAAGGCTTTCGCATGAAAATTGACGACGCCGATGCTGGACGGGCCGAGAATGCGAATGCCGGTCTCGGAGACGATCTTCTTCAGCGCATCAACGCGCTGCAGGCCTTCGGCCCCGGCTTCCGCAAAGCCCGTCGCAAGTATGGTCGCGACCTTGACGCCGCGCGCTGCGCATTCACGCACCGCATCGAGCACGCCGTCGGCGCCCGCGAGGATGAAGGCATGATCGGGAGCTTCGGGCAAGGCCTCCAGCGATGGCCAAGCACGTTCGCCGAGCACCGTGTCGCGCCGCGGATTGATCGGGTAGATGGTACCGGCATAGCCGGCCTGCCGCAGATATTGCAGCGGCCGCGCCGCGACCTTGGACGGATCAGCCGACGCACCGACGATGGCAATGCTCTTCGGCGCGAGGAGCGCGCGCGATATCGCTGCTGATGGCGTGGCCGTCTTATTCTGCGGCACGGGCGACAACCTTTCGCTGATCGAACCGCCGATCGAAGACGTGTTCGGCGATACGGTTCTTGAGGATCTCGGTGGACCCACCGGCAATCATCCAGCCGCGGGTGCGGCGCATGCAATACTCCGCAAGCGACTCCTGGCTGTAACCGGTGCCGCCCATGATCTGGACCGCTTCATTGGCAACATCGAACCCGGCCTGATTGCAAGCCAGCTTCGCAAGCGCGGTGTCGAAGGCGGTCGGCAGGCCATCGGTGACGCGCGCCGCGCGATACAGCAGAAGCTGCGCGGCTTCGAGCTTGAGCGCCATGTCGGCGAACTTCCATTGCAGCCCCTGGAATTCGCAAAGCGGCCGGCCGAATTGCTCGCGCACCAGGGCATGCTCACGCGCCAGATTGAAGGCATAGCGGCCGAGCGCCAGCGCCCGCGACGAGTTGCCGAGCCGCTCCACGTTGAAGCCGGCGATCTGTTTCTTGAAACCGCCGAGACCAAGCAGCACGTTGGCCGCCGGGATGCGGCAGTCCTCGAAGTAAAGCTGGCACCACTCCTCGCCGCTCATGAACGGTGATGGCTTGCCGATCGTAAATCCGGGCGTGCCACGCTCCACCAGCACCGAACCGATGCCGTTCACGCCGGGCGCGAAACGCACATAAACCAGGAACACCGAGGCGTCCGGACTGTGCGTGCCGAACACCTTGGTGCCGTTGATGACGTAGTGATCGCCGTCCTGCCGCGCCGAGGTTTTCAGTTCAGTCACGGCCGAGCCTGCACCCGGCTCGCTCATGCCAAGACTGATGACGCTGCGTCCGGCCAACAGGTCCGGCAGAAAGCGCTGCTTCTGCTCGTCACTCGCATATTCCACGAAGGTGCGGATCGGCCCGAAGTTACCGGCCTGCACCACGTCGGCGCTGCGCGGACAAACCGAGGCAATCGCCTGAATCGCGATGACCGCATCCATCAACGTGCCGCCCTGGCCGCCGTCCTTCTCGTCGAAGGTGATACCGAGCAGGCCCTGCTTCGCCAGCTTCTCGGCGACGTCGAACGGAAAGCGCGGGTCGTGCGCGCGCGCCAACGCGCCGTCCGCCAGATGCGCTTCGGCAAACCGCCGCACCGAATCGGCAAACGCGCGCTGTTCTTCGTTCAAATCATCGATCATTACTGGAGGGCCCACGCTCTGGAGTTTTCTCGCGCCGTTTCTCCCAAGAACTACGTTTGACGCGCAACTACAGAAAGGTTATTTGTGCATGAGTTTTTGTAATGGAGCGTGTCGTCATGCGGGAAGCAATGCCGCCCTTGAATCCGCTTCACGTTTTCGAGATCACCGCGCGCCTCGGCAGTTTCACCAAGGCGGCGCAGAAACTGCGCGTGACGCAGCCGGCGGTCAGCCGGCAAATCCAGACGCTCGAGAACTATCTCGGTGTCCGGCTATTTGAACGCGACAAGCAGGGCGTGCGGCTGACATCGATCGGCGAACAATTCCATCAGCAGATCGCGCCCGCATTCCAGATTATTGCCAGCGCATCGGCCAATCTCACCGCGACCCGAAAAATCGAGCCGCTGAACGTGCGCACTTACACGACCTTCGCGTCGAAATGGCTGATCCATCGGCTGCCGTCCTTCTACGTGACGTATCCCAATATCAAGCTCAACATCACCAACGCCGTCGCACCCGTCGACTTCGAGAAGGACAATGTCGATCTCGCCATCCAGTTCGGCAATGGTCAGTGGCGCGGCGCAGAGTCGGAATTGCTGTTCAAGGACCTGATTCAACCGGTCTGCAGCCCGAAGCTGCTGGAAAAAGTCCGGCTGACCGAGCCGGACGATTTGAAGAAGGTGCCGATGCTGCATTCGCATTATCGCCGCACCGACTGGCACGACTGGCTCGCGGCGGTTCACCGCACAGATCTCCTCTCCGAGGACGGTATCAGCTTTTCCACCTCGATCCTGACCTATCAGGCGGCGGTGGAAGGCGTCGGCGTCGCCATGGGACAAATCCACCTGCTGCAGAACGAGCTGCGCGAGGGAACCCTGGTCCCGCTGTTCAACGCGCCGTTCGAGCGGCGCATGGCACATTACGTCGTCTGGCCGAAGAATCGGCCGCTCAACCGCAAGGGCCGCAGTTTCCTGAGCTGGTTGCGCAAAAGCGCCGCCGAGTTTGCCAAAACGATTTGAATTCGAGCGACCGGCGCTCATTACAAAACCTTATCGACGAATGACTTTCTGTTAGTTGAAACCGGCTTCGTCATTCCGTTGGGTGAGACAAGCAATCACGAGAACGGACGAACGCGATGTTAAGCAAGGTGGACGCTTCAGCAGAACAGCAGGCGGGAACCTGGATTTCGGCCTTCGGCCAGGCGCTGGCCGCAAAGAACAAGGCTGCGCTGAGCGCGCTGTTCGCGGGCGACTGCCACTGGCGCAATCTGTGCGGCCTGTCGTGGGAGATCGTCACCTATAGCGGCCGCGAAACCATCTGCGACACGCTGCTGCGCAACACCGCCGATGTTCAGGCGCGGGATTTCACCGCGGCTGCAGACCTCCTTGTGCCGCGACGCGCGACGGTGGCCGGCTGTGAGGTCATCGAGGCGATCTTCCGTTTCGTATCGGTGAACGGGCCCGGACTTGGCGTGGTCAGACTGCTGACGGGCGACCATCCGCAGGCATGGACGATCTCCACGCTGCTCGACATGGATGCGCTCTGCGCCGCGCGCCGCCGTGACAACGAACCGGTGTCGCATGCGCGCGATTTCGCCGAAACGAGCTGGCTCGATCAGCGCGCGCAGGATCTCACCTATCAGGACCGCGAGCCCGACGTGCTGGTGGTGGGCGGTGGCCATGCGGGCATTTCCGCTGCTGTCGAGCTCAAACGGCTCGGTTTCGACGTGCTGATCGTCGACAAGGAACGCCGCATCGGCGACAACTGGCGCCTGCGCTACAACGGGCTCAAGCTGCATAACAAGACGCCGGTGAACCACCTGCGCTACATGCCGTTTCCAGTGACGTGGCCGGACTACATTCCGAAGGACAAGATCGCCAACTGGCTCGAGACATATGTCGAGAGCATGGATCTGAATTTCTGGACGCGCACCACGTTCGAAGGCGCGCGTTATGACGAGGCCAGCGCGACATGGCAGGCGACGGTCCGCCGCGAGGGCGAGGCGCCGCGTCCGCTGCGGCCGAAGCACATCATCCTCGCCACAAGCGTCAGCAGCGTGCCGAATATCCCGGCGATTCCTACGATCGAGAATTTCAAAGGAACCGTTCTGCATTCGAGCCAGTTCACTAAGGGCGCGGACTGGAGCGGCAAATCCGCCATCGTGATGGGCACCGGCACTAGCGCCCACGATATCGCGCAAGAGCTGCAGGCCAATGGCGTCCATGTCACCATGGTGCAGCGCAGCCCGACGATGGTGATCAATGTCGATCCGAGCGCGCAGCTTTATGACAAGACCTATCTTGGCGACGGTCCGCCGATCGAGGTGCGAGATACGCTGAATTCATCGGTGCCGCTCGCGGTGATGAAAATCGCGCATAAGATCATCACCGATGAAGTGCGCAAGCTCGACGCGCCGCTGCTGCAGCGGCTGGAGAAAGCCGGCTTCCGTCTCGAATTCGGCGAGGGCGGCACCGGCTGGCCACTGAAGTTTCGCCAGCGCGGCGGCGGTTACTATTTCAATGTCGGCTGCTCGGAGCTGATCGCCGACGGCAAGATCGGTCTCATTCAGGCCAGCGACATCAAGCAGTTCGTTGCGGGCGGCGTCGAAATGAATGACGGCAGCGTGCGCCATGCCGATCTCGTGGTGCTCGCGACGGGCTACAAGGGACAGGGCCACATGGTCGGCGCGCTGTTCGGTGAGGACGTGGCGCAGCGCGTCGGCCGCATCTGGGGCTTCGATGACTCGACACAGGAATTGCGCAACATGTGGGTGCGGACGCCGCAGGCCGGACTATGGTTCACCGGCGGCGCGTTCTCGCAGTGCCGAATCTACAGCCGCTACATGGCGCTGCAGATCGAGGCGATCGAAGCCGGACGGCTCGCCAAGGCCGCATAAAGCTCTTCCCGAGGGGGACCACCTGCCTCGCTTCCGGCATTGCCGGCGGCGGGGCATTTTTTTGACCGGCGTGATCGCCGGATCACACGGGCAGGCGAGGCAAAACAACTTGGCCCGTTATGCCCAGGCTTATCCCGCCTATTCCAGCGTCAACGCCAATTCAAAAACGTGGATAGCCGGGACAAGCCCGGCCACGACGATTGAAGAGATGATTGCTTCGTCCTGGCGAGGACGCCGCCTACGGAATGACCTTTTGCGCACGGAAGTCACCGATGATCTCGGCCATCATCTGCTCGCTGTCGATCATCTCGGTGAAGCCATACTGGTAGGCTTTCACCATGCTGATCATGTTGTCCCACCGGCGACGGAATACGGTGTCCGCATAAGCCCAGGGGACCAGCCGGAACAGGTCAGTCTGGCGCAAGCCATGGCTGGCGACGATCTCGTTCCAGAGATCCCGCTTATCATCCATGAACTCGGTCAGCCGCATGTTTTTCACCGGACCGGGTTCGAGGTCGAACATCGCGGCAAGGCGCGGCCACATGTGTTTCCAACGGAATGAGTCGCCATTGCCGATATTGAAGGCCTGGTTCGCCGCGCGCGGATCGGTGGAGGCCCACAGCATCGCCCGGTTGAGAATCCGCACGTCGGACGCAAAGGTGATGGCATTGAAGGTTTCGTCGTCACCGGGGAAATAGAACGGCTGCTTCAGCGCCTTCATGATGGTGCCGTAGACCGCAAGGACCGTCATCAGGTTGATGCGCGCGCCATTACCATAGCCGCACACCGCGCCTGGGCGTGTGGTCGACCATGTCCACGATTGCCCCTGCTGCAGCTTCAGCACGTGATTGTGCTGCGCCTCATAGAAATAAGCTGGCACGCATGGCGGATCGTCCTCGCGTGCCGGAGTCTTATATTCGCCGAGGTGATAACCGTACCATTTCACGCCCTCGAGCACATGCACATGCTGCAGGTCGTTCGCATGCGGCACCGCGCCATCGAGGAAATTGAGCGCCATGCGGCTGTTGAGATCGTTTTCCTCATCCAGCGTCCGGCCGTTGAGCAGCGCGGTATAAAAGATATGAGTGACGCCTTTGACGTCCCCCAGCGCCTTGAGTGTCGCTTCACGGTCCAATAGATCGACCGGCAGGTGCCGAACCCAGTCGCCCAATTCGGGATCACCGCGCGAGACGCCAATCACGTCCCATTCCCCACTGGCATGCAGCATGCGCGCCATGTTGCCGCCGCACATCCCACCCACACCTGCAATCAGAGCAACCTTTTTCGTCACGAGCGTCCCCTCTCCCGGCGGATCGTTTCACATTCTGGCGGTCACGGCGCTGGGCGATGTCCGTCCGGCACGTGTATCCGTGCCAAAGCCGTTGCGGGCCCATCTCGACCGGCCGCCGCTGCTATCAACTAGAATGTTGAGAGGGCGGTATTTCGACTGCAATGAAGTTAAGCCGTCATAACATTCTCTGACGCTCCCGTGAGTTGCGAGCGCACAGGAATTCTCTCTTCGGAACAAGCTTGAAACGGCTGCACTGACGGAGTGATGGCCGTGCTCGGGAGATATTAACGGTCTCTTTACCATACCGGGCGAATAGTCTTTGCGAAGCAACGGCCAGATGTTGCTGCCCAAGGTTCAAGACCATGGCACAGGTTCGCACCAGTTCGGATTATCCGGCATATGATGCCTCCGCGGACGACATGCACGGCCTCGGCCAGTTCGCACCGGGCGACATGCCGCAGCAACGCTGTCCTGACAACATTTTACGATTCCCGGCGTCTTCCCCCCGCGAGAGCGGCACCCTTGCGGTCGACCTGATCTATCAGGCCGCCGACATGTTCGCCGGCATCGAGCAGCGGGCCCGCGATATCGAGGCCAATGCCCGTTCGATGTGTCAGAGCGCGGTGGATAAGCTGATCGATGCTGAACGCCGCGTGCAGGTGGCGGAGCGTGGACGCCGCGACGTCATTCAGGATGTCGATCGCCGGTTGCAGGAGGTCTCGCGAGCTCTTGCTGACGCGCATGCGCGTGTGGAGGCTGCCGAAGCCCGCGCCGCCGCCGCGGAAATTCGGGCGCGCTCCGCGGAAGCGGAAACACAGAACACCCGGCGTATTCTCAATCACGTCGAACGCGCCATTCGCGATCGCCTGCTGGGTGAGTCTCCGGATGGCCGCTTCGCATTCCGCGGCCGCATGGCTTGATTCCTGCCGCTGCGCGCTCCAGCTTGAATTACGGCAAGACGACTAGCGGCGCACGCGCACTTTGCTGAATTTCACACGGGTGCCGTCGGCAAGGCGGGTCGCAGTGAAACCCGCTTCCATGATAGCTTCACGCTGGGGCCGCTGTTCCTCCGGCGCATGCGTGACATCCCACCACGTGGCGCGGTGGGCCGCGCGCGGTAATGCATCGTCGATGATGTCTTCGATCTCCTCAAAGGTGAGGATAAAATCGGCACGGGTCTGCGCCTTCAGATAATCGCGCAGCGGTGTGTAATCGTTGGCCATGGCAATCGTCTTTACGCCAGTGCAACTCGCGTATCCACTCCCACTATCAAATGCCGTTTCGGTATGTCATGGCTGGCCTGACCGTTCGAAGAACCGCCGCGTTTCGCTCGCCTCTACCCGTCCATGACGGCGATGAAAGCCGTGCCTGGCGCAAAATGTTGCCGGCCGCGATCACTTCATCAGTTCCGCCGCAAGCGCGGCATAGGCCGGCAGCGTCACGGGATCGTTGGCGGCATTGGCTGCATAGGGATGCGAGGCGTAGCGCACGATCACCATCTCCGCTTTCGGATCGATGTAGATCGACTGGCCGTAGATGCCTCGCGCGGCGAAGGCGCCGTTGGCATTATTGCTCTGCCACCACATATCACGGTAGGACCAGCCCGGCAGCGTCTTGTAACCCGCCGGCGCAAATTTCGCCGTGTCGCCGGGGGTTGTGATATCGGCGATCGCCGCTTCCGGAATCACCTGCTGACCGTTGAACTTGCCCTTGTTACGGATCATCTCACCGAAGCGCGCCAGATCCCGCAACGTGGTGTTGAGGCCGCCACCGCCCGATGCGGTGCCGATCGAGTCCACCATGAAATACGCGTCGTTTTCCGCGCCGAGCTTCTGCCAGATCTCCTTCGACAGCAGATCGGCCAATGACTGGCCGGACGCACGGCAGACGATCCACGCCAGCACCTCGGCATTCGAGGTTTTGTAGGCGAAGGCCTTATCGTGCTCGCCTTCCTTCTGCAGCTTGACGAGGAAATCGTAGAATGTCTTCGGCCCGCTGTATCCCGGCGGCTGCGGCATCATTCCGCCGGCGCGCGCATAGTCGAATACCTCGGCCTTCGGATCGGAATAATTCTCCGAATACTTCACGCCGATAGTCATATCCATCACGTCACGCACGGTGGCGTCACCGTAAGCGGAGTCCTTCAGCTCCGGCACGTATTTCACCACCTGCGCTGCAGGATCGAGCTTGCTCTGCGCCGCAAGCGTCGCAGCCAGCGTGCCGACAAAGGATTTGGTGACTGAAAACGCAATGTGCGGCGTGTGTGCGTTGCCCGCACCGAAGTATTTTTCGTAGATCACCCTGCCCTTGTGCATGACGAGCAGGCCATCGGCATAAGTCAGCGCCGGCATGTCGCCGAAGGTGATGGACTTGCCGTCCATGGTGGTGACAGGGATTTTCTCGATGTCGCGCTCGGCGCGCGGCAGCGGCACGATCGCCCCCTCGCCGCGCCAGAAATTGGCCGTCGGCACCAGTTCACGAATATGACTGAAAGCCCAGCGCGTGCCGGGAAAGCGGCTGCTGGTGCCGTCGTTGAAGCGCACCGTCTTGTCCGGCGGTGGCGGGAAGCCCTGCATCACCTTGTTCGCGACCGGATCGGTCTGCGCCGCGGTCGGCAGCTTCGGCGGATCGTCGGCGCGCGCCTGCGGCATCACGGTTGCAAGAACCAACAGGCTGGCGCCGGCAAGGGCGATGAAGCGGCTCATGGGGTTTCCTCGCGTGGTTGATTTTTGATCGTCGCACGATGCTTGCCGAAGAACGCGCGCATGTCCAGAGAGACCATGCAAGATCGTTCCCGGCGAAGGCGGGGACGGCTCACGGGCCACTCTGCTCAGAAATACTTCTTCATCTCCGCCAGCAGGCCATCCCGCAGGTCTGGCCGCGCCATGCCGAAAGCCAGATTGGCGCGCAGAAAACCCGCGCGCGAGCCGCAATCGTGCCGTTCGCCCTCGAATTCGAGGCCATAGAACTTCTGCGTCTCCGCCAGCTTCTTCATGCCATCGGTAAGCTGAATTTCGTTGCCCGCGCCACGCTCCTGCGTCTCCAGAATCTTGAAGATCTCCGGCTGCAGGATGTAGCGGCCGGTGATCGACAGATTTGACGGCGCGGTGCCCTTCGGCGGCTTCTCCACCATTCCGTTAATGGCAAATACTTTTCCCAGCCGCTCGCCGACGCCGACCACACCGTAGTTGTGGGTCATGTCTTCCGGCACAGCCTCCACGGCGATCAGGTTGGCTTTATCGCCGAGCGCGCCGGCGGCGACGATCATCTGCTTCAGAACACCCGGCGTGTTGAGGACCAGCTCATCCGGCAGCACCACGGCGAACGGCTCGTCGCCGACGATATCGCGCGCGCACCAGACCGCATGGCCAAGACCGAGCGGCGCCTGCTGCCTGGTAAAGCTCATTGCGCCTGCCGCGGGCTGGAATTGCGCCAGAAGCTCCTGCTCAGCCTTCTTGCCGCGCGCCTCCAGTGTCACGTCCATCTCGAAGGCGCGGTCGAAATGATCCTCAATCATGCCCTTGTTGCGACCGGTGACGAAGATGAAATGCTCGATGCCGGCTTCTCTCGCTTCGTCGACGACGTGCTGGATCAGCGGACGATCGACCACGGTCAGCATCTCCTTCGGCATCACCTTGGTGGCGGGGAGGACACGGGTGCCGAGACCGGCGACGGGAAACACAGCCTTGCGGATTTTCATGAGCGCTCTTTGTTCAACGTCGGAAAGGATGCCGAAACCGGCCGTTTGCAGTGGTAACCTGTTTTGCAGCCAACAACAAAGGCGGATGTGTGTTCGCTTGGCTCCTCAAAAGGGACGGCCGCCGGCACCTGCGACCCTTGGTCCCCGGCTTGACGGGCAAAACCCGCAGTCTGTTAAGATGATCGAAACCCTATAAGGGCCTCCTAGGGAAGTGGGTTGATAGTCGCTATCCATCTGCCGGCAGGCTCCGAGCGCAAATGCCAGAATTCAGAACGCGACGAGAAGCTGACGGTTGCTAGTGGCCCTTTGGTTCTAATCCTTGCACGTGCATCTGCTGCAACGGAACGCAAAGGTTCGAATCGGATCACGAGAAGGGTCGAATTTCTGCGATAGGGATGACGGGATGCGGATGACGGAACCAGCAATGCGCCAGCGGTCAAGGATCGGCGGAGCAGCCGTGTTACTGCTGGCGCTGACGCTGCCCGGAGCGGCGGCGGCGCAAGGCGTGACCGCCAGCAACGGCCCGCTCGGCTTTTTCGATAACCTCTTCACCGGCTCGATCACGCACAGCGCGCCGACGCAGCGCGCGCCCGCACAACCTCCGGCCTCAAATTCCTCAGCGCAGCCCTGGAGCGGCGAGGACGGCGCGTCGGGCCATCCGTTGATGACGGCAGCGGCGATCCGGCAGGCCGCCGCCGATTTTCCGAACTGCGTCGCGGCGATGTGGCCGGATGCAGCGCGGCGGGGCATTTCGCGCGAGAGCTTCGAGCGTTATACCGCCGGCCTCTATCCCGATCTGCGGCTGATGGACCTGATGGATTCGCAGCCGGAGTTCACCAAGGCGGTGTGGGACTATCTCGATATTCTCGTCACCGACGCCCGCATCGCGCGCGGCCGCGAAATACTTGCGCAGTACAAGCCGCAATTCGACGCCATGGAGCGCGCCTTCGGCGTCGACCGCTACATCGTCGCCTCGATCTGGGGCATTGAATCGAATTATGGCACGCAAGGCGGCGATCGCAGCGTGGTGAACTCCACTGCGACACTCGCCTGTGTCGGGCGCCGACAAGCCTACTTCAAGGACGAATTCCTGTCCGCACTGGAGATCTTGCATCGTGGCGACGTGCGGCCCGATCATCTCAAGGGCTCGTGGGCGGGCGCATTCGGCGGCACGCAGTTCATGCCGACCTCGTTCAAACGCTACGCTGTCGATTTTGACGGCGACGGGCGGCGCGATGTCGTCGACAATCCCACCGACCTGATCGCCTCTACGGCCAACAACCTCAAAAAGGACGGCTGGCAGAGCGGACGAACCTGGGGCTATGAGGTCGAGGTGCCGCGCGGCTTCGATTACATGCTGGCGGACCGCGCCAAGGTGCTGACACTGGCGCAGTGGCAACATCTCGGTATTACGCGCCCCGGCGGCAAGCCATTCCCCCATCCGACCGACAAGGCCTACCTGCTGGCGCCCGCCGGCAGCTCCGGACCGGGCTTTCTGATGCTGCAGAATTTCCGCGTCATCATGAAGTACAATCCCGCCGAAGCTTATGCGCTGGCCATCGGCCACTTCGCCGACCGTCTGCGTGGCGGCCAGCCCTTCGTGCAGCCATGGCCGCGCCAGGAGCGCGTGCTATCGCGCGCGGAGCGCCTCGAACTGCAGCAATTGCTGGCACAGCGCGGCTTCTATCGCGGCACGCCGGACGGTCAGATCGGCAGTCTGACCCGGGCAGCGCTGCGCAGCTTCCAGGCATCCATCGGAACCCCAGCCGACGGTTTTGCGTCGTCGGACGTGCTGGACCGCTTGCGGGGGCGGTGAGGTCATCACCTCCGCGACAGAGCCGCACCGCTGCGGGCGTGGGTTCCCTACCTGCGCCAGGGCGATTTCATGTTGCAAATCCGCACAAAACGAATGTGCCGTCCGACTCGGCGTGATGCTGTGACTTGACTCCCCGCATGCCAAAGCGCATGAGCAAGGCATGACGCGCGCGATCCATATCGCTGACAAACGTGCCGCCCTTTTCGGGGCGGGCCGTCTGCGCGCGTAATTCAATCCCTTCCGCACAGATTGCGTCAACCCCACCGCTCGGACGGGGTTGCCCAATTTGCGTCTCCGTTCCCGGCCCCGAACAGGAGACTGCCATGCCCGCTCCCCTCACAGGTCCCATCGCCCGCCAGCATCTCTCCGGCCTCTGGCTGCCACTGATCACGCCGTTTCGCGACGGCGAACTCGATACGTCATCGCTGCGCCGGATGATTCATCACTACGCCGCGACCGCCATTGATGGGTTGATTCTCGGCGCGACCACCGGCGAAGGATTGACGCTTGATGAATTCGAGGCCGAGAAGCTGGCCTCGATCTGCACCGCTGAATTGAACGGCGCGCGGCAACGCCTGCCGCTGTTTCTCGGGCTCGCCGGCAGTGACACTCGCAAAGTCGCGACGATGATCGCCCGCACGGAAGCCTGGCCGGTCGACGGCTATCTGATTTCGGCGCCGTCGTACACGCGGCCGTCGCAGGAGGGGCTCTATCGACATTTCGCGGCTCTCGCGGAAGCGACGGCGCGGCCGATCATGCTCTACAACATTCCTTATCGAACGGCGGTCAACATCACCAACGACACGATGCTTCGGCTTGCCGCATATTCCAACATTGTCGGCCTCAAGGATTGCTCCGCCGATACATTGCAATCGGTCGACCTGCTGTGCCGCCGCCCGGCCGCTTTCTCGGTGCTCACCGGCGAGGACGCGCTGTTCTATAGCGCGCTCTCGCAGGGCGCCGACGGCGGCATTCTCGCTTCCGCCCATGTCGAAACGGCAGCCTTCGCGCAAGTGGCGGGCCATGTGCGCGCCGGCAACCAGCCCGCCGCGCTCGCGGCATGGAGCATGATCGCCGACCTGCCCCGCCTTCTGTTCGCCGAGCCAAGTCCCGCGCCGATCAAATACTGGCTGTGGCGGCAGGGCCTGATCGACAGCCCGGAGGTGCGGCTGCCGATGACGCCGGTAAGCGCCGAACTGGCCTCCAGAATCGAGCAGCGCATGGCTTCCGAACTGGCCCTCGCCGGTGCCTGAAGCTTTGAACCATTCACCCTTCGTGGAAAGGGACAGCGGGCGACCTTGACGGCGCGCCGCGGTGTCCCTTTATGCTCGATCGGAACGTTTCTCGGCCGCCGCCTGGTTCCGGCCCGAATTGGCCAGTAGGACGTTCCGGTCAACATTGGCGAGAGCCCATGCCGAAGCTGAAGTCTCCGCGCCGCCTCTTCCGCGAACGCGGCACGCTTGCCGTGCTGGCGGTCGCCGGGCTGATGCTGTTTGGCATTATTGCGCCGGCCTCAGCGCAGTTCTTCCCCTTCTTCGGCGGTCAGCCGCAGCGCGCCCAGCCGCGGCCGCAGCCGCGCGGCGGCTTCTTCGAGAATCCGTTCTTCGCGCCTTTTCAGCAGCAGCCGCCACCCCATCAGCAGCAGCGTCCGACCGAGCGACAGGATTTTTCCCGCGCGCCGGCGCCTGAAAAGCGCGACGTCCAACCGGATCGGTATGTGCTGGTGCTGGGCGACGCCATGGCCGACTGGCTCGGCTATGGCCTCGAAGATGCTTTGAGCGAAACGCCGGATCTCGGCGTGGTCCGCAAGCATCGGACCGTCTCCGGCCTGATCCGCTATCAGCCCAAGGGCGAGCCATCCGACTGGGCAGGCGCGGCAAAGGAAATCCTCGCGCACGAGAAGCCCGAAATCATCGTGATGATGCTCGGGCTTCATGACCGCATGCCGATCCGCGAATCCAATGCCGACAAAAAAGCCGGCAGGAACGACGGCAAGCCCGAGGCCGATGCCAAGCCGGGCGACGCGGACGATGCCGATCCGGATCTGCAGATCGCCGCGCCAGAGAAAAATGCTCGTGCCGCACAAGGCGTCCATCAGTTCCGCGACGACCACTGGGGCGAGCTCTACAGCAAGAAAATCGACGAGACGATCGCCGTCCTGAAAAGCAAGGGCGTGCCGGTGCTGTGGGTCGGCCTGCCATCGATCCGCGGCACCAAGTCGACCTCGGATGCGCTATACCTGAATTCGCTTTATCGTGACGCCGCAGGACGCGCCGGCATCACCTATGTCGATCTATGGGACGGCTTCGTCGACGAGTCCGGCCGCTACCTCGCGCAAGGTCCTGACTTCGAAGGCCAGATCCGGCGGCTGCGTTCCAGCGACGGCGTCTATTTCACCAAGGCCGGCGCACGCAAGCTGGCGCATTACGTCGAACGCGAGATCAGCCGCATTCTGGCCGGGCGCTCGACCCTGATTGAAATTCCCGCCGAATCCGGCACGCCCGACGCAGAGGCCAAGCCCGGCGGTCCGGCGCCCCGCCCCATCGCCGGGCCGATCATTCCGCTCGTCGCCTCATCCGTCGGCACCAACGAACTGCTCGGCGCCGCGAACGTGAAGCCGGTTTCGGTCGATCCGTTGGTCGCACGCGCTCTCACGAAGGGCGACGCACTGACGCCTCCGCCCGGCCGCGCTGACGATGCGGTCTGGCCGCGCCGCGAAGTCGGTCACGAACGGGCCGGCGATCCGGTGGTGGCGACCGTCGCGCCCGCCGAGGGCGGCGCCAATACAGCGCGCAGCAGCGCCGACAAGCCGAAACGGCAGCACATCATCATCCGGACCAACGATCCGCGTTTCGCCGACAGCCCGCCGCAGCAGCGCCGCTACGCGCATCCCGCCCCCAGGCCGCTGCCGCCACCGCCGGGCCCGGCCGATTGGCTGTCGCGCCTCTTCCGTTAAGCCCGGCGTAAGGACCAGGCGGGTCATTTCAGCCCGACTGCTACAGGATCAGTCCGCCATCCACGACCAGCGTATGGCCGGTGACATAGGCGGCGAGCGGCGAGGCGAGAAACAACGCTGCGCCGGCCATATCCGCCGGCGTTCCGAGCCGCTTCAGCGGAATTCGTTCGATAGCGCCGTCGCGGCGTTTCGGATTGGCTGTCGTCACCTTCGTCATCTTGGTGTCGACCAGTCCAGGCGCAATGCCGTTCACGCGGATGCCGTCCTCGGCCCAGGCCTGCGCCAGCGTGCGCGTCAGTCCCACCGCACCGGTTTTCGACGCATTGTAGGCAGGATTGCCCTTGGTGGCATGATAAGCCGCGGTTGAGCTGACAATAATCAGGGTGCCGCCGCTTGCCTTCAGCATGCCATGGAATTTTCCGGCACAGGCCATCAGGCTCATCAGATTGACCTCCAGCACTTTACGGAAGCCTTCCATGGCGAACTCGCCTCGGCTGTAGATCACCGCGCCTTGGGCCAATACCAGGATGTCGAGATTGTCAAAATTCGGCTTGAAGCTGTCGACGGCATGCGGGTCGCTGAGATCCAGTTGCGCATAATCGAGCCCGTCGAGATCGGAGCCTTCGACGCCGAGATAGTCCGCAGGGATCGGCCTGGTGCCGCAGATATGCACCGCCGCGCCGCGTCTGCGGTAGGCTTGCGCGATGCCATTGCCAATTCCGCTGGAGCCGCCGATCACCAGCGCGCGCTTGCCTCTGAAATCCAGTTCGTTCATGGGTGCATTGACTCCCGCTATCGTCGCCGCAAGGCATTTGATCTTTACTGGCAACGATGCAAGCCTCGATGATAGCCATTGTCAAATGCGCGCCTCGTGTCGGGGCGCCGAAAGCATCACAGCAACACGGAGGACGCACCATGACCGACTTCAAACAGCTCAGCCGCTCGGTGCGCGGATTGACCGTGATCGTCACCGGCGCGGCGAGCGGCATGGGGCGTGCCACTGCAAGAGTTTTCGGCGCCGAAGGCGCCAACGTGGCCGTCACCGACTACGACGACGCGGGCGCAAAAGCGGTCGCGGATGCGATCACCGCGAGCGGCGGCAATGCCGAAGCCTGGCGGCTTGACGTCGCCGATGCGCTCGCCGTGAAGCGCATCGTTGACGAGGTCGCGACGCGCTTCGGCGGGCTCGATATTGTAGTGAACAATGCGGGAATCACCACCCGGCTCCCGATCGACGACCCGAACTATGACGCGATGTGGGATCGTGGCATCACGGTCATGCTGACAGCGCAGCAGCGCATCATCCGCGCTGCACTGCCCTACCTGCGCAAATCCGGATGCCCGCGCATCGTCAACATCGCCTCGACCGAGGCACTCGGTGCCACCGCATTGCACAGCCCCTACTCGGCCGCCAAAGCAGGGGTCACCGGACTGACACGCTCGCTTGCGGTGGAGCTCGGCCGCGACGGCATCACCGTCAACTGCATCTGCCCGGGTCCGATCACCACTGGCATGACGGCGCGCATCGCCGACGAGCACAAAGCGATCTACGCCAAGCGCCGCACCGCGCTCAATCGTTACGGCGATCCCGAGGAGGTCGCGCACATGACGCTGAGCCTGTGCCTGCCGGCGGCCTCGTTCCTCACCGGGGCAGTGATCCCGGTGGATGGCGGACTGATGGCACGTAACGCGTAAGGTGTGCTGACCCGACGATCAGAGGCGCCGCGTCTACGCATGGAGCCGGACACTGCTGCCGATTGACATCGCGCATACAGGGCGTAGCCTTTTCTCAATCAAGATGACACGGAGGAGATCGCGCCGCGCGAGCGCGAATATCGCCGCAGCCGAGCGGAGTCTCGCGACTATCGCCGTCACGAGCGGGACCGCCGCCCCGGACGCTACGATCGTCGGCACAGGGTCTATATCGAATGCGATTAAGTCCGATCCATGCGAAAAGCCGCCGGCATCAGACCGGCGGCTTTTTATCCAGGTCAGAACATTCAGCCGCCGCAGTTATCGCGGCAGATTGCTCGATCCCATGAGGAAGGTGTCGATCGCGCGGGCGCAGAGTCGGCCTTCACGAATAGCCCAGACCACGAGCGATTGACCGCGCCGCATGTCGCCGGCGGAGAAGACTTTCGGCAGCGAGGTCTGGTAATCCGCCGTGTTAGCGCGAACGTTGCCGCGTGGGTCGAGTTCGACCCCGAGCGCCTTCAACAGACCTTCGTGGATCGGATGCACGAAGCCCATCGCCAGCAGCACCAGATCCGCGTCGAGTGTAAACTCACTACCCGGGACCGGCTGGAACTTCTCGTCGACGCGGACGCAGTGCAGCCTGCTCACCTTGCCGTCCTTGCCTTCGAACTTCTGCGTGAGCACCGCGAATTCGCGAGTCGCGCCTTCCGCTTGGCTGGACGAGATACGCATCTTCAGCGGCCAGTTCGGCCAGGTCAGTGCCTTGTTCTCATGTTCCGGCGGCGCCGGCATGATTTCCAGTTGCGTGACCGAGAGCGCGCCTTGGCGTAGCGAGGTGCCGATGCAATCGGAGCCGGTATCGCCGCCGCCGATCACCACCACATGCTTGCCGCCGGCGAGGATTTCCTTGACATCACCGAGCGGCTCATTCCCGACCCGGCGGTTCTGCTGCGGCAGAAAATCCATCGCGAAATGGATGCCGTCGAGCTCGCGGCCGGGAATCGGCAGATCCCGCGGCGCTTCCGCGCCTCCGGTCAGCGCCACCGCATCATAATCCTTCAGCAGCTGTTGCGGATCGATCGCCCCTTTCGTATCGCCGCCGACGGGTGCGCCATAATGGAACGTGACGCCCTCGGCCTGCATCTGTTCGATGCGGCGATCAATGACATTCTTTTCCATCTTGAAATCGGGAATGCCATAGCGCAGCAGGCCGCCCGCTTTGGCATGCTTTTCGAACACATGCACATCGTGCCCGACGCGGGCGAGCTGCTGCGCGCAAGCGAGACCGGCCGGACCGGAGCCGACCACCGCGATCTTTCGGCCGGTCTTGTTGGCCGCGATCTCCGGCTTGAGCCAGCCGTTTTCCCACGCACGCTCGGCGATCGCATGCTCGATGGTCTTGATGGTCACCGGCGTCTCAACGATGTTGAGCGTGCAGGATGCCTCGCACGGCGCCGGACAGATGCGGCCGGTAAAGTCCGGGAAGTTGTTGGTCGAGTGCAGGTTGCGAGAGGCCTCTTCCCAGTTACCCTGATAGACCAGATCGTTCCAATCGGGAATCTGATTGTTGACCGGACAGCCCGGCGTGCCGGGGGCGACCGAACCTGTGCCGTGGCAATAGGGAACGCCGCAATTCATGCAGCGTGCCGCCTGATCGCGAAGATCCTTCTCCTCCAGAGGAATAACGAACTCGCGATAATGCTTCAGCCGCTCGGCAACCGGCGCGTACTTGCGCTCGTTGCGGTCGATTTCGAGAAAACCTGTGATCTTGCCCATCGCTCAAGCTCCAATCGCGATCTGCGGCTCGATGGCCTGCGCCGCTTGCAATTCCTTGAGTGCGCGGCGGTATTCCACCGGCATCACCTTGCGGAATTTCGGCAACCAGGTTTTCCAGTTCGCCAGGATTTCGGCGGCACGGGCCGATCCCGTCAGCTTCGCATGACGCGAGATCAGCACATGCAGCCGCTCGATATCCGAGCTCAGCATGTCGGCGAAAACGTCGACCTGACCGTGCGCCTCGAGATCTCCCGAGTGATGATAGACCTCCTCGTTGACCATCTCTTCCGAGACCAGCGGTTCCAGCTCAACCATCGCCAGATTGCACAGCTTCGGGAACGTACCGTCTTCGTCGAGGACATAGGCGATGCCGCCCGACATACCTGCCGCGAAGTTGCGCCCGGTCTTGCCGAGCACGACGACGATGCCGCCGGTCATGTATTCGCAGCAGTGATCGCCGGCGCCCTCGACCACCGCGACGGCGCCGGAGTTGCGCACGGCGAAGCGTTCGCCGGCAACGCCACGGAAGTAGCAGTCGCCCTCGATCGCGCCGTACATCACCGTATTGCCGACGATGATCGACTCTTCCGGCACGATGCCGGAATTCGCCGGCGGCTTGACGATGATCCGTCCGCCGGAAAGACCCTTGCCGACATAGTCGTTGGCCTCGCCTTCCAGCTCGAAGGTGATGCCGCGTGCCAGCCACGCGCCGAACGCCTGCCCCGCCGTACCCTTGAGATCGACGTGGATGGTATCGGCCGGCAATCCGGCATGGCCGTAGTGCTTGGCGACGACGCCGGAGAGCATTGCGCCGGCACTGCGGTCGGTATTGTGGATTTCGGCGCTCATCGACACCCTGGCGCCGCGGTCGATCGCGGGCTGCGCCTCACGAATCAGCTTGCGGTCGAGCACGTTCTCAAGGTGATGGTTTTGCGCCTCGCACTGATAGATCTTCTGGCCCGGCTGCTCCTTCTGCTTGATGAACAGCTTGGAGAAATCCAAGCCCTTGGCCTTCCAGTGCGCAACGAGACGGGTCTGATCCAGCATCTGGGTCTGTCCGACCATCTCGTTGAAGGTGCGATAGCCGAGCTGAGCCATGATCTCGCGGACTTCTTCGGCGACGAAGAAGAAGTAGTTGATGACGTGCTCGGGTTGGCCGGTGAAGCGCTTGCGCAGCACCGGATCCTGCGTGGCAACGCCGACAGGACACGTGTTCAGGTGACACTTGCGCATCATGATGCAGCCGGCCGCAATGAGCGGCGCGGTGGCAAAGCCGAATTCGTCGGCTCCGAGCAGAGCACCGATGACCACGTCGCGTCCGGTGCGGAAACCGCCGTCGACCTGCACGGCAATGCGCGAGCGCAGCCGTTCGCGCACCAGCGTCTGGTGGGTTTCGGCAAGACCGATCTCCCACGGCGATCCGGCATGCTTGATCGAGGTTAGCGGGCTCGCGCCGGTACCGCCTTCGAAGCCGGAAATCGTGACGTGATCCGCGCGCGCCTTGGCGACGCCGGCAGCCACCGTGCCGACGCCAATTTCCGAGACCAGCTTCACCGACACCTGCCCGTCGGGATTGACGTTCTTCAGGTCATAGATGAGCTGCGCGAGATCCTCGATCGAATAGATGTCGTGATGCGGCGGCGGCGAGATCAGGCCGACGCCGGGGGTCGAATGGCGCACCTTGGCGATGGTGGCATCCACCTTGAAGCCAGGCAACTGCCCGCCCTCGCCGGGCTTGGCGCCCTGCGCCATCTTGATCTGCATCATGTCGGAGTTGACGAGATACTCCGTCGTGACCCCAAAGCGGCCGGACGCCACCTGCTTGATGGCGGAACGCATCGAATCGCCGTTCGGCATCGGCTGATAGCGATCCGCCTCCTCGCCGCCCTCGCCGGTGTTCGACTTACCGCCGATGCGGTTCATCGCGATCGCGAGCGTGGTATGCGCTTCGCGGGAGATCGAGCCGAACGACATCGCGCCGGTGGCGAAACGCTTGACGATCTCCTTGGCCGGCTCGACGTCCTCGAGCGGCACAGGCTTGCGGCCGTCGTCCTCGGCAGTCCTCACCTTGAACAGGCCGCGCAGCGTCAACAGCCGCTCCGACTGTTCGTTGAGCATCTTGGCGAAGGCGCGATAGCGATCCTGCGAATTGCCGCGCACCGCATGCTGAAGCGCCGCGACCGATTCCGACGTCCAGGCGTGGTCTTCGCCGCGCGCGCGGAAGGCGTATTCGCCGCCGACGTCGAGCGCATTCTTCAGCGCAGGCTTGTCGCCGAACGCGTCCCCATGACGACGCACGGCCTCTTCCGCGATCTCCTCAAGGCCGACGCCTTCAATGCGCGTATGCGTACCGGTGAAGTACTTGGCGACGAAATCCGCCTTGAGCCCCACGGCGTCAAAAATCTGCGCGCCGCAATAGGATTCATAGGTGGAGATGCCCATCTTGGACATCACCTTGAGCAGACCCTTGCCAATCGCCTTGATGTAGTGCTTGACGAGCACCTTGTCGTCGAGCGCCACCGGCATGCGGTCCTTCATGGCGATGATGGTTTCGAACGCCAGGTAAGGATTGATCGCTTCGGCGCCGTAGCCAGCGAGACAGGCGAAGTGATGCACTTCGCGCGGCTCGCCGGATTCGACAACGAGACCGACCGATGTGCGCAGGCCGACGCGGATGAGGTGATGATGCACGGCCGCGCAGGCCAGTAGCGAAGGGATCGGCACGCGATCGCTGCCGGTCATGCGGTCCGACAGGATGATGATGTTGACGCCCTCACGAACCGCGGCTTCGGCACGGCCGCAGAGTTCGTCCAGCACCTGCTCCATGCCCGCCGCGCCGAGGCCGCAATGGAACGTGGTGTCCAGCGTCCGCGACTTGAAATGCGACTCCGCGATTTCGGAGATGGCGCGGATCTTTTCCAGATCGCTGTTGGTCAGGATCGGCTGGCGGACCTCCAGGCGCTTGGTGCGCGACAGACCTTCGAGGTCGAACAGGTTTGGCCGCGGGCCGATGATCGACAGCAGGCTCATCACCAGCTCTTCGCGGATCGGATCGATCGGCGGATTGGTGACCTGCGCGAAGTTCTGCTTGAAGTAAGTGAACAGCAGCTTGGAGTGGTCCGACAGCGCCGAGATCGGCGTATCGGTCCCCATCGAGCCGGCAGCTTCCTCACCGACCGCCGCCATCGGCGTGAGAAGGATATTGATATCCTCTTGCGTGTAGCCGAATGCCTGTTGGCGATCGAGCAGCGAGAGGTTGGAGCGCGGACCGCCGCCCGGCGCATCCGGCAAATCCTCAAGCACGATCTGGGTGCGGTCGAGCCAGGCGCGATAAGGATGGCTCTTGGCCAGTTGCGCCTTGATCTCGTCGTCGGGAATGAGGCGTCCCTGCTCGAGGTCGACCAGCAGCATCTTGCCCGGCTGCAGCCGCCACTTGGTGATGATCTGGTCTTCCGGCACCTTGATGACGCCCATTTCGGACGCCATCACAATGCGATCATCCTTGGTGACGAAATAGCGCGCGGGCCGCAGGCCATTGCGGTCGAGCGTCGCGCCGATCTGGCGACCGTCAGTGAAGGCGATGGCGGCGGGGCCGTCCCACGGCTCCATCAGCGCGGTGTGATATTCGTAGAACGCGCGGCGCTCGTCGTCCATCAGCGGATTGCCAGACCACGCCTCCGGAATCATCATCATCACCGCATGCGGCAGCGAGTAGCCGCCCTGCACCAGGAATTCCAGCGCATTGTCAAAGCAGGCGGTGTCCGACTGCCCCTCGTAGGAAATCGGCCACAGCCTGGAGATGTCCTTTCCGAACCGATCCGACAGCACCGATGCCTGCCGCGCCGCCATCCAGTTGACGTTGCCGCGCAGCGTGTTGATCTCGCCGTTATGCGCGATCATCCGGTACGGATGCGCCAGCGACCAGGTCGGGAAGGTGTTGGTGGAGAAACGCTGATGCACCAGCGCCAGCGCGCTTTCGAAGTCTGGCTCGTGCAGATCGGGATAGTAGCTGCCGAGCTGATCGGCGAGGAACATGCCCTTGTAGATCACCGTGCGGCACGACAGCGACACCGGATAGTAACCGGCGAGGCCGCGGTCGCGACGCTGATAGATCGCGTTCGAAATCGACTTGCGCAGGATATAGAGCGTGCGCTCAAAGCCGTCGTCCGTGGCTTGATCGCCTCGGCCGATGAAAACCTGCATGTGGCGCGGCTCGGTCGGCTTCACGGTGACACCGAGCGAGGAATTGTCGGTCGGCACATCGCGCCAGCCGAGCAGCGTCAGGCCCTCGGCCTTGATCTGATCGGCGAAAATGCCCTGAATGACTTCGCGCCAGGCATCGTCGCGCGGCATGAAGAGCGCGCCGACGGCATAATGCCCGGGACGCGGCAGCGTGAAGCCAAGTTCCTCGGCCTTGCGAGCGAAGAAAGCGTGGGGAATCTGCACCAGAATGCCGGCGCCGTCGCCGGCGCGCGGATCGGCGCCCACCGCGCCACGGTGTTCGAGATTGCAGAGAATAGCGAGCGCGTCCTCGACAATCTGATGCGACTTCTTGCCCTTGATATTGGCAATGAACCCGACGCCGCACGAGTCCTTCTCCATCGAGAGGTCGTACATGCCTTCCGCCGGGGGCCGCCAGGTATGCTCGTAAGCCGGCTCCTGCTGCGCGGCGGCGATCGGTTCGGTGTGATTGTGTTTGCTGCGATCCATGGCGGGATTCGAAAGGTGTGCGGAAGTCTCGCGTGCCGGAACCGATGGTTCCGAAGTCACTGCGAACGGTTGCTGCGCAAATCCTGCCCGGTTCGTGCTCACATTCTTATCCTCGATAGTATTTGCGGACCTTCATTTCGCTTCCGAAACCCCGGCCCTCTCTCCTTTTGGTGCGATCTCATCCGAGTGGATGAGGCCGGCGTCGTCTTCGCTTGAACGTTTCACCGCCACTTGGCTGTCTCGCTCGCTGCCGTCAGGGCTCACGGAACCCTTGCAGGCACCCTGTTAGGTACCCAGCGGCGAAAACCCACCAAACCTCAGTTTAGATCGTGCGGCCCGCCGCCATCCAGCGCGCGGACTGCCTTTTCCTTCCGCATGCCTTTGGCCGCGTCCCTGGCAGGACCCGCGTGGCAGACGAAATGTCCGTTCGAAATTAGGACAGCATTGCTGCCCTACATTCAGACTGCCAAACTTTTTTTCAACATACAAGCATTCAGAAGCGTTCTAACGCATTTTTTTGTAAGAACGTGGCGGCCTTACGACCGAATATTACCGAATGTTACAAACTGCAGGCCGCCCCATAGCAAAACGCCCCGGAAGCCGGGGCGTTCGCATTTTCAGTGGTCAAGATACTCCGGCGATCAGGCGGCGGCTTTCTCGCCATTCTCGATCGCCGGTTGCGCGGTGGCCGATCCATTGATCGGGATGTTGCGCGGCTTCTTGGCCTCCGGGATCTCGCGCACCAAGTCAACGTGGAGCAAGCCGTTCTCCAGCGAGGCGTTCTTCACCTGCACGAAGTCGGCAAGTTGGAACACGCGCTCGAAAGCTCGCGCAGCGATGCCGCGATAGAGCACCTCGGGCTTGTTCTCGACATTGTCGTTGGCAATCTTCTCGCCCTTGATCGTCAGGGTGTTTTCCTTGGCGACGATCGAGAGTTCATTCTGCGCGAAGCCGGACACGGCGACGCTGATACGATAGGCGTTCTCACCGGTGCGCTCGATGTTGTAGGGCGGATAGCCGCCGGCCGAGTCGCCGGGCGCTTGGTCGAGCAGCGAAAAGAGACGGTCGAAACCGACGGTGGAACGATAAAACGGGGTGAGATCGAACGTACGCATATTCAGTCCTCCATTGAGCGACATCTGCAAGTACCCGCCCGCCAATCGGGCCGGGCTGTCTTCTGGTGCAGCCTGTAGAGCGGCCTGCACGAAGGTGATATGGGAGGGCTCTCACCGGCTTCAAGAGGGCGCGGTATCTCTTTGCATTCGCGTTCGCCCCTTGAACTTCAATGGCCTCACCTGTCCGGCAGCCTTCATGACCCTGGTTTCGATTCCCGCCAATCCGGTTCCCGAAGGCACCACCAGCGGCTTCCTGACGACACCCGACGGCGTCAAGCTGCGCTTCGCGCGACTTGCGCCACCGTCCGGGCGCAAGGGGACGGTCTGTGTCTTCACCGGGCGGGGCGAACAGATCGAGAAATATTTTGAAACCGCACGCGATCTGCGGGATCGGGGTTTCGCGGTGGCGCTGCTCGACTGGCGCGGACAGGGCGGGTCGGCGCGCGGCTTGAGCGACTCGCGCAAGGGCTACGTCCGCAACTTCGCCGATTTTGAAACCGACGTCGAAACCTTCTATCGCGAGGTGATACTGCCGGACTGTCCGCCACCCTACTTCGCGCTGGCGCATTCGATGGGCGGCGCAGTGATGTTGCGCATCGCCTATGCCGGTCGAAACTGGTTCGATCGGATCGTGCTGTCCGCCCCGATGATCGATCTTCCCGGCCGCACCACCGCATGGCCGATACGCTCGTTATTGCTGGCCATGCGGATTGCCGGCATGGGCGCCCGTTACGTGCCCGGCGGCACCGATGTGCTGGTGGGCGAAGCGCCGTTCGAGGGCAATCCGCTGACCAGCGATCCGGTCCGCTATGCTCGTAACGCCGCGATCCTGGCCGAAGATCCAAGTGTCGGCATTGCCGCGCCAACGGTGGCTTGGGCCGACACCGCGTTCCGCACCATGCACGGCTTTCGCGCCGCCCATTATCCCACGCGCATCCGCGTGCCGATCCTGATGCTGGCGGCAGGCGCCGATACTATCGTCTCGACACCGGCGATCGAAGAATTCACCTATCACCTGCGCGGCGGCTCGCATCTCGTCATTCCGGGATCGCGGCATGAAATCCTGCAGGAGCAGGACCGCTACCGCGCCCAATTCTGGGCCGCGTTCGATGCCTTCGTACCGGGCTCTGCTGTGAGATGACACAACACATACCCCAGCGTCGTCGCTGCGAAAGCAAGGACCACAACGCCCGCGCTCGTTCGCACAAACGCGCTCGGTGACTGTTTTACGTTACTGCCGGGCTTGACCCGGCAATCCATCTTCGAAATGACTCTGGATTGAGGAATGGATGCCCGATCAAGTCCGGGCATGACATATTTGACGGCGACACATGTTCGGCATTCACGATCTCTGGCTGTTCATCGTCTCCGGCCTGCTGCTCAACATCACGCCGGGGCCCGATAATGCCTATATCACCGGACGCAGCCTGCAACTCGGCTGGCGCGGCGGCGCAATTGCGGCGATCGGTATCGGCTCCGGTTGCCTCGTCCACATCTTCGCGACGGCGGTTGGGCTATCGGCACTGCTCGCCGCATCGTCGGCGGCGTTCACCGCCGTGAAGCTGATCGGCGGAGCCTATCTCTGCTACATCGGCGTTCGCATGATGCTGACACGCGGCAGCGGCAAGACCGATGAGCAGTCCGGCGTCAGGCCCGTGACGCTACGGCAGGTGTTCTGGCAGGGCGCGCTGACCAATATCCTCAATCCGAAGATCGCGCTGTTCTTCCTCGCCTTCCTGCCGCAATTCGTCGACACCGACGCGCCGCATCCGTCGCTGGCCCTGCTGGTGCTCGGCGTGATCTTCGTCGTCAACGGCACGCTGTGGTGCCTCGGCGTCGCTGCCTTTGCCGCCACCGCGGCGCGGCGCATGCGGCAGTCCAGCCGTGTGATGCATTGGATCAATCGCGGCATCGGCGCACTGTTCATCTATCTCGGCATCCGCGTCGCGCTACTCGATGCACGCTGACGGAACGTCCTATCCGGCCGCGGAAATCCTGCGGATCGCTTCGATCGCGAGATAGATTCCGAGCCCGATCATCGCGATCAGGAACCAGCGGCGAAAGCTCTGCGGGTCCATACGGGTGCGCACGTTCTGGCCGATAAACATGCCGGCAAACCCGGAGGCCAGCGCGACCAGGCCAGGCACCGCAACGGACACTGTCAAAAGCCCGGCGTCCGCAAGCCCGAGCAGCAGGCCCAGTGTGGCCGTGGTGAAAAACACGCCGAGTCCCTGCACCAGTTCGTCCTTCTCGAGACCAATTGCCTGCAGGAACGGCATCGACGGAATCACCTGTACGCCGGTCGCGGCCGAGACCACACCGGTGATCATGCCGGCCAGCCCGCCGATCCACTTTTCATGGGCTGGCGGCACATGGAAGCGCACCTGCTTTAGACCAATCACGCCGTAGATCACCAGCAGCACGCCGAGGATCAGTGTGCCGTAGCGCGCGTAAGGCCCGACCATCAGGCCGGCGCCGCACCAGATGCCGAACAGGAGGCCGATCAGCATCGGCCACAGCCGGCGGAGGAGATCGCGCAGATAGGGACCACCAAACGTCTGCCAGATGTTGGTGGTGATGGCCGGAACGATGACGATCGCCAGCGCATGCGCCGGCGCCATTCGCGTCGCCAGCAGTCCCATCGCCACGGTCGGAAGGCCGAGGCCGATCACGCCCTTGACGAACCCGGCGAGAAGAAACACGGCGATAATGAGAACAAGGCTAGGCTCGGACATCCGCGCAGATTGACGGAACGATGCCCCGGGCGCAATCTGGAGGTTCCGGAAATAGCCTTCGAAGTCTCCGAAGGCATGTCGAGGCTGCTCCATGCGGTTCGACTTGACCGACCTGTATTTGTTCGTCGCGGTGGCGGAGGCGCGCAGCATCACACATGGCGCGACGCGCGCCAATCTGGCGCTGGCCTCCGCAAGCGAAC
>DATMSE010000036.1:0-39654 GCA_035565575.1 Xanthobacteraceae bacterium
ATGGCCGAGCACGCCGGGCAGGATGACATGCCACAGCGTTTCCCAGCGTGTCGCCGCGAGGCTTGAGGCAAGACTGAGCCACGCCGGTTGCAGGCGGCGCACGCCTTCGGCGGTGTTGAGCACGATCGGCCACACCGCCGCGAAGGCCAGCATGAAGTAGATCGGATCGTCGCCGACGCCGAACACCATCACCGCGATCGGCATCCACGATAGCGGCGAGATCATGCGCAGGAACTGAAACGCCGGTGAGGTCGCCGAATTCAGCCGCTGAAAACTGCCGATGGCGAGGCCGAGCGGCACGCCGACCAGCAGCGCGAAGCCGAGCCCGACCAGCACACGGCGCAGGCTCACCATGATGTGCACCGGCAGGTCCGGCCCGCCGAGCAGCGCGATCAGTTTCGGAATCGCAGTGGTCGGCGAGAAGTGCCGGATGAAACCGTCCGATGATGCCAGCACGTCGGTGCCGAGCCACCAGAGCACCAGCAGCGCGAGCAATCCCCCGATGCCGAGAGCGGTGTTGCGCCACGCGCCGAGTGTCAGCCACTCCGGCTTGGCGGGGCCGGTTGCACGATCCGGCGGCGCAAGCGCCCGCCGCTCCGCGCGCGTGAAACTGTCGGTGGGCCAGCTCATGCTCATGCCGCGATCACTTCGCTACGAGTGAATGTCTCCGGCAGGCCGAACGCGGCCATGCCGCCGCTGGCGAGAATCGCTTTCTTCACAAAGCTGTCGTCGACCAGTTCGCGGCCGGCGGCCGCCGGATCGAGTGCATCGAGAAAGCCGCGATCGCCTTCCACCAGCGTATCCTTGAGGCGGCGCACCAGTTCCTCCGTGTAGCTCGGATAAGGATACGGCTGGAAGTCGATGCGGCGCTCGCGCCAGTCGGCGTGCCTGATCGCGCCGCTCTTGACGTAAATGCTTTCGTCGCTCGGCGGCGGTGCCAGCACCTTGGTCAGCACCTCGACGCTGTGGGGTGTGTACTGGTTCGGATTGTCCTTCGACAACAGCGCGGCGGTCTCCGCGCGATGATCGCGGGTCCACAACTGCGCCTTCACCATGGCGTTGACGGCGCGCTGCACCCATTCCGGGCGCTGCTGGATGTCGCGTTCGTGCATGAAGACGAGGCAGCAGGCGTGATCCTTCCAGACGTCGCCGGTGAAGCGCAGCATCTTGCCGACGCCGAGCACTTCGCTGGCGGCGTTGAACGGCTCGGCGACGATGTAGCCACTGATCTGTTTCGAGGCGAGCGCCGGCACCATGTCGGCGGGGGCCATCACCACGAGATTGACTTCATTGACGGCCGGCTTACCGGTGCGCTTCGACACCGGCACGAGGCCGTTCTCGCGCAGCAGGATTTGCAGCACGACGTTGTGGATCGAATACCAGAACGGAATCGCGACAGTGGTGCCGCCGAGATCCTTCACGCTGTTGATATGCGGCAGCACGCTGAGGCCCGAGCCGCTGGTGTGATTCCACGCCACCACCTTTGCGGGAGCCTTGCTGCCGAAGCGCGCCCACACCGTCATCGGCGACAACAGATGCACGGCGTTGACCTGGCCGGAGATGAAGGCTTCCAGCACCTGCGCCCAGCTGCGCAGCCGCACCGGCTTCTCGGCCTTGATGCCTTGCTCTTCGAAAAAGCCCTTGCCGTGCGCCACCAGCAGCGGCGTCGCGTCGGTGATCGGCAGATAGCCGATCCGCAGCGGCGCGTCGGCGTCTTGCGCGCGCGCCTCGTAGGCGCGCAGCAGTGGCGCCGCGCCGGCGGCTGTGAGCAGCGCGGAGAGCTTCAGCATCTGCCGGCGTGACACATCAAAGCGGGTAAACTCTTGGGCCGACATGGTAAACCTTTCAGGTGTCGTTTCTTGCGCGCGCGCATTCGCGCCGCGACGGGATTCAGGCGGCGCGGCGTGGCGCGGTGTCGCGCAGCGTCGAGAGGATATCGACGCGGATCGCGCCAAGCTCGGCGATGAAATCCTCGCGCGGCTTCGGCAGATCGATGCGCCATTCGCCGATCACGGAGGCCGGCGCGCCGCCGAGCAGCAGGATGCGGTCGGAGACGAGCAGCGCCTCGTCGATATCGTGGGTGATCAGGATCGCGGCGGTGCGGAAGTCGCGCACGACTTTCAGCAAGAGATGCTGCATCTCGGTACGGGTGACTTCGTCGAGCGCGCCGAACGGCTCGTCGAGCAGCAGGATTTCCGGCTTGCGTGCGAGGCATCGCGCCAGCGCTGTGCGCTGCGCCATTCCGCCGGAGAGTTCAGCGGGAAACTTGCGGCGTGCTTGCGTGAGGCCGACCTCGCGGATCGCCATCGCAACCCTCGCCTCGCTCTCGGCGCGAGACTGCTTCGGCTGATGCTTGAAGTCGAGGCCGAAGGCGACATTCTTCTCGAGCGTCAGCCACGGCAGCAGGCTCGGATCCTGAAACGCGACGGCGACGCGCGGGTGCACGCCGTTGAGCGGCGCGCCGTTCATGGTCACGGTGCCGAAGGTCGGCGCCTGCAACCCGGCGAGCACGCGCAACAGGCTGGATTTGCCGACGCCGCTGGAGCCGAGCAGGCTCACCGTCTCACCGGGAGCCAATGCGAAATCGAATCCCTCGATCACCGCGCGGGCTTGGCCTGGATAGCGTAGCGCGACGCCGCGCGCTTCCAGCACGGGAGCCGCGAGCGCCGGGGCGCTGTGCAACGAGGGTTGAAGGGCGAGGTGGGTCATGATGCTCACGCGGTGGCGCTGATCGCCACGGGCTGATCGGCGACGGGCTGTTCGTGGAGTTGCAACGCCAGCTTCAGCTGCACGATGCTCGGCGTGATGATCGGCAGGAACGCGGCTTCGCGCTGGCGACGCTGAAAGCCTTCGCCGGGGACCGACAGATAGGCGCGCCCGCCGGAGGCATAGAGTTCAAGCTGCAGCGCTTCGGCGGCGATCTCCGCCAAACGGATGCGCAGGCGGAACAGTTGCGCCGGATATTCGACGAAGCGGTGAGCGGTGAGGCCGTCGCGCAGCGCGGCTTCCGCCGCACGCAGCGCGGCGCCGAGCGTGCTCACTGAGGAGGTCAGCACGTCGCGCTCGCGGTTGAGTCGCGCGGTCGCTTCCTCGAGCGCGCGGCGCGCCAGTCCGCTCGACATCGCGCATTGCAGCGCGAGGAACGCGGGACGCACCTTCGGCAGCCACTCGCCGGCATCGATGTGCAGGATGCGATCGGGAGCGATGCGGACGTTGTCGAATTTGAGCGCGGCGGTCGAGGTGGAGCGCATCGCCATCAGGTCGAGATCGGCGGAGCGCTCCAGCCCGGCATCGTCGGACGACAGCACCGCGACGAAAGCAGGCTGACGACCGTCGCCCTGAATGGCGGCGGCGACATCGAACCCGCCGAGCCGCAGGTTGGTGACCCAGGGCAGCTTGCCGTCAATGCGCAGCGTGCCATCGGCCTGCTGCTGCGCCTTGATCTGCAATTCCTCGATGCCGGACAGGAATTTCATCGCATTGGACAGGCCCGTCGCGCCGGCGCGGCGGCCGGAGAGCAGGTCCGGCAGCAGTTCGTCGCGCAACGCTGTGTTCGGCGTCTGCAGCAGATATTCGATGAAGGTGCGGTGACCCCAGAACACGAAGCCCGCCGCCAACGAGCGTGCAGAGACGGCGGTGATCGCCGCGACCGCGTCGATGAGGTCGCCTCCTGTGCCGCCGAACGCCACCGGCACGCCGATATGGAACAGGCCGGCATCGGCGAGACGCGGCAGAATCTGGGCCGCCGCGTCGTTGCTGGTGTCGAGGTGCGTGGCCGTGGCGTCGAGCCAGGCGATCAGGTCAGTGGGAAGCGCCGTCATGATCGATCTGCCTTTACTCGGCCGCGACCGCGGTGGGCGCGCCGCTCCAGGCGTAAGGCTGAAGCTGCGGGTTGAGGTCCGGCTTGCCGAGGTTGTTGGCGAAGTTGCACAGCGTTGCCAGGCTGACGCCGAGCACCACCTCAAGGGCATTGGCGTCGCTGAAGCCGGCGGCCTTGAAAGCGGCGAGTTCGGCATCGGCGACCGCGCCACGGCTGCGGATCACCGCGCGGGTGAAGTCGGCGAGGGCGTTGAGCTTGGCGTCCGGCACCCTGGCGTTGGCGCGCAGCGCATTGACGACGTCTTCGTTTAGTCCGGCTTTCTTGTAGGCGACGGCGGTGTGGCCGGCGACGCAGAAGCCGCAGCCATGGGTCGCGGCGGCGGTGATCTGCACGGCCTCGCGCTCGGCCAGCGACAGCCCGCTGCGGGCGTTGATTCCGGAGACGGTCTGGTAGGTTTCCAGCGCCACCGGAGCGTTGGCGAGCAGGCCGATCAGGTTCGGGATGAAGCCATTGGCCTTCTCGGCTTTGGCGACACCTTCTCTGGAGGCTTCGGGAGCGGTTTCAGCGGTCAGAATGGGCAAGCGGGCCATGGAAATTCCTCCAGTACGGCATCAACTGAGCGGATCGGCGCAGGAGGCGTCGGTCGCGTCATCTTCAATTGATACCGGTGTAGCAAATTTCTATCGTTTGGCGCGCTTGCAGCGAAAATAACAAAACATCATTCGCGGCATTCGCGGGTAAAAGGAGAAAATTCTCCTCCAATCCATCGCAGGAGAAAGTTCACCTGTGGCCGTGGATGCGGGTGTTTATGTCCGCGCCGCGAGGACATTGAAGCCGGATTTTGGTCTGGCAGACCGTCGGCCTTTGGCCCTGGCCTCACGTCCGTCATGGCCGGGTATGAGGAGGGAGAGTATGGCGTCCGATTTTGAATCGATTGGATCAGAAGAAGGTAGTCGCGCCTCAATCCAGCGGGCGAGCTTCTTCCGGCAGCATGATCGGAATGCCGTCGCGGATCGGATAGGCGAGTTTCGCCGAGCGCGAGATCAGTTCCTGCCGCGCGGCGTCGAATTCCAGCGGCCCTTTGGTGAGCGGGCACACCAGGATCTCCAGCAGCTTGGGATCGACGCTGGATTCGGGGTGCTCGGTCGGGGACGTGGTCATAGCGGCTCCAATAGATAGAATAGCGTCTTGCCCCAGGCGAACGCGGTCGGGGCGAAGAAAACGCGTCCAACTCCCGGATGTGCACGGATACCACGATTGCGGCCGTTCTGCGCAAGATCGATCGCGGCGGCTCCGCGATGTGGAGCGATTACTGCAGCGGCGGATCGCCGCTGGTGCGCTTCTTGGCGAGATCCATCTCGGTGACGGCAATGAGGATTTCGGCGCGGGTCTTGAGGTCCGGCGCTTCCAGCATCGCCTGTTTCTCGGCGGGGCCGTAGGGCGACATCATCGCCAGCGCGTTGACCAGCGCCTCGTTCGGCGCCTTGTCGATGCCGTCCCAGTCGACCTTGAGGTTGTTGACCTTGAGGAAGTCGGACAGCACCTCGAGAAGCGTGGCGCGGTCCACCTCGTCCTCGCCCTTGCGGGCCGTGAAGTCATCGACGAAGGGAAAGAAATCCACCTTGCATTGCCGGTAGGGCGTCAGTACCGACAATTCCTCGATCACCTTGAAGCGCGACACGCCGGTGAGTTCGAGAATGTAGCGGCCGTCGCCGGATTCCGCCAATTGGGTGATGCGGCCGACGCAGCCGACTCGAAACAGCGCTGGCTGTTCGACATTGCTGCTGTGGGCGGAATCGGGCTGGATCATGCCGATGAGGCGATGACCGTCGCGGAATGCATCGTCGACCATCGCGAGATAACGCGGCTCGAAGATGTTGAGCGGCATCTGGCCGCGCGGCAGCAGCAGGGCGCCCGGCAGCGGGAACACCGGGATCACTTCCGGAAGATCGGCGGGGCCGCGATATTCGGCGTTGATCGGCATAGGCGCCCCCTGAGCTGCGGACCGGCTTATGAGAACAGGATCGTCGACAGACGCTTGCGTCCTTCAATCGTTGCGTCGTCGGCGCCGCCCCAGGCCTCGAAGAACTGCACGAGCTGCTTGCGCGCGCCGTCATCGTTCCACTTGCGGTCACGCTTGACGATTTCGAGCAGATGCTGCGTCGCCTCGCTGCGTTTTCCCGCCGCGTTGAGCGCGGTGGCGAGATCGAAACGGGCCTGATGGTCGAGCGGATTGGTGGCGACCTTCTGTTCGAGCTCGGCGATGGGGCCGACCGCCTCCGCCTGCTCGGCGAGATCGATCATCGCCTGCACCGCGCTGACGGCGGCGTCGCTGCGCTTGGCTTCCGGCACCAGCGCCAGCGTCTGCTTGGCCTGGGCGAGGGCGCCGGTCTGCGCATAGCAGCGCGCCAACCCGGCCAGTGCCGGCACATTGGTGGCATCGGTCTTGAGGACCTCGGCAAAGATCGCCGCTGCGGTCGGGGCATCGCCGGCCGCCAGCGCGGCATTGGCCTCCTGGAGCAGGTCGGCGATGTCGCCGGCGCCGTCCGGAATGCCGGCGGTCAGCTTGTCGATGAAGGCCGTGACCTGGCTTTCCGGCAGCGCGCCCATGAAGCCGTCGGCCGGCTGGCCCTTGACGAAGGCGATCACCGCCGGAATCGACTGAATGCCCATCTGGCCGGGAATGGCCGGATGCTCGTCGATGTTCATTTTCACCAGCTTGACCTTGCCCTTCGCAGCGCGGACCGCCTTTTCCAGAATCGGCGTGAGCTGTTTACAGGGACCGCACCAGGGCGCCCAGAAATCGATCAGCACCGGCTGGCGCTTCGATTCCTCGATGACGTCCTTCATGAAAGTCTGCGTCGTGGTGTCCTTGATGAGATCAGCCGCCGGCGGCATCGCGCCGTCACCCTGCTCGAGAATTGTCACGTTAACCTCACCTGATGTCTGTCTTGCCGGATGGAACACGGCCCGTGCCGCTGTAGATGGCGCGCTGGGCCCGAATTTGCAATGCGGCGGTGTGGGCGATTTACCGATGGCCGGGAACACAGGCTGTCCCGCGCCGGTCCGGGCGGATAATAAGATTGCTCGATATTTCAATGGGATAGCCAAAAGCTTCGGATGACGCCGGCGCCCGGGCCGCGCCTGCCCGGCGGCGGCTGGAGGACGATCCGGCGGAAAAGACGAGCGACGCGCGGTTTATTCGCGCCAAGGCGCGTCAGCCTGTTGCATTCGCAAGCCGCTTTTGGCATAGCTCTGCCGCTCGGCGGTGCGCCGCCGACGTTCTCGGATGCGGGTGTAGCTCAGGGGTAGAGCACAACCTTGCCAAGGTTGGGGTCGAGGGTTCGAATCCCTTCGCCCGCTCCAGAAACCCAGCGACAGACACCTCTCGGACCGGCCGCCGCAAGGCGGCTTTGTCGTTTCTGGACGCGCGGGTTAGAGGGACATCAGGTTTTGATGAAGAAAATGGCTGCCGCGAAATAATGAGCGCTCCCTCTCCCGTTGGGAGAGGGTTGGGGTGAGGGGTTACACGATTCATGATGCTCGATCCCCCTCATCCGGAGCCTTCGGCTCCACCTCTCCCCGATGGGGAGAGGTGATGCATCGTCCGGGCGATTCCGTCGCCAGAAGAAATTCTCTTGGTCAGAGTTGCCGAGCCTCGGCGATGAAGGCTTGCGCGAAAGCCGCAAGATCGCTTTCCGGGATGTCCGACACCGCGACATAGACGAAACCGCCGTCGCGCCAGCTCCGCAAATGATAGCCCGCGATTGTCGTGTCGGGGGCGACCGTCTCGCGCTGCGGCAGTGCGGTGACGCTGACGATATGGGCGGCGTGCTTGTAGACGATGGTCGGCACCGGGGTCTGGCCGATCACGTCGATCCGGCCGCCGGCGAGAACGAAACCGGCCTGCGCGAGATCGGGCACTTTCGGCGATTCGGCAACGCGCGCCGCGAACCACGGCTTTATGGTATGGCGGTCCGAGGATGCCACGTCGAACGACTGTGGCGCGAGCGCGCCCCGGATGTGATTGCCGATGATGACGCTGGCGGTCTGATCGGAAAGCCGATCGTGCTGGATCAGCCACATCGGCGTACTGCCGGCGAGAATGCCGATCACCAGACACGCTGCCATCGCGCGCCACGGCCAATGGTGTTGGGGCTCCGCTCGCGCGCCGGCGGTGGCCCTGATGCGCGCCGCGAGATCGGACGGCGGCGCATCTTCGGACAATCCTCGCAGCCGCGCCCGCAGCGCCAACACCTGATCGTATCGACGTTGCAGATCGGGGTCGGCTGCGAGACGCTGTTCGAATGCGCCGGCCGCGACCGCGTCGAGTTCGCCGTCGCAGTAAGCCTGCAACGTCAGGTCGTCGTTATAGAGCACGGACGGCGTCATGGTCGGACCTGTCCCAGGGCGCCGATCAGCATTTGCCGCGCGCGCGACAGGCGCGACATCACGGTGCCGATCGGCAGGTTGGTGACGGCGGCGATCTCGCGATAACTCAACTCGTGCATCTCGCGCAGAACGACGATTTCGCGAAACAGCGCCGGCAGCGCCGCCAGCGCCTTGCGGACTTCCTCGGCGGTGGCGTTGAGAATGGCGGCATCCTCGGGCGTGGCGCCGTGTCGCTCCGCGGCGATGTGATCGAGACTGCGGCGGTCGGCGTCGCCGAGGTCTTCGGCGAACACGACATCCTTCGGCCTGTTCTTCATCAGCCAGCTATAGGCGGTATTGCGCACGATCGTCAGGCTCCATGCGCGTGGATTGATCACGTCCGCCGCGCCGATGGCGCGGAACGCGCGCATCGCGGCATCCTGCACCACGTCCTCGGCGTCGCTTGCGTTTCCGGTCAGCCAGCGCGCGAGCCGATAGGCCTCCTGGAGATGCGGCAGGAAGACTTCATCGAACAACGCGTGGTCGTCGCTGTTCCGCACGATGATTTCCGTTGCCTCGATCCGCCCGGGACACTTCGGATGCCGGCTGCCCGGTGTAGCACATTCGCAAGCCGCCCGCGCGGGACGGTTCGCGCTCGCTCACGGCGTCACCGTCACTTTTCCGGTCATGTGCGGATGCAGGCCGCAGAAATAGGCGAAGGTGCCGGCGGTCCTGAATGTGAAGCTGTAGGAATCGTTGGTGTCGAGCGCGGCCGAACGGAATGCCTTGTCGGTGGCGACGACGGAATGCGGGATGTCGTCACGGTTGGTCCACGTCACCGTCGTTCCCGCCGGCACCGTCAGGTTCGCCGGGCCGAAGGTGAAGTTGTCGATGGTGACGGCGGCCGGTGCTGCGGTCGCGGCGAGCACCTGCCGGGCGGTGAGGACGCCGGTGCCGAGACCGGTCGCGATCGCAAGGACAATCGCGAGACGGAAGTTGCGGTCAGACGGTCGTGAGTCGTGGTGAGGCTGCGGTGTCATGGCGATGAATCCCATTATCTGTCGAGTGTCGAATCGACGATGGCGAGCGGCGTGCCGGTCTGGCGCACGGTCACCGACGACAGGCCGAGCATGCTGCGCAGCTTCTCACTGGGCACCACCATCGGGCCGGGAGAGGGCGCCGATCCGGGTGCGGGCTGCGGGAACGCGGTCGACAGCGCGGTGTGGAAGGTCATGTTGCCTTCCACCTTCTGCGCGAGCTGATGGATGTGTCCGTTGAGCACGGTGACCGAGCCGAACCGTTTCAATAGCGCCAGAGCGCGGGTGCCGTCCTCGGTGCCCCAGCCCCATTGCTCATAGAGGACGTAGAGCGGGATATGCGCGAACACGACGATCGGCGTGCTGCTGCTCTTGTCGCGCAGATCGTCCGCGAGCCACGCCAGTTGCTCGGCGCCGAGATTGCCGAGGCCGCCGCTCTTGAGATCGACGACGTTGACGAGGCCGATGAAGTGGACGCCGTGATCGTCGAAGCTGTACCAGCCCGCACCTTTGCTGCCCTTTCCGTACCGGTCGAGATAAGCCTGGCCGCGCGCTTCATCGATGATGTCGTGCTCGCCGGGGACATAGTGAACGCGTAGCCCGGTTTCGCCGAATACCTGATCGGCGTTGTCGAATTCGGAAGACTTCGACAGGTGAGTGATGTCGCCGGTGTGAATGATGTAGGACGGCTTCACCGCCAGCGCCTTCACCTTCGCCACGGCCTCGCGCAGCGTTGCGAGCGCGTCGGGATTGGCGGCCTTGTTGAAGCCGATGTGGCTGTCGCTCATCTGCAGGAAGCTGAAGCCGGTCTCGGTCGCGGCCTTGGCTTCGCCGAGCAGGCCGCGCGCGACCGGGACGCCGCCGCTCATGGTCCAGAGCACGCCGGTTCCGGCCCATACCATGCATTCGAGGGCGTGGCGGCGGGTGAGTTTTCCATCATCGGCATCGGGGGACTTGCGGGTCATGGCGGAGGCTCCATCGCAGATGCGTTGCATCTGGAGGAGACTCAGGGTGCGCCGGCTTTATTCCCGGCCGCTGTCATCGATTGGAATTCCGGGCAAATGCCGATGGCAATGGCCGCGCGCGCGCCGCGACGTGCTGCTGTCGCGCCGGGCTCGTGCGTTGTGCGTTGCACGGACGCATCCGCAGCACAACGCGGAGTATCCGCGTCGGCCAACCCGCCTCAAGATATTTTGTTCTGCCAGCCGCGCGTCATACGCGGGTCTTTCTTGCATGGATTATGCTACCGTCCGGCCTTCGAAGGTGCCTTGCGATGATGCCTTTGCGATTGTCTCTGCACGGCGGCTGCCGTGCAGGCCAAGGGCTGCGATCATCTTCGAAAAAGAAAATGTCACCGCAGCGTGACTTGAGGGAGAGACGCAATGAAATCAGCATTCATGACGTCGTTACTCGCAGGATCTGTTCTGACCCTGGCGACGGCTCTGTCGCTGGGCAGCGTGCCGCAGGCCTCGGCCGCGGAGGGGCTGAAAAGCTATCAGTCCGGCACCAAGGATTTTTGGCTGCACCCGCCGGATGACTGGTTCCTCGGCGACGAGACGGAGGCGCAGAAGGGACTCGCACCGCCGTCCGGTCCGCCGACCGGCATGTCGGATGCCGAACTCGCCGATACTGTGAAAAAGATCAAGCTGCCGAAGGGATTCAAGATCGAGGTCTATGCCTCGGGCGTGTTGGCCGCGCGCCAGATGGCATGGGGCGACAAGGGCACGCTGTTCGTCGGCTCGTTCGGCCTCGGCAACGTCTATGCGATTACCGACAAGAACGGCAAGAAAGAGGTCAAGACCATCATCAAGGGCCTCAAGATGCCGACCGGACTCGCTTATCTGAACGGCGCGCTCTACGTCGTCGATATCGACAAGGTCATGCGCTACGACAATCCGGAGGATAACCTCGACAAGATGCCGGAGCCGAAGGTGGTCTATGACGACTTTCCGCCTTACGTCGCGCACGGCTGGAAGTACATCGCGGTCGACAAGGACGGCTGGTTCTACATTCCGGTCGGCCCTCCGTTCAACATCGGCATTCCGCCCACATCGACCTCGCAGATCCGCCGTGTCGATCCGAAGACCGGCAATGCGGAGATCGTCGCGCTCGGCGTGCGCAATAGTGTCGGTGGCGACGTCGATCCGCGCTCCGGCAAATACTGGTTCACCGAAAACGCGCGCGACTGGATGGGCGACGATTCGCCAAGCGACAAGCTCAACATGATCTCGAAGCTCGGCGAGCATTTCGGCTATCCCTATTGCCACCAGGGCGATATTCCCGACCCGAAATTCGCCATGGGCCACAAGTGCTCGGAGTTCACGCCGCCGGTCGTCAAGCTCGGCGATCACGTCGCGCCGCTCGGCATGAAGTTCTATACCGGCAGCATGTTCCCGGCCGAGTACAAGAACAACATCCTGATCGCCGAACACGGCTCGTGGAATAGGCATCAGTATCAGGGCGCGCGCATCGTGCGGGTGATCGTCGGCCCTGACGGCAAGAACCCGAAGACGGAAGTGTTCGCGTCGGGCTGGATCGAGGGAAAGCAGACTTATCTCGGCCGCCCCACCGACGTCATTGAGGCTAAGGACGGCTCGATCCTGATCGCGGACGATTGGGGCGGTGCGATCTATCGGATCAGCTATGACAAGGCGCAGGCGGCGGCGAAGTAAGGCGCGTCGATCCCTCGCGGGACATGACGTCCCGTCGCTGCGGAGCGTTGGAGCGATGCGTTAGATAGAAACAGCGACTCGTCGTGGCCGGGCTCGTCCCGGCCACCTGAGTCCTTGACCTTGCCGGGCTTCAAGACATGGAGGCCCGCGACAAGGCCGGGCATGACGGATTTCGTCGTATCGTCAAAACGCAAATCGCTCTGGCGACGAAACTTAAGGCAGGACCGGATTGCGTCGCTTCGCGCGCGACGATGGCGGAGGCTTGGATGCGAACGTTTTCTCTCGCGGCAGCCGTTGCCGTGCTTCTCTCCGGACAACTGGCCCACGCCGCCGATGTCGCCGCCGGCAAGGCCAAGGCAGAGACATGCGCCGCGTGCCATGGCGAGAACGGCATCGCGCAAATCGAGAACACGCCATCGCTGGCGGGGCAGCCGGATCAATACATCCAGTGGCAGCTAGTGTTCTTTCGCGGCGGCGCGCGGAAAAGCGACGTCATGGGTCCGCTGGCGGAGCAACTCAGCAATGACGATATCCGCAATCTCGGTGCGTATTTCGCCTCGCTGGCGCCGCCGAAAGGCATCGCGGATGACAATCCCGATCTCTCGAGGAAAGGCGAACAGGCGGCCAAGGGGCGGCGCTGCGCGTCATGCCACACCGACAGCTATGCCGGCACCAAGGCGGTGGCGCGCCTCGCCGGGCAGCGCGAGGATTATCTCGTCAAGGCGCTGCATGACTACAAGGCCGGTACGCGCTCGGGTGGCGGCGGCGCGGCGATGGCCGATGTCGCTTATCCGCTCAGCGAGGAGGAAATCACCGCGCTCGCGCATTATCTGTCGCGGTTGTGAGGGGCCATCAGCCTTAACATTCGGCCGCCTTTAGTTGTGGTCATGGCCGGGCTTGGAGAGGCGGCCTCGCCACAAACGCTCGTCGCGCCTGATCAGCGCAGCCTCACCCCCGCTGCGCCTCGTAGGTTCGCAGGTGCGTATAGGCCACGCGCAGTCGCGGCACCGCGACCTTGGCGGCGTCGCCGCGCGCCACCAGATCGCCGACGACGTGATCACCCTCGGTCGGAAGCCCTGCCGCGATGTCGCGGAACATCGATGCGGTGAGCGGCGAGCCGGCGCTGGTCAGCATCGCGGTGATGCGCTCAATGAACGGCGCGCGCGGCTTGTGGCCGGCTGCGCTGGCGATGGCGCTGATCTCGTCGCGCACGCCGAGAATGTAGTCGCGGCCACCGGGCGCCTCGAGGATCTTGCCGATCGGCCCGCGCATCAGACAGGTCGCGCTGGCCAGCGTCGCCAGCATGATCCATTTCTCCCACATGTCCTGCATGATGGTGGTCGACGCCTTGCCGTCGAACTGGCCGCGCTGGAAAATGGCATCGGCCTGGCGCACCCGTTCCGACAGGGTGCCGTCGCGTTCGCCAAAGCCGAGCGTCTGCATCGGCGCCAGTTGCACCACATGGCGGTCGGCGTTCAGCGTCGCGGCGATCGAGCATTGCCCGCCCAGCACATGCGTGCGGCCGAACTTGGCGTCGAGCACGTCGAGGTGCCGCATCCCGTTCAGCATCGGTATGATCGCGGTGTGCGGTCCCACCGCGGGCGCGAAGGAATCGATAGCGTCGTCGAGATCGAACGCCTTGCAGCTCAGCAGCACGATATCGAAGGGCTCTTTCAGCGCCGCTGCCTGCACCGTCGGCGGGTTCGGCAGCGTGATATCGCCATGCGGGCTCTTGATGACGAGACCATCGCGCTTGAGTTCCTCGGCGCGGCGCGGCCGCACCAGAAAGGTGACGTCGGCGCCGGATTGCAGCAGCCGCCCGCCGAAATAGCCGCCGATCGCGCCGGCTCCCACCACCAGAATGCGCATGGGCTCGCTCCCACTTGTTGGCGAATAGTGAGTAGCGAATAGCGAGTAGGGAGTGAAGCGAATTCTCCTCGCTCCTTACTATTCACTCCTCGTTCCTTACCACTTCTCGCCGAACGGGCGTATCTCGAGTTCAAACGTCCAGGCGCTTTTCGGCTGCTGATAGAGCTGCCAATAGGCGTCCGCGACCGATGCCGGCGGCATCAAGAGGTCCGGGTTGCTCAGCGCCTCCTTGCCCCAGAGCTGCTCGCGGCGTTCGCGCACCCAGGCGGTGTCGACACCGGAATCGATGATGAGATGGGCGACGTGGATCTGTTTCGGCCCGAGTTCGCGCGCCATCGCCTGCGCCACCGCGCGCAGGCCGAACTTGGCGCTGGCGAAGGCGGCGAAGCCGGAGCCGCCGCGCAAGGATGCGGTCGCGCCGGTGAAGAAGATGTTGCCGCGGCCGCGCGGCAGCATCAGCCGCGCCGACTCCCGTCCGGCGAGAAAGCCGGCCCAGCAGGCCATTTCCCACACCTTGCGAAATACGCGGTCGGTGGTTTCCAGAATCGGGAAATTGACGTTGGCGCCGACGTTGAAGATCGTCACCTCCAGCGGTGCCTGCTTGTCGGCGTCTTGCAGGAAGGCGTTGATCTCGTCTTCCTTGCGGGCGTCGAGTGAGCGCGCGACGATGGAGCCGCCGGCGTCCTCGATCTCCTTCACCAGTGGCGCCAGCTTATCGCCGTTGCGGCGGCCGGCGAATACGGTGAAGCCTTCGGCTGCGAATTTCTTGGCGATCTCGGCGCCGATATAATCGCCGGCGCCGATCACCGCGGCGGTGGCATTTCGCTTTGGCATGGGGTGTCTCCTGAGATGCAGCGCTTTTGCACGAACGGTTTAGTGACACACGGCCTTGTGCCGGGCATCCACGTCTTGATGCATATCGAGCGAGGAAGACGTGGATGGCCGGAATAAATCCGGCCATGACGAAACCAATTGATGACTATCGAGCCGTCACCAGTTCCTCGACCTCGCGCAACTGCTCCTTGCCGAAGAACATCTCGTCGCCGACGAAGAAGGTGGGCGAACCGAACGCGCCGCGCGCCACCGCAGCCTGCGTGTTCTCCAGCAGCTTGTTCTTGATCTCCGGCTCCTGCGCGCGGGCGAACAGCTTTGCGGCGTCCAGTCCCGATGCGGTGAGGGCTTGGCCCAGCACCTCGGGATCGTCCATCTTCTTCGGCTCTTCCCACATGTGATGGAAACCGGCTTCGACGTATTTCTCGAACACGCCCTCGGCCTGCGCGGCAATGGCGCCGCGCATCAGCATCAAGGTGTTGACAGGGAAATGCGGATTCCAGACGTAGGGCTTGACGTTGAAACGTTTCAGGAAGCGCCGCGTCTCCAGCTCCATGAATTCGCGCTTGTTCTTGATGCCGGCCAGCGTCTCCGCCGGCGACTTGTTGTTGGTGGCCTTGAAGATGCCGCCGAGCAGGATCGGAACGTATTCAAACGTGGTGCCGATGCGTTTTTCGATGGCCGGAATGGCGCGGTGACTCAGATAAGCGTTGGGGCTGCCGAAATCGAACAGGAATTGCGGGCGGGGCGGCTGGCTCATGGGAGGCTCCTCGAACGGCGACACGCGAGGAGTGTGGCGCAGCCACGCCGCCGCGTCCACCACTTTTTATGATGGACATCATATAAGGCGGGCGCGCAGCGGTCCGCCGCCTTGGCGTCAGATCAGGCGTTCGATCTTCTGCCTGCGCCAGACCACCAGATAGAAAATCATCTGCAACAGCAGCATGGCGATGAACGCCGCCGGGTAGGCGGTCCAGACGCCGGTGAGGCCGAGCAGCCGGCTCAGCAGCATCGCCGCCGGCACCTCCACCGCGACGATCGCGACGATCGACAGCAGCGTGGGGACGAAGACCGTGCCGCTGGCGCGCATCGTCGCCGAGAACACGCCGGCCATGCCGAACGGCACCGTGCTCCACAGCACGATGTGCAGCGCGTGCTGCGCCAGTTCGAGCACGTTCTCGTCGATGATGAACAGCCCGATGATCAGCCGCGACAGCAGATAGCCAAGGATCACCAGCGCGCCGGTCATCCAGAGGTTCAGCCACAGGCCGGTTTTGACGATGGCGCCGAGCCGATCGACATGGCCGGCCCCGATCGCCTGCGCGGCGAAAATCGACGCGGTAATCGCAATCGAGATCGCCGGGAATTGCACATAGGCCAGCACTTGGTTGAGCGCGCCATAAGCGGCGGTCGCGTCCGAGCCGAAGCCGTTGACGATGCCGAGCAGCACCAGTTCGGCCAGCGACATCACCACCAGTTGCACTGCGGTCGGCAGGCCGATCCGCAATACCTTGCGCAGCAAGGTTAGGTTGAGGCGCATGCCGCGCAGGAAGGCACGATCCGGCGCCAGCGCATGCTGCTTGTAGCGCATATAGATCGCGAGCCAGAATAGCGTGACGACACTGGCCACAACGGAAGCATAGGCCGCGCTGGCGACGCCGAGCCGCGGCAGGCCGAGCCAGCCCTGGATCAATGCCGGCGTGACGATCAGGCCGATCGCGGTCGAGACCGTCAGCGCGAACAGCGGCGTCACGGTATCGCCGACGCCGCGCATCATCGAGGTCAGCAGCAGGAAGGCGAAGGTCGCCGGCATCGCGATCATCATGATGCGGGCGTAACCGGTGGCGGCATCGAGCACGTTGGCCGGCGTCGCCAGCACGATCAAGAGGTCACGGGTGAAAATCCCGCCGAGCACCGCGATGACTGCGCCGCCGAGCAGCGCCAGCGTCAGCGTGGTGCCGGCAACTTCCTTGACGCGCGCCGGTTCGCGCGCGCCCCAGGCTTGGCCGATCAGCACCGACGAGCCGGCCCCGAGCCCGATAATGAAGGCGATGAAAAAGAACATCACCGGAAAGAATCCGGCGACGGCGGCGAGCGCGTCGACGCCGATCATCTGCCCGAGATAGATGCTGTTGATGGTGCCGAACAGTGCCTGCAGGATGTTGCTCAGCATCATCGGCAGCAGGAAGACGATATACGTCCGCCAGAGGGGAACGACGGGGGCGGTCATGAATAGTCCTTCTGCGCCGTTCAGCCGGCAACGTCGTTGAATGCGAGTTTGATGATATGGTCGCGAATGTCCGGAGGCCATGACGCGATCAGTTCGGCGAATCGATGGCGGTCGCTTGCAAACAGCGCGCGCGATGCCTCCTCGAAGCCCGGCAGGTTGCCGGCCATCGCCGACATGAAATGATAGGCGGCGTCGCGCGCCATGCGGGCGCGATCATGGTCGCCGTTGCGGCGGCGAGCGTCCTCGACCAGCTTGCGCAGCGCCACCGATGCGCCGCCCGGCTGCATGGAGAGCCAATCCCAATGGCGCGGCAGCAGCGTCACCTCGCGGGCGACGACGCCGAGCCTGGGACGGCCGCGGCCGCGCGGCGTATCGAAATCGGGTGAGGGCGCCGGCGCAGTCTGCTGCAGGCGGGCGAGCACCTCGTCGTCGCTGCCGCGCAGGTCGAGGTCGATGGCACGGCCGCTGACATCATCGAAGATCATGATCGGCTGCGAAGGTGCCCTAGCGCTGGCGTGCTTGACGGCAAGTGCCACCTCGGCCAATGGCCCCGCGGCCAGGCGGTGCGCGCCTTCGAAGGCTGTGTAACGATCTGTCATGCGCGCATTGCCTGAAATCCAGCGGAATGCGCACTTTTATCCGGATAAAAATAGCCCGTCAATATTACCCGGGTAAATATTCGCATTGCGAATCGATTGAAACCGCTGCCAGATCCGGTGCCACGCGCAACACGGCGCTCTGCCGGCGCTGCTCAGAGAGGCTGCTCATGCTCACCGTGCACCACCTCAACAATTCCCGCTCCCAACGGGTGCTGTGGCTTTTGGAGGAACTGGGCTTGCCTTACGAGATCGTGCGCTACCAGCGGCTGCCGACCATGCAGGCGCCGCGCGAATTGGCGGTGATCCATCCGCTCGGCAAATCGCCGGTGGTCACCGACGGCGGCAACACCATCGCGGAATCCGGCGCCATCATCGAATACATTGTGGGCAACTACGGGAAGGGCCGGCTGATCCCGCCGCCCAACACGCCGGAGCGGCTGCGCTACACCTACTGGCTGCATTATGCCGAAGGTTCGGCGATGCCGCCGCTGCTGATGAAGCTGCTCTTCTCGCTGATGCCGCGCCGCGCGCCGCTGGTGCTGCGGCCGCTGGTGAAGAAAATCGCCGGGCAGGCGCTGGCGACCCTGGTCGACCCGCAACTCAAGCAGCACATGGCGTTCTGGGAAACCGAACTCAACAAAAGTGAGTGGTTCGCCGGTAACGATTTCACCGCCGCCGACATCCAGATGAGTTTTCCGCTGGAAGCGGCGGCCTCGCGCGCGGGCCTCGCCGCGCATCATCCGAAGGCGATGGATTTCCTCAAGCGCATCCATGCCCGTCCGGCCTATCAGCGCGCGCTGGACAAGGGCGGTCCGTATACGGTGGGGAAGGCTTAGTGCTTGCGTTTACTACAACGCCGACCACCATGCGTCATGGCCGGGCTTGTCCCGGCCATCCACGTCTTTCTTATCGAAATTCTGAAAGGACGTGGATACCCGCGACAAGCGCGGGCATGACGAGCGGAGAGGATGATTTCCTGCGGAGCCCCCATCGGACGTAGCTTTGCCGTTGCAAACCTCAATACCCCGCCGCTTCCGCGCCGCGCGTGCGGGGGTCGGGGCCGCCTTCGATTCCATTCGCGTTGATCGCGATGGAGTTGGCGGAGGTCTGTCCCATCGGCGTCACGATGCGATGACCTTTTGCTTTCAACTCATCGAGCACGTCTTGAGGGAAGCCTTGTTCGAGGCGCACCTCATCCGGCAGCCACTGATGATGCAGGCGCGGCGCACTGACGGCAGCCGCGATATTCATGCCGTAGTCGAGTGTGTTAACGACGACCTGCAGCACGGTGGAAATGATGCGGCTGCCGCCGGGCGAGCCGGTGACCAGCACGACCTTGCCGTCTTTCAGCACGATGGTCGGCGTCATCGACGACAGCGGCCGCTTGCCGGGACCGGGCAGGTTCGCCTCGAAGCCGACGAGGCCATAGGCATTCGATGCGCCGGGGGCGGCGGTGAAATCGTCGAGTTCGTTGTTGAGCAGCACGCCGGTGCCGTCGGCGACGAGACCGACGCCGTAGCTGAAGTTCAAGGTGTAGGTGTTGCTCACCGCGTTCCCGTGGCTGTCCACCACAGAGAAATGCGTGGTGTTGTCGCCTTCGCGTGGCTGTTTCAACGGCAGCATGTCGCTCCATGGCGTCGCGCGATTGATGTCGATGGCGGCGCGTTGCCGTGCGGCGTAATCCTTCGACGTCAGTTTGGCGATCGGTGCGTTGACGAAGGCGGGATCGCCGAGAAAGCGCGCGCGGTCGGCGTAAGCCCGCTTCATGGTTTCAATCAACAAATGAAGCGATGGCGCCGACCCCTGCTTGAGATCGCGTAGCGCAAAACCTTCGAGCATGTTCAGCGTTTCGATCAGCACCACGCCGCCGGAGGACGGCAGCGGCATCGAGACGATATCGTAGCCGCGATAGTTGCCGCGCACCGGTTCGCGTTCGATCGCGCGATAAGCCTTCAAGTCCTCGCGTGTGATGATGCCGCCGGCCGCTTGAATGCCTTGCGCGAGCTTGTCGGCGACCGAACCTTCGTAGAAGCCGCTCGCGCCCTTCGCCGCCACGGCTTCCAGCGTTGCGGCGAGATCGGTTTGAATCAATCTGTCGCCATCGCGCAGCGCCGATCCGTCGGGGCGCGAAAAAATCTTGGCGGTCGCGGGCCAGCGCGCCAGCCGCCTGTGCCAGTTCGGAAGCGTATCGGCGATGTCGTCGGCCACGACAAAGCCCTCACGCGCCAAGGCGATGGCCGGCTGCAACAGTTGCGCCAGCGTGAATTTGCCGGAGCCGTATTTCTCCAGCGCCAGCGTCAGGCCCGCCACCGTGCCGGGCACACCGATGCCGAGCGCGGAATCGCGCGATTTTACGGGATCAGGCTTGCCGTCGGGCCCGAGAAACATGTCGCGCGTCGCCGCGCGCGGCGCCGTCTCGCGATAATCGATGCTGATATCCTTGTTGCCGTCGGCGAGGTGAATCAGCATGAAGCCGCCGCCGCCGAGATTGCCGGCACGCGGGTAAGTCACCGCCATGGCGAAACCGGTGGCGACGGCCGCATCCACCGCAGTGCCGCCCTTCGCCAGAACGTCGCGGCCGATGCGCGCGGCGAGCTTTTCCTGCGCCACCACCATGCCGTGCGTTGCAGTCACAGGCGGCGTGGTGTGCAGCGGCAGGCCGCCGCGCAAATCCTGCGCCGGTGCCGCAGCTCCGAGCGCTAGCGCGACCGTCAGCATCAATCCGGCCAACAGCTTGCGACGCTCGAAGCGAGGGGCGATCATTGCGGTCTCCTTCCGGTGGCGGCCGGAACGACCCGGCAACGAACTTGTGACATCGACGCTGTGCCCGCCGGCTCACGTCGTGCATGCTATATGGCATGCGATGCGCTAGGCCATAGACATGGATGATTCGCAAAGGAACACCCGATGCCGATAGCTGCCACCGCGCAGGTAAGCCATGCGGAATTGCGTGCAACCTATCCGTCGCGGAGCGCGGTGACGGCGTGGATTTTCTTCGACTGGGCGGCGCAGCCGTATTTCACGCTGATCACGACGTTCGTGTTCGCGCCCTATTTTGCCACCTTCGTCGCCGCGACGCCGGCGGCAGGACAATCGCAGTGGGGTTTTGCCACGGCCGCGGCAGGATTCCTCATCGCGCTGATGTCGCCGATCCTCGGTGCGATTGCCGACGCCAGCGGGCGGCGCAAGCCGTGGATCGCGGTGTTCGGCGCGCTGCTGGTGCTGGGATCGAGCCTGATGTGGATCGGCAAGCCGGGCGATCCGTCGGTGATTCTGCCGGTGCTGATCGCTTATGCGATCGCGACGGTCGGCGTCGAATTCGCCACCGTGTTCAACAATGCGATGATGCCGTCGCTGGTGCCGCCGGAGAAGATCGGCCGATTGTCAGGCACCGGCTGGGCCACCGGTTACATCGGCGGCATTCTCAGCCTGGTGCTGGTGCTCGGCTTTCTCGCCGGAAGCCCGGACGATGGCCGCACGCTGCTCGGCCTGATGCCGCTGTTCGGGCTCGACCCGGCGATGCACGAGGGTGATCGTATCGTCGGGCCGCTCACCGGGTTGTGGTTCGTCGTGTTCGTGCTGCCGATGTTTCTGCTGACGCCGGATTTCCCGTCGAAGCGGCCGGCGCGCGAGGCGTTGCGCGAAGGTCTGCGCGAGTTGCGACAAACGTTGAGCGAACTGCCAAGGCGCAAGTCGATTGCGACGTTTCTGCTCGCCAACATGCTTTATACCGACGGCCTGATCTCGCTGTTCGCCTTCGGCGGCATCTATGCGGCGGGCACCTTTGGCTGGCGCACCATCCAGATGGGCACCTTCGGCATCCTGCTGGCGCTCGCCGGTACGTTGGGCGCGTGGCTGGGCGGCAAGCTCGACGATCGCTTCGGGCCGAAGCGGGTGATCGCGGGCGCGCTCACCGTGCTGCTATTGGCGAGTTTGACCATCCTGCTGGTGGATCGCGATTCGATTCTGTCTATACGGGTGACGCCGCCGCAGCCGGGTGGGGCGCTGTTCGCTTCCCCGGCGGAGAAGGCCTATCTCGTGCTCGGTGGTTTGATCGGCATGATGGGCGGGCCGCTGCAGGCGGCCTCGCGCTCGCTTCTGATCCGCATGGCGCCGCGCGACCGCATCACGCAGTTCTTCGGACTGTTCGCGCTGACCGGAAAAGTAACGTCGTTCGTCGGGCCGTTATTGATCGGCATCATCACCGCCGCCACCGCCAGCCAGAAGGCCGGCATGGGCGTGATCGTGGTGCTGTTCCTGTTCGGCCTGCTGTTGCTGACGCGGGTGCGGGAATAGCCGGCGTCATTGCCGAGTTCCCCGGATGCTGCGCAGCACTAAGTGATGCGCTGCTGATCCGGGGGTCGCTTCAACAACGGCGACGCTGCGAGATGATCCCGGCTCTGCGGAGCGGCATGAAGAATGCCGCTCCGCGTCCGGGATACAGGTTCTTCAATGCCGGAAATGCCGGGTGCCGGTGAGCACCATGGCGATGTTGTGCTCGTCGGCGGCCTTGATCACCTCGTCGTCGCGCACCGAGCCGCCGGGCTGGATCACGGCCGTCGCGCCCGCCTCGATGCAGGCCAGCATGCCGTCCGCGAACGGGAAGAACGCATCCGAGGCCACCACCGAGCCGCGCGTCATCGGCTCCGTCAGCTTCAATTCGCGCGCGGCATCTTCCGCCTTGCGCGCGGCGATGCGGGCAGAATCGACCCGGCTCATCTGGCCCGCGCCGATGCCGACGGTGGCGAGGTCCTTCGCGTAGATGATGGTGTTGGACTTCACATGCTTGGCGACGCGGAAGGCGAAACGCAGGTCGCGCAATTCGGCCTCAGACGGCGCGCGCTTGGTGACGACCTTCAACGTCATGTCGTCGACCGACGCATTGTCGCGGCTCTGCACCAGCAGGCCGCCGGCAACGGTTTTCGCGGTGAGGCCGAGCGCGCGCGGATCGGGCAGGCCGCCGGCGAGCAGGAGGCGCAGGTTCTTCTTCGCCGCGACGATGGCGATGGCTTCCTCGGTCGCGTCCGGCGCGATGATGACTTCGGTGAAGATCTCGGTGATGGCGCGCGCGGCTTCGGCATCGAGCGTGCGGTTCAACGCGACGATGCCGCCGAAGGCCGACGTCGAGTCACAGGCAAGCGCCTTGCGATAGGCCGAGACGAGATCGGCGCCTTCCGCGACGCCGCAGGGATTGGCGTGCTTGATGATGGCGACGGCGGCGGTGCGCCTGGCGTCGAACTCGGCAACGCATTCGTAAGCGGCATCGGTGTCGTTGATGTTGTTGTAGGACAGTTCCTTGCCCTGCACCTGCCGCGCGGTGGCGACGCCGAAGCGATGGTCCGGCGTGCGGTAGAACGCGGCGGTCTGGTGCGGGTTCTCGCCATAGCGCAGCGATTGCACGAGGCGGCCGCCGAAGGCGCGATAGTCCGGAGCGTTGTCCTTCAATTGCACGGCGAACCAGTTGGAGATCGCGGCGTCATAGGCGGCGGTGCGGGCGTAGGCTTTCGCGGCGAGGCGGCGGCGCAGCGTGAGCGTGGTCGCGCCGTTGTTAGCGGCGAGTTCGTCGAGCACGGCCTGATAATCTTCGGCCTCGACGACCACCGCGACATCGTCGTGGTTCTTGGCGGCGGCGCGGATCATCGCCGGGCCGCCGATGTCGATGTTCTCGATGCAGTCGTCGTAAGGCGCGCCTTTGTCGACGGTCGCCTCGAACGGGTAGAGATTGACGACGAGGAGATCGATCGGCGCGATGCCGTGATCCTGCATCGCTTTCGCGTGTTCGGCGTTGTCGCGGATCGCCAGCAGGCCGCCATGCACCTTAGGATGCAGCGTCTTGACGCGGCCGTCCATCATCTCCGGAAAGCCGGTGAGTTCGGAGACGTCGCGCACCTGGAGCCCCGCTGCCGCGATCGCCTTGGCCGTTCCGCCGGTCGAGATCAGCTCGACACCGTGGGCGGCGAGCGCCTTGGCCAAATCGATCAGGCCGGTCTTATCGGAAACGGAAAGCAGTGCGCGGGTCACGCGGCGCGGAGTGTCGGACATGGCTGTGGTTCCTGGGGGGATTTACGGCCGTCGGGTAGCACGGTTTGGCAGCCGACGGAACCACGTTGGGGCATTTCTGCTTCCGATTTTGCCACCTGCCCTGATAGGATCATGCGCACACTTAATCCGCGCATCTAATCCGCGCATCCATCTTTTGAAGAGGAAGAGGATGGATTGCCGGGTCGAGCCCGGTAATGACGTCTCCAAAATACGTTCGCCGTCCGTAGAAGAACGTTCTGGTTAACCCTGTTCCAGCGCGCCGATGGCATCCGAGATGGCGATGGTGCGGCGGGCGATTTCGGCATGCAGGCGTTCCACCATGCGGCCGTCGAGTTGGATGGCGCCGCGCGAGGCGTTTTCCGGCAGATCGAAGGCGGCAACGATCTTGCGGGCGTTGGCGACGTCCTCTGCCGGCGGCGTAAAGGCGGCGTTGCAGATCGCGAGATGGCTCGGGTGGATCAGCGTCTTGCCGTCGAAGCCGAGATCGAGGCTTTGCGCGCATTCGTCGCGGAGGCCATCCATGTTGCTGATGTCACCGTAAGGACCGTCCAGCATGTCCAGGCCGTGGGCATGCGCCGCCAGCACGCAATGAGCCATGATCGGCAGCATGGTGGCGCGCCCCGGCACCATGCGGATGCGGGTTTCACGCGCGATGTCGTTGGGACCAAACACGAAGCCGGCAAGCCGCATCGAAGGATCATGCGCCTGCGCGGCGAGCTTGTCGGCATCGAGAATGGCGCGTGCGGTCTCGATCATTGCCCAGACCCTGATCGACGGATCGGCGCCGGCCTCCGTGAGCCGGTCGGCGATCACCTTGAGGTCGTCGACGGTCGAGACCTTCGGGACCAGAATGCCGTCGGGGCGCGCCTTGGCCGCCATGTTGATATCGTCCAGCCACCACGGTGAATCGAGGCTGTTGATGCGGATCAGCACTTCGCGCTTGCCGAACCCTCGCGCGATGACCGCCCCGGCAATTTGGTCGCGCGCCAGCGACTTGGCCTCCGGCGCCACAGCATCCTCAAGGTCGAGGATCAGCCCGTCCGCGGCGAGGGTGCGCGCTTTTTCCAGCGCCCGCGCGTTGGAACCCGGCATAAAAAGAAGGCTACGGCGGGGACGGATCATCACATATTTCCTCAATCATTCATGCGAGTTGCTGCGAGGTGACGTTCGTTCTGCGGTCGGTTCCCCAGCCGTAACACCGCCCGCGAGCGAGAGAAAGCCTTGTTCCGGTGAGGCTGCTATGGTTGATGAAGGCGTCAATCATTATCAGGCCACGCCCATGCTGACTTTCCCGAAACATTTGATCGCGGGATACCGTGATTTCGCCACCCATCGACTGCCCGCCGAGCAATCGCGCTATCGTGAACTGTCCGAAAAGGGCCAGTCACCGGAAACCATGCTGATCGGCTGTTCCGACTCGCGTGTCGCGCCGGAGACGATCTTTGGCGCGGCACCGGGAGAACTGTTCACGGTGCGCAATGTCGCCAATCTGGTGCCGCCTTATGCGCCTGACGGCGAGGCGCACGGGGTTTCCGCCGCGCTGGAGTTTGCGGTGCAGGTGCTGCACGTCAAGCACATCGTGGTGATGGGCCACGCGCAGTGCGGCGGCGTCAAGGCGCTGACGCAGGATAGCGCGCCGCTGTCGCCCGGCGACTTCATCGGCCGCTGGATGTCGATCATCGAGCCGGATACGTCCAAACTGAAGCCGTTGGCCGGCGAGGATCAGGACACCTTTATCACCCGGCTGGAGCACGCCGTCATCAAGCGCAGCCTGCAGAACCTGATGACGTTCCCGTGTATCCGCACCAAGGTCGAGCGCGGCACGTTGCTGCTGCATGGCGCCTATTTCGGTGTTGCGAAGGGTGATCTCTACATCCTCGACAAGGCCAGTGGCGAGTTCAAAACGCCGAAGGAAGCCGTGGCCGTTTAGGGAAAGTACCTGGCGATCAAACGACCTCATGCGCGGGCGTGACCCGCGCATCCATCCTTCAAAAAATTGACCCTTCGAAAAGTTGATGGTCATCGGATCAGGTCCGGTGACGACGCCGTGCCGCCGGATGGTTTGGCACATAGAAACAACGATCATGTCCCAACAAAAACGGGCGGCTCGCGCCGCCCGTTTTGCATTCGTGATCGGCTGTTGCCTTACGCTGCCTTCTGCTTCGGCTGCAGCAGCTTGCGGTTGATCAGGCATTCGGCGATCTGGATCGCGTTGAGTGCCGCGCCCTTGCGCAGGTTGTCCGAGACGCACCATAGCGCCAAGCCGTTCTCCACCGTCGCGTCCTCGCGGATGCGGCTGATATAGGTGGCGTCCTCGCCCGCCGATTCATACGGCGTGACGTAGCCGCCCGGCTCACGCTTGTCGATCACCAGAACGCCCGGTGCCTTGCGCAGCACCTCGCGCGCTTCGTCAACGCTGATCGGCTTTTCGAACTCGATGTTGACCGCTTCCGAGTGACCGATGAACACCGGCACGCGCACGCAGGTCGCCGACAGTTTGATCTTCGGATCGAGGATCTTCTTGGTCTCGGCCACCATCTTCCATTCTTCCTTGGTGTAGCCGTCTTCCATGAAGACATCGATGTGCGGGATCACGTTGAAGGCGATCCGCTTCGGGAATTTCTTGGTGACGAGGTCGCTGGCCGTGTAGACCGCCTTGGTCTGCGCGAACAGCTCATCCATGCCTTCCTTGCCGGCGCCCGACACCGACTGATAGGTCGAGACGACCACGCGCTTGATGGTCGCGGCGTCGTGCAGCGGCTTCAGCGCGACGACGAGTTGCGCCGTCGAGCAGTTCGGGTTGGCGATGATGTTCTTCTTGGTGAAACCACTGACCGCGTCGGCATTCACCTCGGGCACGATCAGCGGCACGTCGGCGTCGTAGCGCCAGGCCGACGAGTTGTCGATCACCACCGCGCCCTGCGCGCCGATCTTCGGCGACCATTCCTTGGACACGTCGCCGCCGGCCGACATCAGGCAGATGTCGACGTCGCTGAAATCGTAGTTCTCGAGGGCTTTGACTTTCAGGGTGCGGTCGCCAAAAGAGACGTCCGTGCCGACGCTGCGCCGGGAGGCCAGCGCCACCACGTCATCGGCGGGGAATTTGCGCTCACTCAGGATGTTGAGCATTTCCCGTCCGACATTGCCGGTCGCCCCGGCTACCGCAACCTTGTAACCCATCGTTCACTCTCCGAGCAAAAATGCCGCTTTGCCGCGCGTTGCGGCAAGCAAGCGGGAGCGCTTCTATGCGAGAAACGCCCACAATACAACATTCGCACGAAAACCCGGCATTTCCATGCGCTCCGTTTCGGCCAGCTCCGCGCGGTTCCCGCACCTCGTCGGAAACGCATCAGCTTTGCGCCGTTTCGCGGCTGAGTGCGGCGCCGTCGCCGCGTGTCTGCTGGCCTATATGAGCGCGCTGGTACTGATGGCGATTACCGCCGCCGTCGTGCTGACGCATTGGGACTTTGCCGAGGACATCGCGTCGCTGCATCTCGATCATCTGGTGAGCGGTATCGATCCGCCGCAGGGCGGCGGCTGGCGTCCGGTCGCCCATGCGGCACCCGCCTTTGCCGTCAGTCAGTTTGATATGACCGGAATCACAGCGACTTATGAGGTGTTGCGGCATCCGGAGGACGGCCGGCGGGACATCCTGCGCTGGACCGCGGCCGATCAACCCCCGGTCGTGGGGCTGCGGATCGACCGCCCCGGCGTCGACCTTTCGGCATCGGCCTCCGCGACCGTCCTGGCCGAGGCGGGGCTGACGTCGCTTCCCCGCGCCGAAGCCCATGCGGCCGGCTCGATCGAGAGCAAATTCGGCCCGGTTCAGCTCTTCAGCCTGACCGATCACGCCGGCACAGCCACGTCCTGCCTCGGCTTCGCGAAGGTCTTCGACCGGCCCAGCCTGCGGATGGCGGGCTGGTCGTGTCAGGGCGAGACCGCCGCGGCGCGGCGTCGGGCCATCGGCTGCCTGCTCAACCGCTTGGTGCTGCTCAATGCCAGCGGCGACGCGCGGCTGGCGGAGTTGTTTGCCCGCGCCGAACTGCGCCGCCGCGACTGCGCCTTGACCCCGCTGCGCGAGACCGTCGATTGGATGGTCGGCGCGCAGAATCCGTCATTGCGCGGCGCGCTGTGACGGGGAGCCATGCGCAGGCCGCGACCGTCTCGCCAGCGCACTGGCTCTCGTGCAACATTTTGCATACCAAGGCATTATTCTGGACCGGTGTGGCCTGAATGACCTTGTGGCGCGCGCCTCGTGGCCGCTAAAATGGCGCCAATCGTTTGGATCGATTCCGTTCGCTCAAGATTTGCCTGACCATGAGGACCCGATGATCTCGAATTTGCTCACCGCCCCGAACCTGACCGCGCTGCGCCGCGCGGCGTTGCTGGCGGCGGTGGCCGTGCTGGCTGTTGGCGTCAGCGTGCCGCAGGCCGATGCGGCGCCACGCAAGCGGGGCGAACGTGTTTACACCCAGCGCGGGCCCAACGTGTCGTATCAGTCAGGCCCGCGGACCCGCATCTATGTCACCAAGCGCTCCTGGCTCGATGCCGGGACCGAGGTGCTGCCCGGCGAACGGAAATTCCAGGATTACGCGTTCCCGCCGACGCGCTCGTTCGGAAACGAGAACCTCAACCGTCCGCTCGATCGTCAGCCGCTCAGCCCCGCTCAGGATCTTGGCGGCTATCCGCAGCAATTCCCGCTGTACTGAGCAGCGCTTGTTTCAAATAAAATGCCCGGCCTAGCCGGGCATTTTTGTTTTTGGAGTCGCGAATCGCTGCATCGTGTGGCGCACACTCCCCCGTGGGCGGGGAGAGCACGACAACCGCCAGCGCCGAATGAATCCGACACGCTCTTGCAGGGAAGCCCCTGGAATGCGCCGCTCAGCCGTGGAGCGCCTGCACCTCCTTCAGGATCGCTTCGCCCATGCCGGCGGTGGAGACGATGGTCGCGCCTTCCGACTGCAGGTCGGCGGTGCGCAGGCCCTTCGCCAGCACGGCGGCGATGGCCTGATCGAGCTTGTCGGCCAGGTCGCCCATGTCGAAGGAGTAGCGCAGCGCCATGCCGAACGAGGCCAGCATCGCGATCGGGTTGGCCTTGCCTTGTCCCGCGATGTCCGGCGCCGAGCCGTGCACCGGCTCGTAGAGCGCCTTGCGCTTCTTGGTCTTGACGTCGGTTTCGCCGAGCGAAGCGGAGGGCAGCATGCCGAGCGAACCCGTGAGCATCGCCGCGATGTCGGATAGCATGTCGCCGAACAGGTTGTCGGTGACGATAACGTCGAACTGCTTCGGCCAGCGCACGAGCTGCATGCCGCCGGAGTCGGCGAGCTGGTGATCGAGCGCGACGTCCTTGTATTCGCGCTGATGCACTTGCGTCACCACCTCGTTCCAAAGCACGCCGCTCTTCATGACGTTGCGCTTTTCCATCGAGGTCAGCTTGTTGCGGCGCTTGCGGGCGAGATCGAAGGCGACGCGCGCGATGCGCTCGATTTCATAGGTGTCGTAGACCTGCGTATCGACGGCGCGCTTCTGGCCATTGCCGAGATCGGTGATGGTCTTCGGCTCGCCGAAATAGACGCCGCCGGTGAGTTCGCGCACGATCATGATGTCGAGGCCTTCGACCACCTCAGGCTTCAGGCTGGAGGATTGCGCCAGCGCCGGATAGCAGATCGCGGGGCGCAGGTTGGCGAACAGCGCGAGGTCCTTGCGCAGCCGCAGCAGGCCGGCTTCCGGGCGTACCTCGTAGGCGACCTTGTCCCACTTCGGGCCGCCGACCGCGCCGAACAGCACGGCATCGGCGGCGAGCGCCTTCGCCATGGTGGCATCGGTGATGCTGACCTTGTCGGCGTCGTAGGAGGCGCCGCCCACCAGGCCTTCCTCGGTCTCGAACCTGGCGATGCCCTGCGCATTCAGCCAGCCGATCAGGCGCTTCACTTCGCCCATGACTTCGGGGCCGATGCCGTCGCCGGGAAGAAGCAGCAGTTTATGGGTGGTCATGATCGCCTTGCCTGATGAACGTTGCGGGAATGCGGGAAAATCCGGGCTTTTGCTAAAGCCCCATTGCGCAAATGGCAAGACACTGTTGAGCTTGGCAGACTGTGCAAAGCGGCGGGACGCTGCCACAATGGCGGCGCTTCTGGAGTTGCCCGTGACATTCCCGAAATCAGTTTCCGCCGAGCCTGTGCATGTCGCACGGCTGATCCTCATTCTGTCGCTGGCGCCGACTATCGGCCTTGGCATCGGCCGCTTCGCCTATTCGCTGGTACTGCCCGATATGCGCGACTCGCTGGGCTGGTCCTATGCCGCCGCGGGGTTCATGAACACCATCAATGCCGCCGGATATCTCGGTGGCGCGCTGATCGCCTCAAGGCTGTGCGCCCGCTTCGGGCTGTCGCGGGTCCTGCGCGATGGCACGCTCGCCTGCGTCGCGGCGCTGATCCTGTCCGGCGTGTCGGACAACTTCGTCGTGCTGAGCTTCGCGCGGCTGCTGATCGGCGTCGGCGCGGCGGTCGCGTTCGTCTCCGGCGGCGCGATGGCCGCGCGGCTGGCGCAAGCGCAGCCGGCACGCGCGAGCCTATTGCTGAGCCTGTTCTATGCCGGCCCCGGTGTCGGCATTTTCGCATCGGGCGCGCTGGCGCCATTCATGCTGCAATACTTCGGCCCGGGCTCATGGTGGATCGTGTGGCTGGCGATGGCGGCGATCTCGATCGCGATGATGATCGTGCTGCTGCTCAACGCGACTGATGCTCCGGTGCCCCCGGCTGCCGATGTCGGGCCGGGGACATTCGCCATTCTGCCGGTGCTGATCTATCTCGTCGGCTATTTTCTGTTCGGTGCCGGCTACATCGCCTATATGACGTTCATGATCGCATTCGTGCGCGATGCCGGCGGCGGGGCGGCGGCGCAGAGCGCCTTCTGGTGCCTGATCGGTTTGAGCGCCTTTGCGTCGCCCTGGGTTTGGCAGCGTGTTCTCGCGCGCGGCCAAAGCGGCGTCTCGACCGCCATCATTCTGGCCTGTAACGCGGTCGGCGCGGCCTTGCCGCTGTTCAGCCAGTCGCCGTTGATGCTGGCGATCTCGGCGCTGGTGTTCGGCGTGGCGTTCTTCGCGGTGGTCACCGCGACCACCGCCTATGTGCGGTTCAACTATCCGACGGCACTTTGGCCTTCGGCCATTGCGGCGATGACCATTGCGTTCGGCATCGGTCAGACGCTCGGACCGATCGCCACCGGCATGATCACCGACGCCACCGGCAGCCTGTCGTCGGGCCTCGGCGTCTCCGCCGCGACATTGGCTGTCGGCGCGGTTGCGGCCGCCTTTCAGCGGCCGCTGAAGTCCCTGGGTGCGTGATTACGGGGTGACGACGGCGCAGGCGACGCGGCCGCCGGCATTGCCCGCCGGGTCCGATTTGTAGTCGTCGACGGTGGCGTGGATCACCAAGGCGGTGCCGTCCGGTTTCAGCAGCGAATTCGGTGCATCCTTGGCCAGCGTCACACCGGTGTTGAGCACCTCGAGCTTCAATTCGCCGGACGCCGGAATGTCGAGGTTCGGCATATCGCCGGCGTGGGGGCCGTCGCTGGCCATCATGCCGTGCTTCTTGTTCGCCGGGTTGAAATGTCCGCCCGCCGTGGTGAATGGCGGTTCGCATTTGCCGACCGCATGGACGTGGAAGGCATGCCCGCCCGGGGGAAGGCCCTTCAACGCCAGCTTGATCAGGACGCCGTCGGTGACCTGGACGAGATCGGCCTGACCGACATCGACGCCTTCGGCATTCTTGAAGGTGGCCTTGGCGGTTTCGGCCGAGGCCGCGGTCACGGCGAAGGTCGAGACGAGGGCGACGGCAAACGCGGTACGAAGCAGCATGTGACCTCCGTTGTGAAATCGCGACATGCATGCCCGCCGGCGATTTCCGGAAGAGGCTCTGTCGCGGCGCGTCGTGAATTTACAGTCTGATAGAACCCGATCGGACAGAGAGAGTTTCAATCCGTTATCCCCTATCATCGTAACAGGTTTGAGACGAGGTGACCATCAGCCGCGCGGGAGACGCGATTGTAGGCGCTTTTCATATTTGAATGAGTGTTCTAGGCATCCCGTCATGATGAACATCGGGGGCATTCCGTTTTCCACGCTGTTGTCGTTTCTGGCGACAGCACTGGTGATCGAACTGACGCCGGGGCCGAACATGACCTATCTGGCGCTGGTGTCGGCCACCGACGGCCGACGGGCCGGGTTCATGACCGTCGCCGGCGTCACACTAGGCCTTGCGATCATCGGTGCGATCGCGGCGTTCGGCGTGGCGGAAGCGATCCAGGCGTCCGATATCCTGTACGGACTGCTGCGCTGGGCCGGCGTCCTTTTCCTGCTCTATCTCGCTTGGGACGGCTGGAAGTCCTCGGCGGTGACGACGGCCACCGAAGCGGAGGGCCGCTATTTCGCGCGGGGGCTGATCACCAATCTGCTCAATCCGAAGGCTGGCATGTTCTATATCGCCGTGCTGCCGACTTTCATCGTGCCGCAGTTGCCGCCGGTGCCGCAGGCGATGACGCTGACGGCGATCTATGTTTGCATCGGAGCCATCGTGCATGCGACCATCGTGATGCTGGCCGGTACGCTGGAGCCGGTGCTCAATGATCCGCGCCGCGAAACCCTGGTGCGGCGTGTGCTGTCGGTGTTGCTGGCCCTCGTGGCGTTATGGTTCGCGTGGTCGACGGCGCCCTGACGCCGCCGGTCGATCTGGGGACGCGCGAGTCTCAATGTGTCGGCGCGCCGATGAAGTTCTGATTCCAGGTCGGGCTGATCAGGATCTCGTTGACGCAGACCCGCGGTGGCATGTTGGCGACGAAGACGATGGTGCGGCCGAGGTCTTCCGGCTGCAGCATCCGCGCCTGCTCTTCGGCGCTCGGCACCACCGGCCGCTGTTTGAGGATCGGCGTCGCCGTTCCCGCCGGCGACAGGCAACATGCCCGCAGTCCGTTGCCGCATTCGTCCATGTTGAAGGAATGCGTGAGCGCCAGTACCGCATGCTTGGTCGCGGTGTAGGCGGGGCCCGGCATCTTAGAGACGTAGCGGCCGGCCCATGAGGCGATATTGATGATGCAGCCGTCCTTCTGCGCGCGCATCGTCGGCAATACCGCGCGCATGCAGTAGAGAACGCCGCTGAGATTGATATCGACCAGCTTGTCCCAGCCTTCGACCTCGAGATCGGCCCAGCTTCGCTTCGGCACATTGACGCCGGCGCTGTTGACCAGCAGGTCGATGCGGCCATGCGACGTGACGATCTGGTCAGCGGCCGCTGCGACATCCCCGCTGCGGCTGACATCGAGCGGAATCGCCTCGGCACGGCCTCCGGTCTTCGCATTGATGCCGGCTGCCACGGTGTCGAGCGCGTCGCGGCGACGTCCGGACAGGATGACGGTCCAGCCGTCGGCCGCGAGCGCTTCCGCTCCGGCCTGTCCGATCCCGCTGCCGCCGCCTGTCACCCATGCCACGCGCTTTGCCTTGTTCGTCATTTCGACCCGCCGTTTATTGCGCTCGCAAGCGCGTTTTTGCTATTGATGGGACTAATCCCGCCGGGACGAACGCTCGAGTGGTCGGATCCATGAATGTCGAATCCACTCCTCGAGCTCATCCATTGGAATGATGCATGAACAGCACCGCAAACGCCAATCTGTTTTCCCGTCTGTTCGACCAGCTTGATGATCCGACGCGCCTCGCGATCGAGACCGAGACCGGCGGGCACATCAGCTACGGTGATGTGATTGCACGCGCGGGGCAGATCGCCAATCTGCTGGTGGCGCGCGGCGTCAAAGTGGGTGACCGCGTCGCGGTGCAGGCGGAGAAGTCGGTCGAGGACCTGATCCTCTATCTCGGCATCGTTCGCGCCGGCGCCGTCCTGCTGCCGCTGAACACCGCCTATACGCTCAACGAGCTGGAATACTTCATCACCGATGCCGAGCCCTCGCTCGTGGTCTGCGATCCGTCGAAGGCCGATGGCATTCGTGCCATCGCGCAGAAGGTCGGCGCCAAGGTCGAAACGCTGGATGCCAAGGGCGGCGGGTCACTGTCCGATGCGGCCTCGCGCGAGAAGCCGGACTTCGCCACCGTAACGCGCGCCGGCGACGATCTCGCCGCGATCCTCTATACGTCCGGCACCACCGGCCGCTCCAAGGGCGCGATGCTGACGCATGACAACCTGGTGTCCAACTCGCTCACGCTGGTGGATTACTGGCGCTTCACCGATAAAGACGTGCTGATCCACGCGCTGCCGATCTATCACACCCACGGCCTGTTCGTGGCCAGCAACGTGACGCTGTTCGCGCGCGCTTCGATGATCTTCCTGCCGAAGCTCGATCCCGAGCGGATCATCCAGCTGATGCCGCGCGCGACCGTGCTGATGGGCGTGCCAACCTTCTATACGCGGCTGTTGCAGAGTCCGAATCTGACGAAGGAAGCCACGAGCCATATGCGGCTGTTCATCTCCGGCTCGGCGCCGCTATTGGCCGAGACGCATCGCGAATGGTCGGCGCGCACCGGTCATGCTGTGCTCGAGCGCTACGGCATGACCGAAACCAACATGAACATCTCCAATCCGTATGACGGCGAGCGGGTGCCCGGCGCGGTCGGCTTTCCGCTTCCGGGCGTCTCCGCCCGCGTGGTCGATCCGGAAACCGGCAAGCCGCTGCCCGTTGGCGAGATCGGCATGATCGAGGTCAAGGGGCCCAACGTCTTCAAGGGTTACTGGCGGATGCCGGAGAAGACCAAATCGGAATTCCGCGACGACGGCTTCTTCATCACCGGCGACCTCGGCAAGGTCGATTCCAGGGGGTACTTCCACATCGTGGGCCGCGGCAAGGACCTGGTGATCTCCGGCGGCTTCAATGTCTATCCGAAGGAGATCGAGAGCGAGATCGACGCGCTGGACGGCGTCGTCGAATCGGCGGTGATCGGCGTGCCGCATGCCGACTTCGGCGAGGGCGTCACGGCCGTGGTTGTGCCGCAGAAGGGCGCCAAGCTCGACGAAGCGACGATCCTGCATGCGCTCGAGGGACGGCTCGCCAAGTTCAAGATGCCCAAGCGCGTGCTGTTCGAGGACGACCTGCCGCGCAACACCATGGGCAAGGTGCAGAAGAACATCCTGCGCGACAAATACGCGAAGCTATACACTGGCAATTGACGCTGACATTTCTTTCGTCTCTTTCGTCATGCCCGCGCTTGTCGCGGACATCCACGTCTTGAAGTGCAGCTATAAAAATAAAGACGTAGATGGCCGGGACAATTCCGGCCATGACGGATCAAATAACGCGAACGCTTGCCCTCACACCGCGCGCTCGCACGCGAGCTTGCAGCACGCGGCATCCGTCTCGATCTGGATCGTCGCATGGCCGATGCCGAACCGCTCGTGCAGGCTGTGCGAAATCTCGGCCAGATAGGCGTCGCCCGGCGATCCTTCCGGAATCACCAGATGGCAGGTCAGTGCGAATTCGGTCGTGCTCATCGGCCAGATATGGAGGTCGTGAAGGCTGCTCACGCCGGCCTGGGCAGCCAGAAAATTCCGGACGGCATCGGCATCGACCCAACGCGGCACCGCATTCAGCGACATCGCGATGCTGTCCCGTAAAAGATTCCAGGTGCCCGCCACGATCACCGCGCCGATCACGAGACTGATTACCGGGTCGATCCAGACCCATCCGGTCGCCATGATGGCAAGCGCGCCGATCACGACGCCGAGCGAAACCGCCGCATCGGCCGCCATATGCAGATAAGCGCCGCGAATGTTGATATCGCTCTTGCTGCCCGAGGCGAACAGCCAAGCGGTGAAGCCGTTGATGACGATGCCGATCGCGGCGACCACCAGCACGGTGATGCTGGCGACCGGCGAGGGATTGAACAGCCGCAGGATCGCTTCCCAGCCGATTGCGCCGACGGCGACCAGCAGAAACACCGCGTTGAACAGCGCGGCGAGGATCGACGATCCGCGCAAGCCATAGGTATAGCGTCGCGATGGCGGCCGCCGGGCCAGGACGATGGCGAACCAGGCGACGATCAATCCCAGCACGTCGGAGAGGTTGTGCCCGGCGTCAGCCACCAGCGCCATCGAGTTGCTGAGATAGCCGTAGAACGCCTCGATGATGACGAAAGCTGTATTGAGGCCGATGCCGACGGCGAAGGCGGCGCCGAACCGGGCCGGTGCGTGTACGTGTCCGCCCGGCCCGTGGGCTTGGCCATGATCGTGATCATGCATATGGGATTCATGATTGTTCGTCGACTGTGCGCGGCTTGAGCCCATTTCGAAACCTGTGAGGCTGTTTCCGCGAGCATAGGCGCCATCGCCACGGCAATACTATCACACGCTCAGGTGAGCAGCCGCGGCCATCGCCAAAGGCTTGTGCCAAGCAGCGACCAAAAGAATGAATTGATGTTCAATCCCAACGAATTGGTCGTTGCGTTCAGGCTTTTGAGTTCGTAAATAGAATTGCTCTACCCGATCCGTTTCGTCGGGCAGTGTCTCGCGCCTGCAACCGAAATCAACCAAAAGCAGCCATGACCGCCAGGATCGATCGACCTCTTTCGCCGCACCTGCAAACCTATCGCTGGACCCTGACGATGGCGCTGTCCATCGTCCATCGCGCCACCGGCATCGCGCTTTATTTCGGCACCATCCTGCTGGCCTGGTGGCTGATGGCGGTTGCCTCCGGTCCCGGAGCCTATGCCATCTTCGCCTCTTTCATCGGCAGCTGGATCGGCCGACTGATCGTCTTCGGTTACACCTGGGCGCTGATGCACCATCTGCTCAGCGGCGTCCGGCATTTCGTCTGGGACCTCGGCTATGGCTTCGGCCCGTCCGAGCGTGAAGGCCTCACCTGGGCTGCCCTGATCGGCGGCATCGTACTCACCGTGCTGCTGTGGGTGCTGGCCTATGCATTCGGAGGCGGACGATGAGCGACGCACCTCTCTCCAATCCGTCATCGAAGCGCACGGCGCTAAAGCGCGTGCGCGGACTCGGGGCCTCCGGCTCCAGCGCAACCTCGGACTTCTGGTGGCAGCGCGTGACCGCCGTCGGCATGCTGCTGTTGACCGTGCCGGTCATCGTCATCGTCATGATGCTGCTTGGCCGCAATCAGGCCGGCGCCGGACAGATCCTCGGCACTCCGGTCATCGCGCTGATCATGTTGCTGTTCGTGGTCGCCAGCACCTGGCACATGAAGATCGGCATGCAGGTGGTGATCGAGGATTATATCCACGGCGAGAAGGTCAAGCTCGTCGCGATCCTCGCCAACAACTTCTTCTCGCTCGCGGTTGCTCTGGCGTCAGCTTACGCGATTTTCAAACTATCATCTGGAGTGTAGCGCATGGCTGCTCAAGGCAACGGCAGCGGAGCTCCCGCCACCAACGGACGCGCCTATCCGCTTGAAGATCACACCTATGATGTCGTCGTGGTCGGCGCCGGCGGCGCCGGTCTGCGCGCCGTGGTGGGATGCAGCGAGGCTGGCCTGCGTACCGCCTGCATCACCAAGGTCTTCCCGACGCGCTCGCACACCGTTGCAGCGCAGGGCGGCATCTCGGCGTCGCTCGGCAACATGCATCCGGACGACTGGCGCTGGCACATGTACGACACCGTCAAGGGGTCGGACTGGCTCGGCGATCAGGACTCGATCGAATACATGGTGCGCCACGCGCCGAAGGCCGTATACGAGCTCGAGCACTGGGGAGTGCCGTTCTCGCGCACCGAAGAAGGCAAGATCTACCAGCGGCCGTTCGGCGGCATGACCATCGACTACGGCAAGGCGCAGGCGCAGCGCACCTGCGCCGCGGCGGACCGCACCGGTCACGCCATGCTGCATACGATGTATGGCCAGGCGCTGCGCCACTCGGCTGAGTTCTTCATCGAGTTCTTTGCTATCGACCTGATCATGGACGATCAGGGCGTTTGCCGCGGCGTCATCGCGCTCAAGCTCGACGATGGCACGCTGCATCGCTTCCGGGCGCAGACCACCATTCTCGCCACCGGGGGCTATGGCCGCGCCTATCAGTCCTGCACCTCGGCGCATACCTGCACCGGCGACGGCGGCGGCATGGCGCTGCGTGCCGGCCTCGCGCTGCAGGATATGGAGTTCGTGCAATTCCATCCGACCGGCATCTACGGCTCGGGCTGCCTCGTCACCGAAGGTGCGCGCGGCGAGGGCGGCTACCTCGTCAACTCCGAGGGCGAGCGCTTCATGGAGCGCTATGCGCCGTCCGCCAAGGACCTTGCCTCGCGCGACGTCGTCTCGCGTGCGATGACCATCGAGATCCGCGAAGGTCGCGGCGTCGGCAAGAAGAAGGATCACATCTATCTGCACCTCGATCATCTCGATCCCAAGGTGCTGCACGAGCGGCTCCCGGGCATTTCCGAATCCGCGCGCATCTTCGCCAATGTCGACGTGACGCGCGAGCCGATCCCGATGATCCCGACCGTGCACTACAACATGGGCGGCATCCCGACGAACTATCATGGCGAGGTCGTCACCAAGAAGAACGGCGACGACAACGCGGTGGTGCCCGGCCTGATGGCGGTGGGCGAGGCGGCCTGCGTGTCGGTGCACGGCGCCAATCGGCTCGGCTCCAACTCGCTGATCGACCTCGTGGTGTTCGGCCGCGCCGCGGCGCTGCGCTGCGCCGAGATCCTCAAGCCGGGCGAAAAGCAGCCCGACCTGCCGGCCAACTCGGCGGAGATGGCGCTGTCGCGTCTCGACAAGTTCCGCTACGCCTCCGGCAGCACGCCGACGGCGAAGCTGCGCCTGTCGATGCAGCGCGTGATGCAGAACAACTGCGCCGTCTTCCGCACCGGCGAGGTGCTCGAGGAAGGCGTGAAGCTCATCCACGAAGTCTACGGCGGCATGCCGGATCTCGGCGTCACCGACCGCTCGCTGATCTGGAATTCGGATCTCGTCGAAACCCTCGAGCTCGACAACCTGATTTCCCAGGCGGTCGTGACGATGGAATCGGCCAAGAACCGCACCGAGAGCCGCGGCGCGCATGCGCGCGAGGACTTCCCGGATCGCGACGACCAGAACTGGATGAAGCACACGCTGGCGTGGGTTGGCGACAAGGGCAACGTGACGATCGATTATCGTCCCGTTCACACCTACACGCTGACCAACGAGATCTCGTACATCGAACCGAAAGCGCGCGTTTATTGATGGCCTTGTCGCCACCGGGCTCGTCCCGGTGGCCCCGCTTATGAGGGCATGCCTTCCCAAGCGAGATGGTCGGGTCAAGCCGGCCATGGCAAGCGAGAGGAAATCAAATCATGGCTGAATTCACGCTGCCCAAGAACTCCAAGATCACCGAAGGCAAGAAGTGGCCGCACGGCCCGAAGGCCAAGGCCGGCGAGGAAACCGAATTCCGCATCTATCGCTGGAATCCGGACGATGCCGACAATCCGCGCGTCGACACCTATTACGTCGACCGCAACGACTGCGGCCCGATGGTTCTCGACGCGCTCATCTGGATCAAGAATAACATCGATCCGACGCTGACCTTCCGCCGCTCCTGCCGCGAAGGCGTCTGCGGCTCCTGCGCCATGAACATCGACGGCACCAACACGCTGGCCTGCACCAAGGCGACCGACGATGTGAAGGGCACGGTGAAGATCTACCCGCTGCCGCATCAGCCGGTGGTGAAGGATCTCGTGCCGGACCTGAAGAACTTCTACGCGCAGTACGCGTCGATCGAGCCGTGGCTGCACACCACGACGGCGACGCCGGAGAAGGAATGGCGCCAGAGCCACGAGGACCGCGCCAAGCTCGACGGCAAGTACGAGTGCATTCTCTGCGCCTGCTGCTCGACCTCGTGCCCGAGCTACTGGTGGAATTCGGACCGCTATCTCGGCCCGGCCGCGCTGCTGCAGGCGAACCGCTGGGTGCAGGACTCGCGCGACGAGTCGACCGGCGAGCGCCTCGACAATCTCGAGGATCCGTTCCGCCTCTATCGTTGCCACACCATCATGAACTGCTCGAAGGCGTGCCCGAAGGGTCTCAACCCCGCCAAGGAAATCGCCGAGCTGAAGAAGGCGCTGGTCGACCGTCAGGTCTGATCCTCAGCCGCAGCGACGAAGACACCGATGGCCGGGCGAAAGCCCGGCCATTTTCGTTATGTCGCAACCGGCGCATGGTGAGCGAGCTGATTGCAAGCGCGCCCTTGTCCCCG
>DATMSE010000037.1:0-25113 GCA_035565575.1 Xanthobacteraceae bacterium
AGTTGCATCACCTCACCCTCGGCGATGGTGGCGGCTGCTGACGACAGAATATCGAGCGCGCGAAGGGAGCCCACCTCGACCATCATGCGAAACGCCTGGCCGAGCAGGAAGTCGCCGACCAGAACGCTGGCCTCATTGCCCCACACCATGCGAGCCGACAGCTTGCCGCGTCGCAATTCGCTTTCGTCCACGACGTCATCATGCAGCAGCGTCGCGGTATGCATGAACTCGACCGAGGCGGCGAGCTTGATATGGCCTTCACCGGCGTAGCCGGACAGTCCCGCCATCGCCAGCGTCAGCATCGGCCGCAGTCGCTTGCCGCCGGACGAGATCAGGTGATTGGCGACCTCCGGGATCATTGTGACCTCGGAGCCGGTCCGGGACAGAATGGTGGCGTTGACCCGCTCCATATCCGTCGCGACCAGTTCGACTAGCTGATCGATCGATGCTGTCGAGGGGGTCTCGAAGGGAACAATTACCGCCACGCCGTATCTCCACGCTGCCTCAAAGGCTTGCCAGCCGAACCGCATGGCGTTCAACGGAACGGGGCTTGCGGTAAAATCCGACGACAGAGCAAACTCTCCGTCCAACAATAGAAACTGCCGGCGGAGGCGGCAAGGCCCGCAATGCTTGACGCGGAGCCCGGAGTGGTCAAAGCACGATGGGCAGGATGGAGGCAGATCGGTGCGCGAACTGGTACGAACCAACGATGTGGTACTGCTATCGGCAATCCAGGCGTTGCTCGACGGCGCGGACATCCATCATTTGATGCTGGATCAGAATATGAGCGTTCTCGATGGGTCGATCGGTGCGATCCCGCGCCGGATTCTGGTAAGTGACGAGGACAATCTCAAGGCCCGGCAACTCCTGGCGGACGCCGGGCTCGCCCACGAATTACGTCCCGATGCCTGAGGCCGCGTTCCCCGTCACCGAGGATGCGTTTCTCGCCGGAAAGCTCCGATTGCGCCAGCCTGCCTCCGGTCACCGGGCGGGGCATGATGCCATCCTGCTGGCCGCGGCAACCCGGGCCCGGCCGGGCGAGCGCCTCGCGGACTTTGGCGCCGGGGTTGGCGCGGCGGGGCTCGCGGTGGCGACCCGCCTTCGTGATCTTGCGTTGGTCCTGGTCGAGATCGACCCTGAGCTGGCCGCATTGGCATCCACGAATCTTGCTGCGAATGGGATGCGAGGCGAGGTCGTGAGATTGGATCTTGCGGCGGACGCCGCAGCCTTTGCCGATGTTGGCCTCGGACCTGACAGTCTCGATGGCGTCTTGATGAATCCACCGTTCAACCATCCGGTTCGACAGCAAGCTTCGCCAAACCCTGATCGACGTAGCGCTCATGCCGCGACGCGATCGACACTGGACGTGTGGGTTCACGCGGCGCGTCGGACGATCAAGCCTGGCGGCGCGCTGACCTTGATCTGGCGTGCGGATGGGCTGGCCGAGATCGTGACGGCGCTGACGCGTGGCTTTGGCAGCCTGGCGATCCTGCCGGTGCACGGCAGGGATGGTGAGACAGCGATTCGGGTGGTGGTGCGCGCTATCAAGGGCGGCCGCGCGCCGCTGCAGCTCTATAGCGGATTCATGCTCAATGATTCAGCGGGCGTGCCCACCGAGCAGGCAAAAGCTGTCCTCGCAGGAGAGGCGATCTTGCCGCTCGGATGTGCGTGAGGCGCCGACGGCTTTAATTGGGCAGTCGTTCGGCGCGCGATTTTGTCGCTGACGTCAGGCGAATTGCGGTCCAGAGCGATCCCATCAGCACGATCAGAAGATAGATTTTCATGTCATGCTCCGCTGCAAATCACGTTCATGATATCTCGGAAATGCAAATCGTGTTCCACACATCGAATGACACTGTCGTGATTAAAAGTGGTGAGCTTTTCATGAAGGTCCAGCAAGTTTCGGCGGGGAGTGTGTGCGCATGTCTGTGATCGGCGGTTTGAAGCGGCTCGTGCCGCGACGCTTTCGCGCAGCCGGCCCAGTGGTGCCTGTGGTTCGCCTGTCCGGGACGATCGGCGCGGCCATGCCGTTGCGTCCCGGCCTTTCGCTTGCGGGTGTCGCACGAATTCTCGATCGCGCTTTCGCGATGCCGAATGCGAAGGCCGTGGCGATCGCCATCAATTCACCGGGCGGCGCGCCGGTGCAGTCGCGGCTGATCTATCTGCGGATACGTCAGTTGGCAGCGGAGAAGAAACTGCCGGTGCTGGTGTTTGCGGAGGATGTCGCGGCCTCCGGCGGCTACATGATCGCTTGTGCCGGCGATGAGATTTTCTGCGATCCGTCATCCATTCTCGGATCGATCGGCGTTGTCGGTGGCGGTTTCGGTTTTCAGGACCTGATCAAGAAGATCGGCGTCGAACGGCGGCTCTACACGGCAGGCGCTCACAAGGCGACGCTGGATCCCTTCCTCCCGGAGCAGCCCGATGATGTCGCCCGGCTCAAGGCCATCCAACGCGACATCCACGCCACATTTATCGCGCTGGTGAAGCAGAGCCGGGGCAACCGGCTGAAGGGATCGGATGAGCACCTGTTCAGCGGAGAATACTGGGCCGGCGAAACCGCCGTGGCCCTGGGACTTGCCGACGGCATCGGCGATCTGCGTTCGGTGTTGCGGGCTCGTTTCGGTGACAAGGTAGAAACGCCGCTGGTCGAACCGCCGCGAGGCCTGCTGAGCGGGCTGCTGGGCCGCAAATCGGGTGCTGGCGGAGCAATGCTGACGGACGGCATTGGCGGCCTCCCGGACGGTCTGATCAGCGCGCTGGAGGAGCGCGCGATGTGGGCTAAATTCGGGCTTTAGGCGGTTGCAGAGCCGCGCCCTTTGGTCGCTTGCACAGGCTTTCCGCCTGCGCGACAGTAGGCGGGGCAGGATGACCGCGAACGAAGAGGATCGACCGATGCCGCCATTCGTTGCCTTTGCCGGTGCCCTCGGTGGGCTGGCTGTGGTCCGTTGGGCGTATCGTACCGCCCGTCGTATCAATGATGAACTGGAAGAAGTGCGTCGCGTCAGGATGGCGGAGACGGTGCAAGTGCAGGATATTCCGACCCTGCGGCCGGATCCGCGGACTGGCACCTACCGTCCGGGCTGACGGCGAGGCTCCTCATCGCCTCGGGGATCTCGCCGGTCATCGGGCGGGGCATCACCCTTAAAACCGGCGAGCGGGCCTTGGAGGAAGCGGGTCCGCAGCGGAAGCTGGTTTCAAGGCAGAAACCGCGCCTCCGTCCCTATCGAGGGGACCTTAACAACGAGGCCCTTCTAGCAGGTTCGGAGTGGTGAGGTTACCCGCCGGGAGCTAGAATTGCTCGAATTGTGTCGGTCGCGTTATGCGGAGGTTGCCTTGATTCCGAAGGGCGCCGCCGATACGGTCCGCGCGACTCGTGACCTCCCACCCAATTCAGAAGCCGCTTATGGACTCCATGCCTTCTCACATGCGTCCCGAACGCTCGTTCCAGGGACTGATCCTGACGTTGCAGCGATACTGGGCCGACTATGGCTGCGTTATCCTGCAGCCCTACGACATGGAGGTCGGCGCGGGTACGTTCCATCCGGCCACGACGCTGCGCGCGCTCGGGCCGAAGCGCTGGAATGCGGCCTATGTGCAGCCGTCGCGTCGCCCGAAGGATGGACGCTACGGCGAAAATCCCAACCGTCTGCAGCACTACTACCAGTTTCAGGTCATCCTGAAGCCGTCGCCACCCAACATTCAGGAGCTCTACCTCAAGTCGCTGGCGGCCATCGGTGTTGATAGCGCGCTGCACGATATCCGCTTCGTCGAGGATGACTGGGAAAGTCCGACGCTGGGCGCGTGGGGGCTCGGCTGGGAATGCTGGTGCGACGGCATGGAAGTGTCGCAGTTCACCTATTTCCAGCAGGTCGCGGGTGTCGAATGCGCGCCGGTTGCTGGAGAACTCACTTACGGCCTGGAGCGCCTCGCGATGTATGTGCAGGGCGTCGAGAACGTCTATGATCTTAATTTCAACGGCCGGGACGGTGCCGAGAAGGTGACGTATGGCGACGTGTTCCTGCAAGCCGAGCAGGAATATTCGCGTCACAACTTCGAGCACGCCGACACCGCAATGCTGTTCGAGCAGTTCAAGATGGCTGAGGGCGCCTGCCGCAAGTATCTTGAAGCCGGTTGGGCCGACAGCAACAAGGAACGCCACCAGATGGCGCTGCCGGCTTACGACCAGTGCATCAAAGCCAGCCATGTCTTCAATCTGCTCGACGCGCGGGGCGTTATTTCAGTGACCGAGCGCCAGAGTTACATCCTGCGCGTGCGCGAATTGGCGAAGGCTTGCGGTGAAGCCTGGATCAAGACCGAAGCGGGTGGAGTCTAAGCGATGCCCGATCTTCTGCTTGAACTGTTTTCGGAAGAAATTCCCGCGCGGATGCAGGCGAAGGCCGCCGACGATCTGCGCAAGATGGTCACCGACAAGCTGGTCGCGGAAGGCCTCGTTTATGACGGCGCGAAATCCTTCGCGACGCCACGCCGCCTCGCGCTGACCATTCACGGCCTGCCGGCGCGGCAGCCGGACCTGAAGGACGAACGCAAGGGCCCGAAAGTCGGTGCGCCGGACGCCGCCGTCCAGGGCTTCCTCAAGGCGATCGGATTGAAGTCGCTCGATGAAGCGAAGATTCAGAAAGACCCGAAGAAGGGCGACTTCTACGTCGCGCTGATCGAGAAGCCTGGGCGTCCCGCCATCGATGTGATCGCGGAGATCATTCCCGTCATCATCCGCACTTTCCCGTGGCCGAAGGCGATGCGCTGGGGCGAACTGTCGGCCAAGCCTGGCGCGCTGCAATGGGTGCGCCCGCTGCATTCCATCGTCGCGACGTTCGGCATGGAAACCGAGGAGCCGGATGTCGTCGCGTTCGACGTCGCCGGCATCAAGGCCGGGCAGGTGACGCGCGGCCACCGCTTCATGGCGCCTGCTGAATTCAGCGTGCGTCGTTTCGAGGACTACGAAGCCAAGCTGTTCGACGCCAAGGTGGTGCTCGATCCGCAGCGGCGCAAGGACATCATTCTCGCCGACGCCAAGGAGCTGGCGTTCGCGCAAGGGTTCGAACTGGTCGAGGATCAGGGGCTGCTTGACGAGGTCTCGGGCCTTGTCGAATGGCCGGTGGTGTTGATGGGCTCGTTCGACGAATCCTTCCTGTCGATTCCGGGCGAAGTGATCCGCGCCACCATCCGCAACAACCAGAAGTGCTTTGTCGTCAACGATCCGAAGACGGGGAAGCTTGCCAGCCGCTTCATTCTCGTCGCCAACATCGAGGCGAGCGACGGCGGGGCGGCGATCATCGCCGGCAACGAGCGCGTCATCCGCGCGCGGCTGTCGGATGCGAAGTTCTTCTATGAGACCGATCTCAAGACCAAGCTGGAAGACCGTTTGCCGAAATTCGACGGCATCGTGTTTCACGAGAAGCTCGGCACCCAGGCGGAGCGCATCGCGCGCATCGAGCGGCTCGCTGCTGAAATTGCGCCACTGGTCGGCGCCGATGTCGAGAAAGCCAGGCGCGCCGCGAAGTTGGCGAAGACCGATCTGCTCACCGAAGTCGTCGGTGAATTCCCCGAAGTGCAGGGCTTGATGGGGAAATACTACGCGCTGGCGCAAGGCGAAGACGAAAGCGTCGCGCAGGCGATCGAAGATCACTACAAGCCGCAGGGCCCGCATGATCGCGTGCCGAGCGATCCGGTCGCGATCGCGGTCGCGCTGGCCGATAAGATCGACACGCTGGTGGGTTTCTGGGCCATCGATGAAAAGCCGACGGGATCGAAGGACCCTTATGCGTTGCGCCGCGCAGCGTTGGGGGTGATTAGGCTGGTGCTGGAGAACGGGCTGCGTTTGAAACTGAGGCAAATCGCTGCCTCGCACGCGGCTGTCATGGCCGGGCTTGTCCCGGCCATCCATGCCTTAAAAGCAGCAAAGCAAGACGTGGATGTGCGGGACAAGCCCGCGCATGACGCTGACGACCTTCTTTCCTTCTTCGCCGACCGCCTGAAAGTGCAATTGCGTGAGCAGGGCGCGCGGCACGATCTAGTGGACGCGGTGTTCGCGCTCGAAGGCCAGGACGACCTGCTGATGATCGTTCGCCGGGTCGAGGCGCTGGGCAGATTCCTTGATACCGATGACGGCAAGAATCTGCTCGCGGGCACCAAGCGCGCGTCGAACATCCTTGCTATCGAGGAGAAGAAGGACAAGCGCAAATTCGATGGTGCGCCGGATACATCGCTGTTCGTTGCTGACGAGGAGAAGCAATTGGCGCGTGCTATTAACGAGGTGAAGCGCGAAGCGAGTGATGCCGTCGCCAAGGAAAATTTCGAAGGCGCAATGACAGCGATCGCGAAGTTGCGTCCTGCCGTCGATGCGTTCTTCGACAAGGTGAAGGTCAACGACGACGATGCCAAGGTGCGCGAGAATCGCTTGCGGCTGCTGAACGAAATTCGTGCAGCCACCCGCGCGGTGGCTGATTTTTCCAAGATACAAGACTGAGCAGCGTTCCTTGCACGATCATGTGCAATCGAAATATCGGCACCGTCACCTGATGGATGCATCAATACATGAGGACCTCAGGTGACGGCGCCGATCTACTTTCTCATGGTCTAACTAATCGACCACCTGCATGATCCGCCGCGTACGGGGATTAACCAGCACCGGCTGTTCATTGATCACGGTGTAGCGATAAGGCGTCTCGCCGAAGCGTTGCGGAACGTCATAATAGGTCACACCGGCCTCTGGCAGCACCGTCCCGACAGCGACCGGAACGTCCACCACGTAGGATGGAACGCGTTCCTGAACCACATATTCGCGGAACGACGAAATTTGTCCTCGCGGGATGCCGACATAGGGCCCACCGACAGTCGCACTATCCTCGACAACAATGGTGCCTTGCGCCTGCGCTGCAAGCGGGACGCTGACGGCAGCCGCGATGGCGGCGGCGATGAAGGCGTTGCGCATGGAAATCTCCCCGTTCGTCGTCTTCAATGAACTTGCCGCGGAAGGCATGTCACGGCCGTTAATGCTCCCAACTAGCTGTCGTTCCGGAGCAAATGCGGCATGGTCTGGGTCTTTCGGTGATGGTTTTCAGACGACGCCCGACGCAACATTCACGCTTGTCCTCACGGGATCGCTGTTCACCTGCTCACGACAATGATAAAAATGGAGACGATTCGTGATGCCGTCGCGGGAGTGGAAAATCCATGACTATTACCAGTGCTCATCTGCCAGCAATTGTTGCGCTGGTCGCCGGCATCCTGATTCTGCTCATGCCGCGTTTGTTGAACTTCATCGTGGCGATTTACCTGATTTTCGTGGGGCTGGCGGGGCTTGGCGTCCTCAAGATGCTTCATTTGTAGGAGGCGAGGCGCTAGCGGCTGGGCGGAGTCTCGCCGGATAGAGCCTCGCGGCTTGCGCGAGTGCAGCAAAACGTGGTGTAAGGCGGGCAATAGTTCCCCTCCTTATGACGTTTGGAAGCCATGGCCAAAGCTGCATCCAAGTCCAAATCGAAATCCGCCTCAAAGTCTCAATCCAAACTGAAAAAGCCCGCCGCCAAGAAGGTGAAATCGGCGGCTGCGAAATCCGGTAAGGCCGGCGCTAAAACCGCCGCCAAGCCGCCGCGCACGATGAAACCGGCCGCGAAGCCGGCCACCGCCAAAGCCGGTTCGACTGCGAGCAAGCCGACACCGAAGAAAGCCGTCATTGCCAAGAATGCGGCGCCGAAACCCGGAAAATGGGTTTACACTTTCGGGGATGGAAAGGCCGAAGGTCGCTCCAGTATGCGCGACCTGCTTGGCGGCAAGGGCGCCAACCTGGCCGAAATGGCCAATCTCGGTTTGCCGGTGCCTCCCGGCTTCACCATCACCACGGCGGTGTGCACTTACTTCTATGCCCACGACAAATCCTATCCGAAGGAGTTGAAGGCGCAGGTCGAGCAGGCCCTGGCCTATGTCGGCAAGCTGACCGGGAAGGGGTTTGGCGACAAGAAGAACCCGCTTCTGGTGTCCGTGCGTTCCGGCGCGCGCGCCTCGATGCCGGGCATGATGGATACCGTGCTGAATCTCGGCCTCAACGACGAAACGGTGGAATCGCTGGCCGCGCTGTCAGGCGACCGTCGCTTCGCTTACGACAGCTACCGCCGTTTCATCACGATGTATTCCGACGTCGTGCTCGGCCTCGAACATCATCACTTCGAGGAAATCCTCGATGCCTTCAAGGATAGCAAAGGCTACACCCTCGACACCGACGTGACGGGCGACGAGTGGGTCGAACTCGTCGGCAAGTACAAGGAAGCCGTCGCGCAGGAGACCGGCAGCGAGTTTCCGCAAGATCCGCACGCGCAGCTGTGGGGCGCCATCGGCGCGGTGTTCTCATCCTGGATGAATGCCCGCGCGGTGACATACCGCAAGCTGCACGACATTCCGGAGTCGTGGGGCACTGCCGTCAACATCCAGGCGATGGTGTTCGGCAATATGGGCGAGACCTCGGCGACTGGCGTTGCGTTTACGCGCAATCCGTCCACCGGCGAGAGCAAGCTCTACGGTGAATTCCTGATCAACGCACAGGGCGAGGATGTCGTCGCCGGCATCCGCACGCCGCAGGACATCACTGAAGAAGCCCGCCGGGAGTCGGGTTCGGACAAGCCGTCGATGGAGACGGCGATGCCGGCCGCGTTCGCCGAACTCAAGCGCATCTACATGCTGCTGGAGAAGCACTATCGCGATATGCAGGATCTGGAGTTCACCGTCGAGGACGGCAAGCTGTGGATGCTGCAAACCCGCAACGGCAAGCGTACGGCGAAGGCGGCGCTGCGCATCGCGGTCGAACTCGCGAACGAGGGGCTGATCTCGCGGAACGACGCCGTCTCGCGCATCGATCCCGCTTCGCTCGATCAGTTGCTGCATCCGACCATCGATCCGGGCGCCAAGCGCGATGTGATTGCCACCGGTCTGCCGGCCTCGCCCGGCGCGGCCGCTGGCGAGATCGTGTTCTCATCGGACGAGGCGACCAAGCTGCAGGCCGATGGCCGCAAGGTCATCCTGGTGCGCGTCGAGACCAGCCCGGAAGATATCCACGGCATGCATGCCGCCGAAGGCATTCTCACCACGCGCGGCGGCATGACCTCGCATGCCGCGGTGGTCGCGCGCGGCATGGGTAAGCCCTGCGTCTCCGGGTGCGGCGCGATCCGCGTCGATTACGGCCGGGGCACCATGTCGATCGGCGATCGTGTGTTCAATGCCGGCGATGTCATCACCATCGACGGCTCGCTCGGGCAGGTGCTGGCCGGCCGCATGCCGATGATCGAGCCGGAACTGTCCGGCGAGTTCGGCACCTTGATGGGCTGGGCGGATGAAGTCCGCAAGCTCGGCGTGCGTGTCAATGCCGATACGCCGCCGGATGCGCGGACCGCGATTCGGTTTGGTGCAGAAGGCATCGGTCTCTGCCGTACCGAGCACATGTTTTTCGAGGAAACCCGCATTCGCACTGTGCGCGAGATGATCCTCGCGGAAGACGAGCAGTCGCGCCGGGCAGCACTGTCTAAGCTGCTGCCGATGCAGCGGGCGGATTTCGTCGAGCTCTTCGAAATCATGAAGGATCTGCCGGTCACCATCCGGCTGCTCGATCCGCCGTTGCATGAATTCCTGCCGCATACCCAGGCGGAGATCGAGGAAGTGGCGCGTGCCATGAATACCGATCCGCGGCGTCTCGCGGATCGCGCGCGTGAACTGGCGGAATTCAACCCGATGCTTGGATTCCGTGGCTGTCGTCTGGCGATCGCTTATCCGGAAATTGCCGAGATGCAGGCGCGCGCCATCTTCGAGGCGGCGGTGGAAGCCGGCAAGCGGACCGGTAAAGCGGTCAATCCGGAAGTGATGGTGCCGCTGATCGCCACCAAGGCCGAATTCGATCTGGTGAAGGCTCGCATCGACGCGACCGCTCAGGCGGTAGCGCGCGAGACGGGCGTGAAGTTGAAGTATCAGGTCGGCACCATGATTGAACTGCCACGCGCCTGTATCAAGGCCGGCGAGATCGCCGAAACCGCGGAGTTCTTCTCGTTCGGAACCAACGACCTGACGCAGACCACCTTCGGTATCAGCCGTGACGACGCCGCGAGCTTCCTCGGGACCTATACCCAGCGTGGCATCATCGAGATCGATCCGTTTATTTCGGTCGATCGCGAGGGTGTCGGTGAACTCGTGCAGATCGCCGTGGAGCGTGGCCGCAAGTCGCGCCCTGACCTGAAGATGGGAATCTGCGGTGAGCACGGCGGCGATCCGGCCTCGGTGAATTTCTGCCATCGCATCGGGCTGAATTACGTCTCCTGCTCGCCTTACCGCGTGCCGATTGCGCGCCTTGCCGCAGCGCAGGCGGCGCTTGGCAAGGAGGTTGCCAGCCAGGCGTGATGCCTATCACTCGCTCAATCGCATGACGCGGATGCCCGGAGCTTGCTCCGGGCATTTTGCTTTGGTGCTGCCGACATTGTCGTTCAAGCAAAATGCCGATGGCCGACGTAAATCGGTCCAAATAGCCAGGCAATTTTTTACCATGGACGTTGACCGGATGTTTACCTTTCCTGCTCACGCGCCATTCACCACGCAATAGGAAAGCCCTGCGTCTCGGTGACAACCGGCTTGCCTGTGTCCGCCGCGCATCGCGGATTAACTCGGCCGCAACTTTAATCGGCTACTAACGCAAAGGATCGAATTGCATCGAGAGTGCGCGTCGATCTCGTGTGTGCGTAGAGCAGCGTTGCGTGAGCGTATCGATGTTTGTCATGCGTAACGGGCCGAAGGGCGCACGATTGGCGTTCTTCGGCCTCGGCCTTTGCGGCTTCGCGCTGATGCCCACGGAGACGGGTTATCAGGATATCGCCTCGCTGCTGGCGCGGCAGCCGGGCGTCGCCGAGCGTTGGCAGGAGCGTGTATTCTCGCCGACCGTCAGCACCATCCAGGTTGCGACTTTCAGCTTCGGCCGCCCGATTGGAACGTCGCTGCCGCGCACCGCCACCGCTTTGCTGGCCAGCTTCGAGAAGGAAGGCCGCGACATCGTCGGCGCGGCATCGCGCAATCCGTTGCTGGCGCCGCCACCGCGTTATCGGAGCAGCGATTTTCCCAAAGTCGATCGTACCCTGAAAGGCGATCGCCTCGCCATTGTTGCGCCCCCGAGCGAGGCTCCCGTTGTGCCATCGCAGGATGCGCCATCGCATTTTCCGGTTCCGGCCAGCGCCGAAAAGGCGGCTGCGGCATCGCAAAGTTCGTCGTCATCGCTTGATCCGGAACTCGCCGAGGCGCTCAACGCGCCGCCGCTGGCGCAATACAATCCGGCATCCGCCGTCGATACCCATCCTTTCGACGACAAGGAGCCGTCGCGACACGATAGCCTGTCGTCTTCGACACCATCTCCGGCTCCGTTTACGGTCAAGACCGCAAGTCTTTATTTCGGCAGCAACTCGCTCGGCATCGTCAGCGAGACGTTGCAGAGTTGGCAGCCGGGTGAGGCACCCACGGTTGTGATGCCCGGAACTCCGGACCCTGATCTGAAGATCGCGGCCCCCAATCCCGCGTCCAAAGCGGCGCTATCCGGCGAGAGCGTTGCCGGCAAGGGCGAGGTCAATCGCGATCACGTCGCGCACATGAAGACGCCGGCCGAGCGCCTTCGCCTGTCCGGCAAGGCGCGTGACAAGCAGGAGAAGTGTCTCGCCGAGGCGGTTTACTTCGAGGCGCGCGGGGAGGCCGTGCGTGGCCAGATTGCCGTAGCGCAGGTGGTGATGAACCGGGTGTTCTCCGGCTTCTATCCGACCACCGTGTGCGGCGTCGTCTATCAGAACGCCAATCGTCGGCTTGCCTGCCAGTTCACCTTCGCCTGCGACGGCATTCCCGATGTCGTCCGCGAGCCCGACATGTGGGTGCGCGCGAAGAAGATCGCCAAGGCGACGCTGGATGGTCAGCTCTGGCTGCCTGAGGTGGCGAAGTCGACGCACTATCACGCCTATTGGGTGCACCCGTCCTGGGTGCGCGAAATGCGGAAGATGTATCGCACCGGCGTACATACCTTCTATCGCCCGCGCAAATGGGGCGACGGCAGCGAGGCGCCGAGTTGGGGGACGCCGGCATCGACCGCCGAGATCTCCGCAAAACTTGCAGCGGCTAAGAACTAACGCGAGCCGATGCGTCTCGAGCGGCACGCCATGCCGGTGCTGTGCACCGTTGGTGGTTGCTGGGCCTCGATGCATTCGATAAATTCGCCGCATAATCGGCGCGGAGCGGCGCCATCCATCAACATTCAGTCGGTTCATCGACAATTTCGGGAGGTATTCGGCGTGGGTACATTCAAGGCAGTCCGCATCGACAAGGCGGGGAAGGGCACCACGGCGACGCTGACCCAGTTCGATGAGGCCGAACTGATGGACGGCGACGTGACTGTCCGCGTCGAATGGTCCACGCTGAACTACAAGGACGGTCTTGCACTCACCGGCAAGGCGCCGGTGGTCCGACGCTTTCCCATGATCGCCGGCATCGATTTCGCCGGAACCGTGGAACAGTCGTCGCATCCCGCTTGGAAGGCCGGCGACAAGGTCGTCTGCAATGGCTGGGGGATGGGCGAGACGCATCTCGGCGCCTACGCACAGAAGGCGCGCGTCAGGGGCGATTGGCTGGTGCGGCTGCCGGACGGAATGTCGGCACGCGACGCCATGGCGATCGGGACGGCCGGCTATACGGCGATGCTGTCGGTGCTGGCGCTCGAGCGTCACGGTCTGAAGCCTGCTGATGGCCCGATCGTGGTGACGGGTGCCGCGGGAGGGGTCGGTTCGGTGGCTATCGCGGTGCTGTCCAAGCTCGGCTACCACGTCATCGCCTCGACCGGCCGCGCTTCGGAAGGGGATTATCTGCGCGGTCTCGGCGCTGCTGAAATCATTGATCGCAATGAGCTGTCCGGTCCAGCCAAGCCGCTGGCCAAGGAACGCTGGGCGGGCGGTGTCGACAGCGTCGGCTCGACGACGCTCGCCAATCTGTTGTCGATGACCAAATATCGCGGCGCGATCGCCGCTTGCGGCCTTGCCGCGGGCATGGACCTGCCGTCCTCGGTTGCGCCGTTCATTTTACGTGGGGTGTGTCTTCTTGGCATCGATTCGGTGATGTGCCCGCTGGAGCTGCGCAAGCAGGCCTGGAGCCGTCTGGCGAGCGATCTCGACCGTTCGAAACTCAATGATATTACTCATGAAATCGGGCTGGACGAGGTGATCGCCGCAGGACCTCAGATCCTTGCAGGACAGGTTCGCGGACGTATCGTGGTGAATATTTCCTGAGCCGCGTTCAGACTTTACCAACCAAGCTGCTCCATTGTTGCCATGGTTGGTATGGTAAGCAGCAGGTAAAGGCGGCGCGGCCTGCGTCGTCTGTCCTGCGCTCAGTTGTGTGGAGTTCGGCATGCTTGCGCGTTTTGTATTGGGAGCCTTGACCATCGGCGCCTTGGTCGCGCCGGCCGTGGCAGGTGAAATGAACGCCTCCGAGGCGCGCAAGTTCGTCATCGGCAAGGTTTTCGCCTTCACCTGCTTCGATGGCACTCGCGGCGCAGGCCGGATATTCGACGACGGCTCAGCAGCCGGGTCGATCCAGTTCAGCGGTTCCGGTCCGACGCGCTACATGCGGCTTCCCAGCAATACGCTGCAGACCCGCGGCGAGTCGGTCTGCGCCTCGCTGAAAGGCCTGCCGTTCTCGCCGTGCTTCAATCTCGACAAGAAAGACGAGCGGAGCTTCCGCGGCGCTGTCTCTGGCATGGGCTTCGCCTATTGCGATTTCCATCACAAGGGCGCCGGCCATATCATCATGGCCCGGGCGATCTCCGGCAAGGGGCCGCGCTCGCTGCATCCGCGTCATGTCCGTTCGGCCGATGCGACGTCATCCGAAGTGGTCGCACGTGTTGAGACGCCGCGCGTCGAACGATCGAAGATTGCGCCGGTGCAGACCGAAGCGGTATCCGAACTACGCCGCTCCACCGACTGATCTCATCACGGGCCAGCGCCGACCTGATCCCGCGGCTTGCTACGCGGTGGGCGCGGCATCCGCTTGTGCCTCCGGCGCTGTGGGCCGCCGGAACAGGATACGCTGATACAGCCAGCCGATCGCGACCAGCACCAGCCCCAGAACCATGAACGACAGCGCGCGATAGACGCCCGTCAGTTCCGACATATCGATCAGAAACGCCTTGAGAATGGTGAGCGCGATCACGACTGCAGAAGCGAGCCGCGCGCGTTGCGAGTTGAACAGCACGCCGGTTATCAGCAGCGCGACACCTAGTGTGAGCCATGCGATAGTATAGGTATATTGCTCGGCGTCGCCGACGTCGCCGATCAGGATGACCGGTCCGTGATAGAAACGTCGGACCTCGAAGCTGATATAGGCCAGCGTCGTCACCAGGGCTCCGGCAGCAATGGTGTTGGCATAGGCGCGTACGCGGCGTCCTGCGACGACGTAGGCCAGGATCAGCATCAGCGCCGCGGGCAGCGCATAGGCAAGCAGCAGCTTGTTGATGACGAGGCCGCCGACATTGATCCGCCAGACCATCGGGTTTTCCAGCAGCAGCGATCCGAAAATGACGATCAGCCCGGCCGCGATGGTGAGCAGAACGGCAGCGACATTATGGACGATGCTATGACTGCGTAGCCGCAACCGTTCGAAACCGATAGCCATGGCCAGCGCGACGCAGCTTTGCAGGCCGAATTCGACGAGCGTGGTGTCGGTCGCATAGATATTGCCGCTGTAGACGGCGTGGCGGATCTCGGTGAACGCCAGCAGCACGGTGAACAGGATTGCCGCGGCGTCGACCATGCGAAGAGGCGCGTCGTCGCCACGTCGCCGCAGCAGCACGCTCGCCAGCCAGAACGACAGCGCCGGCACGCCATAGCCCCAAAGGAGCCAGTTGAAGATCAGCCCCGCGCCGACTGCATCGCCCGCGATGCGGGGCTCATAGCCGACACGCGCGACCACGATGGCGGCGAGAATCGCGGCAAGCCAGCGCAGGAACGGAAGCGGCCGCTGGCGGGACACCCAGGCAGTGCCGAGCGACATGAGCGCCAGCGCGATAGTCAGCCAGCCCTTTTCCAGGGCAAAGGTGAAGGCAAGCGCCAGCGCGCCCAGCGTGCCCGTTGCGAACAGCGCGGCGGCGATGCTTTGGCCCGGACGTGCGTCGCGCCGGCTCAATATCTCGGTCATCCAGGCGAACACCGCCGCCAGCAGGACGGCGATAGTGGCGAACGGAATCGACCGGTCGAAATGTGCGACGCGAGCGTACAGCGCGATCAAGATCGCCAGCGGGGTGGACACTGCGGAAGTGGCCCAGATCACCGGCACCAATGCACTGATGGAGCGGCCCTGTGCGGCGAATCCGCTGAAGCCAAAACCGGCGGCAAAGATCGCCGCAGCGATCAGATGCGTAGATACGGCTTCATCCGTGGCACTTGGAGCAAGACCCGGCATCGCGCCGCCGGGCAGCATCAGCATGTCGGGATTGGCGCGAACGGCCCATTCGAGAAAGACGACGGCGACCAGCACGGCGTTGGCGGCGACAGCCGCAACGGCAGCCGGCGCACGCCAGGCGATCGCCAATGTGCCGACCGTCAGCAGCCCGAACACGGTGACGGCACTGAGGGCGTGATCGCTATTGAGCACGATCATCGTCGCACCGAGCACATAGGCGGCCAGCGCACCGGATGACACCGGTTCCACCTTTCCCGGCTCCGCCGGTGGGCCGAATGCCAGCCCGCATACGACGAGAAGACCGGCGAGCATGAAGCCGACGATGACGTGGAATCCATGCGGCGCGATCATCGAAGGGCCGCAGTCGAGGCAGGGAATGGTCCACAGCAGCGCAAAGACCACCGTGGTGATCGCAAGCCAGCGCCACAGCCGAATGCGCGCCAGACCGAATGCGGCCGCCGTGACGATGGCGAGGTAGATATACAGCGCCCAGAAATCGGGACGGTCCGACGAAACCAGCGCCGGCGTGGCAAATGCCCCGACCACGCCGAGCCCCGCCAGTGCGGGGCCATGCAGCAGCGCTGCGGCAAGCGTCGCCAGCGCCACCAGTCCGAGCAGCACGAACGCCGTCGCCGGCACCAGAAAGTCATACAGCGCATAAGCGGCATAGACGGTGGCGAACGCGACCGCGGTGCCAGCAGCCGTGAGGATGGCGGGAATATTGGCGACCGGCAGCGGCGCGATAGCGGAGACGCTTTCCTTGCGCCGGGTCCATTCGCCAGCGGCGAGCAGCGCCGCCGCAAACAGACCGCCAAGCAGCACGCGTACACCCGGACCGAGCAGACCTTCCTCGATGGAATAGCGAACCATGAAGAAGCCGCCGAGCGCCAGCGTCAGCCCGCCGACCCAGACCACCCAGCGCGTGCCGATACGTTCTTCGATACGGTTGCCGCCGGTCGATGCTGACGGCGTGGCGGAGGGTGTCGGCGATGCCTCGGGTGCATTGGCTTCCGGAGCCAGCGACGGCGTCGCATCGGGAACGACCTCGGCGATCGATGGCTCAGGAATAGCGGGAACGGTGTCGGAGACGGCTGGCTGCGACAGCGGCGACGGAGAAACAGCAGGCGAGGAGATCGCGCCTGCCGCTTCCAGCATCTGCACCCGCGTTTGCAGCGCGTCGGCGCGCTTCAATGCCTTGCGGGCGAAGATGACGGCGACGATGGCAATCAAGAGCGCGAGAAAATCCATGAGACCTCGATCGTCATCGCGGGACCCGGCCGGTGAATCGATGGGGAGGGGCGACGCCGGATAAGTCGGCGGTTTGCTTGGTCAGTCGATGTGATCTGCGACCGGGTTCAACCCGGCCAGCGAGATCGTTGGGGATGTCATTATTCCAAGTCGACGCGGAACGGCTGGCCTTCGATCGACATGTTGCCCGGCCCGATGGCGTCCAGTGCCCGCAGCATGCGGCCGCCGCGGCCGAGCGCGCGATCTGCCAGCGAGACGATCAGGCGATTGGGATAGGCGGTCGGCGAGGCCTGCCGGATCTGCCGCGCGATCGACATCTCGTCGCGATGCGGATTGAGAGCGCAGGCGGCGGCGAAGGCGCTCGCCGTGGAGCGGCTGATGCCCGCATAGCAATGCACGACCAACGGCGCCTGCCGGTCCCAGCCGCGCACGAAGGTAAGGACGCGCTCGATGTGCTGTTCCGACGGCGCGACGAAGCCATCGGCTGGCTCACTGATGTCGTCCATCGAGATCATCAGGTGATTGGCTTCCAGAACGGATGCAGGCCGCTGCACCCGGCTGATATCGCCCATCACGGTGAGAATGTGGCTGGCGCCGGTGGCTTGCACGGTCGTGGCAAGCGCGGCGAGCGAGCACACGTGAATCATGCTGTTGTCCTTCTCCTCGACGAATTATAGCCATCAGGTGGTCAAACGGAAGCCGGCTCCTCGGCACCAATTTTCGCGCCGGCCCTCGCGGATATTCTTGTTGCACTGCGTTGCGCCGCGACGTGGTGCGGTGTGATGTCACCGCGTGTTGCGAGGGGATCGCAGCACAGGCGAGGGATCGCCTGCCCTTCAGGTTCAAATCACAGAAGCGTGTCGGCCGGTTGAGATCGCCTCAGACATGTAGCGATGCGAAGCGCGCGAGGAAGCGCTTGCTGGCCTTTGCCGCCGGCCATGGCGTCAGGTAGTCCTGCTCTGTCGTGGGGGGCAAGACGGGATCGCGGCCGAACAGCCGCTTGGCCTCCGTAATGGAGAAGCCGGCCAGCCGCGTCGCTTCGAGATAAGCGGCGCCGCGATCGGCTGCCTTGATCGCTTCGGTGAACTCCGCCGGCAGCACCGACGGTAGGCCGAAGCGGATATGGATGGCGGACAACAGGCGTTTCTCGACGGATTTGTAGGAGCCGCCGATCACCGCCTTGAACGGCGAGATCATGTCGCCCACGACATATTCCGGCGCATCGTGCAGAAGGGCGGCGAGCCGCAGCCGATGGTCCGCGCGCGGCAGCGCGTGGCGTAACACGGCCTCCACGAGAAGAGTGTGTTGCGCCACCGAGAAAATATGCGCGCCGCTGGTCTGTCCGTTCCAGCGGGCGACGCGGGCGAGGCCGTGGGCGATGTCGGCGATTTCGATGTCGAGCGGCGAGGGGTCGACGAGATCGAGCCGGCGTCCCGACAACATGCGTTGCCAAACGCGGCTATCGACTTTGGTGGCGCGAGCCTTGGTGTCCGTCATTGGGCGGGAAGGCGTCGCGCGCGCTGCTTGCCGCTGCACACCGCATGGCAATGACAGCTCACCAGATGATCGTTCACCATGCCGGTCGCCTGCATGAAGGCATAGACGATGGTGGGACCGACGAACTTGAAGCCGCGCGACGACAGTTCCTTTGAAATCTTGATCGACAGCGGAGTGGACGCTGGCACGCTCGTGGTGGTCTTGAAGGTGTTGATCTTCGGCTTGCCGTCAACGAAATCCCACAGCAGCGTCGAGAAGCCGGGGCCGTCGTCCATGATCTTCAGGTAGGCCTTGGCGCTTGCGATCGCGCCTTCAATCTTGGCGCGGTTACGCACGATACCGGCGTCCTGCATCAGCGCGTGCACTTTCGTCTCGTTATAGCGCGCGATTTTCGCGGGCTCGAAATCGTCGAAGGCCCGGCGGAAGTTGTCGCGCTTGCGCAGGATCGTGATCCACGACAGCCCCGCCTGGAAACCGTCGAGGATCAGTTTCTCGTAAAGCGCACGGTCGTCGTATTCGGGCACGCCCCACTCGGTGTCATGATAGGCAACGTAGAGCGGATCCTCGCCCGGCCACGGACAGCGAACGAGACCATCGGCATGCTGCACGGCGCGGCTCATGCGACGGTCTTCTTCTGGAGGCCGCGCAGCGCGTCGGGGTCGGCAACGTGAATCGTGACGCCGTCGGCGGTGAGCGGCATATGCGCATCGAGCGCATCGCAAACTTTATCAATGCGGACCATGGCGAGGCCCTCGCTTCCGACCGAAGCCCCGAGAGTGCCGACCTGCCGGTCGCCGGCCAGGATTGCGGCGCCGGCATCCGGCGCCGTGCCGTCCACGGTCACACGGACGGTGCGGGTGCGGGCCGTGCCGCGATGCTGCATTCGCGACACCACTTCCTGTCCGACGTAGCAGCCTTTGTCGAAATCGATGCCATGCAGACGGTCCATATTGGCGTCATGCGGGAAAACATCGCCGTAAACGAAATCAGCGCCGCCGCGCGCCACGCCGCATGCGATGCGATGCGCCTCGTAGGCTGTTTCGTCGGTCATGTCGGCCCCGACCAGCTTCGCCGCCTTCGTTGCAAGCTCGGGCGGGATCAGGATCCGCCAGCCGAGTCTTTCGTCGCGCGGGTCGGCAAAGGTGAGATCGGGTTTGACCGGAGGCTCTCTTCCCCAGACCGCAAGCACACCGAGCGAGTCCGACAGATTCTCCACGGCGACCTTGGCGCGCAGCTTGTAGAAGCCGAGCTTGGTGGCGAGCGGCTGTGTCAGTGCGCGCGGACAGTCCAGCAGGAAACCGCCGCCGTGACCGGCCGGAATTTCGGTGACGAGGAAGTCGGCCACGATCTTGCCCTGCGGCGTCAGCAGCGCGCCGAATCGGCCCTGGCCGGGTTCCAGCCGTGTCATGTCCGTGGTGACGAGGCCGTTGAGAAACGCTCTCGCATCCTCACCGCTCAGTTTGATGACACCACGATCGGAAAGAAGCGCTGCGTACATGTCGGACATCTCGGAAGAATCAGCCATCGGCCTTGCCGGAACATCCGTAGAACGTATGCCGCGCCTTGCCAAACGACAAGGCTGCGCCAGGGCGCCAAATCATCGGACAGGAGAGGCGCTCTATTGCTTCGCCAGCACCAGGGAAAATTCGCCGTTGCGGACCCGACTCGGCAAACCCTCGACGAATTTCGCGACGGCATCCTCGCCGTAGGTGCTGACCAGCTCCGCGAATGCTGTGAACAGGCTAGCCTGCGCCAGGCAATCGCCGTCGATGCCATCATGTCGCGCTTCCGCCCACGCTTCATTGAGATAACTCAATGCCGCCTGCTTCTGCTCGTGATCCGGCCTGGGGTCGTGCGCGACGATGTAGGACAGGGATTGGCTCATAAATTTCCCAAGGACATGGGGTGCTGTGCGAACGCGGCGAAACCATGCAAGGTTTAACACGGCTCACGGGTCCGGCTAGGCCACATCTTTAGGAAAGGTTAACGGAGAGGTTCAAGCTTGTTGTAAGTTCCGCAGTGATACGTCGTTACAACACGGCTTCTACGAATTAGGCGCGCGCCGCTCGCCTAGTTCGCGTAACGGGCGGTCAGGTCGCGCGAAATTCGAGCGCCTTCGTCGATGTAGCGTTCAATTGCGACATTGGCGGCCGGGGTGCAGGTCCTGTAGGTCTGCTGAAAGCCGTTATAGCCGCGGTTGAAACTGGCGATGAGTCGGGTGCGGCGCTCGCCGGATGGCGTTTCGGCGTTCATCAAGGCCTGCATCTCGTTGCGCCATTTCGGCCCTTCGTTGGCCCCGCAGATGCCGCGCAGATAGTGCAGCGCGCCGAGAATTTCGGCCAGCCGCTGCAGGTCCCCGTCGAACGGCGCGGCGGCATCCTGCGCCCGTGCCGAGCCCGGATGAAGGCTCACGGCGTGGATCGCGAGGAGTAGGACTGCAGCAATAAGTCGAGTGCGCATCATCGGGCCCGGATTGCCGCTGATATGCCTTCTCGATGCCGCAGGCGCAAGTCGGCGGCCCTTCAGGAAATCAGGCGGCGAGCGGCGCCGACGATCTCCGCCAGCCCCTGCGTCGTCGTCAGCGTCGTGACGTCATCCGGCGCGATCCAGCGGAAGTCGTCAAGTTCCTCGTTCAAGGACACCTCGCCGCTACGCCAGCGGGCCGCGAAGGAGATCACCAGATAGTGTCCGCTGCGGCCCTTCGCCGGGTCGGGAAGCACCTCCCGCCAACCCGCGAATCCGACAATCTCGATGGCGAGCGAGGTCTCCTCCCGTACTTCCCGCATCACGGCCTGGTGCAGCGTTTCGCCGTGTTCGACGCGCCCGCCGGGGACCGAGTAAAGCCCGCGTCCGGGGGCGTTGGCGCGTCGGACCACCAGCAGTCTGCCGTCGCGGAAGATCACGGCGCTGACAGCGAGTTGAGGCCGGCCGGGAGCAGCGGCAGTCACGTGAGATCTTGCGTCATGATGGAATCGATGTCGGTCTCGAGCTCGACGCCCGGACCGTGAATGATGCCGCCGGCCAAGGTGATGAGCGGCCGAATCCAGCCGGTGGCCTGCTCCGCCAGCTTGGTTCGCGTATCATCGTGACGCGCTTCCCGCATCGCGGCGCCGACCGCGGTGAGAATCGAGGTCATCGTGCCGGTGATGTTGTCGAACTCGGCGCGGATGTCGGCGTCGGATTGCTCATAGGCCCGAATGGCCAGGTCCCGCGCCTTGAAGTTCGACGCCATGAAGTGTTCGCTGTAGGACAGGGGCCGCCAATCCAGAAAGTCGGCGGCGCATTCAGGCATATCCGGAATCATTTCGAGCAGCATGATGGCTTCATTGAAATGATTGAGATAGTCGGTGGCAAGGCCGGTTCGTGGATTGATATTGGCAGCCGCCAGCTCGGCCGCCGTTGGCCGTTCGAGGGGGGGCGTTCCGGAAGTGCGGGAAGGCTGGGCGGCGGGAGAGGTCATTGGTCTCACTTTTAACACTTCCCGTTAAAAGGTGCTGAAGATATGTCGAACAGGACGCAATAAATGTGCGGTCGTTTTGTTATTACTTCGCCGCCGTCCGCCGTTCGCGGCGTATTCGAGTATTCCGAGACACCGAACTTTCCCGCCCAGCACAACATCGCGCCGACGCAACCGGTCGCCGTGGTACTGGCTGAGCAGGGCGCGCGTCACTTCCGGCTGATGCGCTGGGGATTTATCCCGAGCTGGGTCAAGGATCCGCGGACCTTCACGCTGGTGATCAATGCGCGGGCGGAAACGATAAAGGAGAAGCCCGCGTTTCGAAATGCGATCCGGCGGCGGCGCTGCCTGATTCCGGCTGACGGTTACTACGAGTGGCAAAGCGTTGCCGGGCAGAAGTATCCCTATTTCATCTATCCGCGTCGCGGCGGCCCGATCGGCTTTGCCGGCGTCGCCGAAACCTGGTGCGGCCCGAACGGCGAGGAAGTCGACACCGTCGCGATCATCACGGCGGCGGCCAAAGGCGGCCTCGCGTCGCTACATCATCGCGTGCCGGTGACGATCGCGCCGACACAATTCGCGCGCTGGCTGGATTGCGCCGAAGTGAATGCCGACGAGGCCGCGAGCCTGTTGGTAGCGCCCGCCGATGATGCCTTCGATTGGCATCGTGTCTCGCGCGAGGTCAATCGGGTCGGCAACGACGATCCGGTGCTGATCCAGCCGCTGTCCGAACAGCAGATCGCGGCTGAGGCGCAGCCGGCGAAAACGAAGCACACGCCGCGCAAGCCGGCTGCAGCCGATGACGATCGGCAAGGCTCGTTATTCTGAAACTGGACGGCGGCGTTACAGGACCTTGCCCGGATTCATGATGCCGAGCGGGTCGAGCAAGGTCTTGATGCCGCGCATCACTTCCATCGCTACTTGGTCTTTCACTTGCGGCAGGTCATCGCGTTTCATGACGCCGATGCCGTGCTCGGCCGAGATCGAGCCGCCCATCGCGAGCACGATCTCGAATACCACGTTGCTGATGTCATGCCAGCGCGCGAGGAAGGCGGCCTTGTCGCCGCCGACCGGCTGGCTGACGTTATAGTGAATGTTGCCGTCGCCGAGATGACCGAACGGCACCGGGCGCGCGCCGGATACCAGCTTCGTCACGGCGGCATTAGCCCTCTCGATAAAGGCGGGAACGGCTGCGACCGGCACCGATACGTCGTGCTTGATCGATCCGCCTTCGGGCTTCTGCGCCGGCGAGATCACTTCGCGCAGCGTCCAGAACGCGGTGCGCTGCGCGAGATTTTCGGCGATCACGGCGTCATCGATGATGCTGGCCTCGAAGGCGCGGGTGAGAATCGCTTCGAGAGTCGTGCGCGCGTCATCCCGCGACGACGATACTTCCATCAGCACGTACCACGGATGCCGTGTCGCCAGCGGATCGCGGATCGATGGACCGTGCTTGACCGAAAAGTCGATGCAGATTTCCGCCATCAGTTCGAAGCTGGTGAGACTGCCGGCGGCCTCGTTCTGCGCGATCTCCAGCAGCCTGAGTGCTTGCGCGGGCGAAGCCAATCCGACGAACGCGGTCGCGACGCTACGCGGCTTCGGAAACAGCTTGAGCGTCGCGGCGGTGATCACGCCGAGCGTGCCTTCAGCGCCGATGAAAAGGTTATGCAGGTTATAACCGGTGTTGTCCTTCTTCAGTTTCGAAAGCGTATTGAGGATACGGCCATCCGCCAGCACGACCTCCAGGCCGAGCGCCATCGCGCGCGCCACGCCGTAAGCGAGCGCCCCGGTGCCGCCGGCATTGGTGGAGAGATTGCCGCCGATGGTGCAACTGCCTTCCGCGCCGAGCGAAAGCGGAAACAGGCGGTCCGCTTCGGCGGCGCGCTGTTGCAGCGTTTGCAGGACGCAGCCGGCTTCGGCTGTCATCGTGTTCGATTGCGGATCGACCTCGCGGATTTTATCCATCCGCCGCAGCGACAGGACGACTTCGCCATGATGCGGCGTCTGGCCACCGACGAGGCCGGTATTGCCGCCTTGCGGCACCAGCGCCGTATGCGTTTCGCTGGCGAGCTTGCAGATCGCGACGACTTCGGCTGTCGAAGCCGGCCGCAGCACCAGTTGCGAATGGCCTTGATAAAGATTGCGCTCCTCGGTGACGTAGGGCGCGATCTCATGTGGATCGGTGACGCCATACTTGTCGCCGACGATGGCCTGAAAGCGCGCGATCAGATCAGGCGAGAGCGGAGCAGGCGGCGACGCGACGACGTTCATGGATGGTCCTTGATTGGGTGATGCGATATTAGCGGACATCGCATGATGGCGCGAGATGCGGCGCGCGTCATTCGGGAGGAACGGCGGCGCGGCGCAGGCGATCGTTGATGGCCTCGCCGAGATCGCGCTCGGGAATGGGCATTACCGCGATGGCGCGCGCATTGGCGGCGTCGAGCGCGCGCAGGTGACCGAACAGATGGGTCGCGGCTTCGGTCAGATCGCCCCCCTCCGAGAGGTTCAGGATTCTTGCGGCAACACGGTGACCGGAAAGTGTCACCGGTCCGAACGCCAGCAGCGCCTCGCCGGGCTCGAGATGGGTGGCGTTGAGCCGCACCGGGGTGCGCGGCGCATAATGCGAAGCCAGCATGCCGGGCGCGACCGGCTGTCCGTGACCCGTCGGGGCCGGACGCGGCCGCCGGAGCGGACGGCCGAGTACCTGTTCGATGGTGACGCGGGGCAGCCCGCCGGGACGGAGCAGCGCCGGCTCGCCAAGGCAGCCGACAATGGTGGATTCCACGCCGACCGACACCGGGCCGCCGTCGACGATCAGGTCGATCCGGCCGTTGAGATCGTCGTTCACATGCGCGGCAGTGGTCGGCGAGACGTGGCCGGAGCGGTTGGCGGAGGGCGCCACGATCGGGTGCCCGAGCGCCCGCAGGATATCCCGTGCGACGGTATGGGCCGGCATCCGCACCGCGATGGTGTCGAGGCCGGCGGTGGCGATGTCCGCGACGGCGCAGTCCGGGGTCTTCGGCAGCACAAGCGTCAGCGGGCCGGGCCAGAAGGCTTCCGCCAGTTTCCGCGCGGTCGGGTCGAGACGGGCGATTCGCATCGCGCCGGCCAGATCGTGGACATGAGAGATTAGCGGATTGAAGGAGGGCCGTCCTTTGGCCCGGTAGAGCCGCGCAACGGCCTCAGGATGCGTGGCGTCGGCGCCGAGGCCGTAGACCGTCTCCGTCGGAAACGCCACCAGGCCGCCTTCCGCGAGCCGCCGGGCGGCCTCTTCGATCACGGCGGGTGTGGCGGCGGCGATTTTTGTCCTCAATTCGGCGGTCATCCGTTCCGATCTTCCATTCGCTGTCTTGCGGTGGCCGAAAGCCGACGCTATAAGCCGCCCCATCGTCGGAGTGTGGCTCAGCCCGGTAGAGCACTGCGTTCGGGACGCAGGG
>DATMSE010000038.1:0-13301 GCA_035565575.1 Xanthobacteraceae bacterium
GGCAGCGCGGTCAACATCGTGCCCTCGCCAAGGCGCTTGGCCCAGGCATCCAGATCGTCGGCCTGAAACCGATAGCCGCCGACGGTGAGAAGGCCGGACGGAGGCGCGGTGATGCAGATCGCGCCGGTGGTTCGATCGATCCGCGCCGCATAGCCGGTGTCGACATAAGTGATTGGCGCGGCGTCGCGGCGGAGCAGGTCCGGTGCTGAGACGTAGGCGGCGAGCGGCACCATCGAGCCGCGCAGAGCCAACGTGCCGGCGTCCGTGAGCAGCGTTTCGCCGGCGACGGGCGACTGGGAGTCAACCCGCGGCGCGCCGTAGGGACCGGGCATGATGGCGACGGGCGTCCCGTCTTCGCTTCGTCGCGCGCCGAATAGCCCGGCTTCCCCGAACAGATAGACGTCCGTCAGCCCGATGTGATCGCTCGGCCAGTCGGGACTGGATGATACTTGTTCCGGCATACGCCAGAGGCTGATGACATTGCGCAGCGAGGAAGCCTGCAGCAGGCTTGCGTCTTCCCCCAGGCGCATGGCGAGAGCTGCCGGTGCGACCAGAGTGTCGCAGCCGGATTCGGCGAGTTGTTGCGCTAACAGGTCGCCATCGAACGGATGATGCAGAACGAAGGTGCCGCCGCTGAGGAGCCAGCATACCAGCGACGCCGCAAGTCCGGCGAAGGAGGCCATGCTCTGCGTCGAGAGAAGCGTCGCGCTTTGCCCCATGCCGCTTTCGAGGAAGACCGCGAGTCCGCCCGAGATCAGGCTGAGATGGGTTCGCGGGACAGGCAGAAAGCCCTTATGGGTGACATCGAAGGAAATCAGGGCGGCATGGCGTGCGTCGATCGCGACGGCCGGCGCGGTGGCGCCGCCCTCGGCCATTACGTCGTCAAGAGAGATCATGCCTTCCGGCAAATCCGGACCGAAGCCGCAAACGTGGCGGATCGAGAACGCTTCCACCGCGGCATTCATTGCCAGGTCGGCGTGACTGACGCCATCGATCTTTGAACAGCTGACGATCGCCCGCGCTCCGATCCGGTTCAGCGCAACGGTCAGGTCGGCATGGCGCCACAACAGCGGCATGAGCGCGACCACCAATCCGGCGCGATGGGCGGCGAGCAGCGTCAGCGCAAATTCCACCGTGTTGGGAAGCTGCACCGCGATAATGGATTGCGGCGGCAGGCCGGCCGCGACGAAATGCGCGGCGAGCGCGGATATCGTCTGATCCGCCTGCGCGAACGTGAGTTGCCGTGGGGACTGGCCGCATATCCGCATCTTGTTGGGCGGATCGATCAGCGCCAGAGCATCCGGCCGGCGCGTCAGGCTGCGGCGAAACAATCCATCCAGGGTCGGTGACGCGGTGGTTTGAAGCACGGGCTTACCTGTGCGGCGGCTGCGGTGGCGAATACCACCACGTTTCCGGAAGATAGCCCGTCAAAGCGGTGGTTGCCGGCCTTTGTATCCGATTCCACCGCGCGATCCATTGCTCGCGGATATTGTACAGAGGAATCGCGTAAAACCCGGAGATCAGAACCCGGTCGAGCGCGCGGACCGCAGAAACGAAGGCGGGTTGCTCGCGCGCCGCCAGCATTGCCGCGATCATCGCATCCACAGCCGGATTCTTCGCCCCCATGTAGTTGCGGGTCCCCTGATGGTCGGCGGCCTCGCTGCCCCAGTAGAACGATTGCTCGTTGCCGGGCGAGAGCGACTGATCCCAACGGTTCGGGATCATATCGAAGTCATAGCTGATCCGGCGTTGATCAAACTGCACCCCATCGACAGCACGCACCGACGCCTGAATCCCGGCGCGTTTCAGATTGGCGGCGTAGGTGAGGGCGATACGTTCCTGATCGCGCGTGGTTACCAGGATTTCGAAAGCGAGAGGTTCGCCGGTCTTGCGAGCGCGCAGCACGGAGTCCTTGAGTTCATAGCCCGCTTGCGACAACAGCCCGAGCGCGCGGCCCAAGGTCGTGCGGTCGCGTCCAGAACCGTCGCTGATGGGAAGCCGGTAGGTGCCGTCGAGCACGTCGTGTCGCACTTTGTCGGCATAGGGCCGCAGCAGGGCGCGCTCGGTCGCATCTGCCGGCCGCTGATAGGACGACAGCTCCGATCCGGCAAAGTAACCGGGGGAGCGCGCGTAAAGGCCGAAAAAATAGTTCTGGTTGATCCACTCGAAGTCGTACAGCAACGACAGCGCTTCACGGACGCGAATGTCGGCGAAGGCCGGACGGCGCGTATTGAAGACAAAATACTCCGTCGGATTGGGCACGCCCGGCTTAATGACGTCGCGCACAATCCGTCCGGATTTGACGGCCTTCAGATCGTAGCCGCTGTGCCAGCGGAGCGGCTCGTTCTCGACGCGAACATCATAGAGGCCGCGTTTAAAGGCCTCGAACTGGCTGTTGGCATCGCGATAAAAGTCGAGCCGGATCTCATCGAAATTCCATGAGCCCCTGTTGATCGGCAGATCGCGGCCCCAATAGTTCGGGTCGCGGGTCAATGTGACGCTGCTGCCGGGATCGACATGGGTGACACGATAGGGACCGGAGCCGAGCGGCGGCGCCATCGACGTCTCTTCGAAGGTCGCGGGATCGACTGCGTGCTGTGGCAGCACTGGCATCAATCCGAGGATCAATGGCAGTTCGCGATCGCTGACGCCGCCGAACTCGAACCGTACGGTTGTCTCGTTGACAGCCTTAGCGTGCGCGACCTTGGCGTAGTACATCCGATGGTTCGGGCGTCCCTTGTCGCGCAGCAGTTGCCATGAGAACAGAACGTCGGCGGCACGAACCGGGTGGCCATCGGAGAAGCGCGCACGCGGATTGAGGTGGAAGGTAACCTGCGTTCGCGCGTCGTCGGTTTCGATGCGTTCGGCCACCAGACCGTAGAGCGTGAAAGGTTCGTTTTGGCCCCGCGCCATCAGGCTCTCGATGACGAAACCACGCATCTGCTGGACGGCGAGGCCGCGGACGATGAATGGATTGAGGCTGTCGAAGGTGCCGCTGAGTCCCTGCACTAGCCGACCACCCTTCGGCGCATCGGGATTCACATAGGGCGGATGGGCAAAATCCTCGGCCATAGCCGGGGCACCATGCATGGCAATGCCATGGCTTGTGCTCGCGGCCGCGATGCCGCTTCCGGTCAGCGTGGCTGCAGCCAGAATGGCCGCGATCCGGAAGACGACGGCGCGATGGGTGCGTTGCACCGCAGGAACTATCGGCCGTCGTGGTGATTCGATGCATGTCACCCGGAAAATTTACCACAGCCGCCACGCTTCGGCCCCGGCCGGATGGCAAACAGCGCGCCATGGCATTGATCTTTTCGTTTGCCGCTGTATTGAAGGCGTACATTTGATCAGCATGGCGGCTGCCGGCCACTCAACGGCCTCATTTGGCGAGGAAACGGCGGCTCAATTGTTAGGGCGGCGTCCCATTGCGGTTTGGGCGCCACCATTCGAGAAAGGGCTTTCCGCAATGAGTTTCACCGATATGGCCGCCCGGGCATGGCGGTGTGGGCGGACCGCGACTGTTGTTGCCGCGGCTGCGGGCTTTGCCGCAACGGCGGCGATCTCCGTCGCCCAAGCCCAGCAGCAGCCGGCGCCAGCGCAGCACCAGCAAAAGGCCAAGTCGAACGGCAAGGCGGCGCCGAAAGCGGCGCCCAAGGCCGAGCAGCCGGCACAGGCGCCGGCGGGGCAGGCCCAGCAGCAGCCGGAACAGCAGCAGGTGCAGCTGATCTACGCGCCGTGGACCAAGTTCTGTCTCAAGGGGCAGGACGCCAATGCCAAGCAGGTGTGCTTCACCGGCAAGGACGGTCGCATCGAGTCCGGTCAGCCGGTGATCGCGGCGGTGATTATCGAGCCGGAAGGCGAGCCCAAGAAGATCCTTCGCGTCACGCTGCCGCTCGGCATGCAGCTCGTGCACGGCACGCGCATCATCATCGACAGCAACACGCCGCTGCAGGCGCCGTATGTGATCTGCTTCGCCAACGGCTGCATGTCCGATTACGAAGTGACGCCGGAGATGATCGCCAATCTGAAGAAGGGGCAGAACCTGATCGTGCAGGCGATCAACTCGAACGGCGCGCCGCTGACGCTGCCGCTGCCGCTGGCCGAGTTCGCCAAGGCTTATGACGGTCCGCCGACCGATCCGAAGGTGTTCGAGGAAACCCAGAAGAAGCTGCAGGAAGAGCTGCAGAAGCGTGCGGCGGAAGCGCGTGCCAAGCTGGAAGCGCAACAGCCGGCCGGTAACGCTGCGGCGCCTGCCAATCCGCCCGCGAAGCAGTAACCGCACAGCGGTCGTCACGCCAGGACACAAAAAGCGCTCCGCCGAGGAGCGCTTTTTTCATGCGGGAATCTTGTGGCGAAACTGGGCGCCTTGCGGCGAAATGATGGCGATCAGTTCAGCGACGAGTTGCGGGGCCGATAGCCGCCCGCCTTGTCCTTCACGAAGATTTCCGCGATCTGCGAGTGGCGGACCGGCTCGCCCGATTCGTCCGGGAGCAGGTTCTGCTCGGAGACATAGGCGACGTATTCGGATTCCGCGTTCTCGGCCAGCAGGTGATAGAATGGCTGGTCCTTGTGCGGCCGCACCTGTTCGGGAATGGCAAGCCACCACTCCTCGGTATTGGCGAATTCCGGATCGATATCGAAAATCACGCCCCGGAACGAAAAGATCCGGTGCTTGACGATTTGGCCGATCTGAAATTTTGCCGTGCGCATCTTTGCCATGCACAGTCGAATAGACCAGGATTGTGGCCGATGCTAGTGGTTCGATTCTCACATTTGCCGCAGTCGCGGCGAGCGGCCCGGCAAATGCGAACCAAAGAACCGCCAGCAATATAAGGTCTTAGTGGAGCTGGGAAATTGGCATGCGCCGATGCGCCCGGGCCGATCGACGCGAATGCCAAACCCACCTGATTCCTAGAAAACGTCCAGCCGATGGGCCGCGAGGCATCTGCCGACGGGCGGCGACAATCCAATTTCCTGCGGAAATTCCGGTTTCATGATCGAAATTCTCAATCTGGCGCTGCCGTATTTCGGTTTGATTTTCATCGGCTACGCCTGCGGCAGGTACCGAGGGCTGCCGGAATCCGGCCTTGCCTGGATGAATTTCTACGTTCTCTACGTCTCGTTGCCGGCGCTGTTCTTCCGGATCGTCTCGCGCACGCCGTTCGAGGAACTCAACAACTTGCCGTTTGTGGTGGCGACGACGCTGGGAACCGCCGGCGCCTTCACGCTGTCGGTGCTGGTCGCCCGACTGCTGGGCAAGCTGTCGCTCCGCCAGGCGGCCATGGCGGGGCTGGCGGGCGGCTACGGCAATATCGGCTATATGGGGCCGGGGCTGGCGCTCGCGGTGTTCGGGCTGAAGTCGGCGGTGCCGACGGCGCTGATCTTCTGCTTCGACAGCATTTTCCTGTTCACGGTGATCCCGGTGCTGATGGCGCTGACCGACGGGACGCGGCGGCCGCTGCTGCCGACGCTGGGCTTCGTGGTGAAGGAGATCGCGCTGCATCCGCTGATCGTCGCGGTCTATTGCGGCGTGCTGGCGGCCGCGTTCCACGTCCAGCTGCCGGTGGCGCTCGATGGCATCCTGCAGTTCCTGCAGAACTCGGCGGCGCCGGTGGCGCTGTTCGTGCTCGGCGTCACCGTGGCGCTGCGGCCGTTCGGGCGGGTGCCGTGGGAACTGCCGGGGCTGATCGCGGTGAAGCTGGTGGTTCATCCGGTCCTGGTGCTCGGCCTGTTGTGGTGGTTCGGACCGTTCACGGCGGAATGGGCGGCGACCGCGGTGCTGATGGCCTCGCTGCCGCCGGCGCTGAACGTCTTCGTGATCGCACGGCAGTACGACACCTGGACCGAAGCCGCCTCGGCCGCGGTGATGCTCGGCACGCTGGCCTCGGTGGTGACGCTCACCAGCGTGATGTGGATGCTCAAGAGCGGCTATCTGGCGTTCTAGTTTTTCTGCTTCCGTTTTAGTTTTTCTGCTTCACCGCAATTGTCCGCTGTCATGCGCGGACTTGATCCGCGCATCCATCCTCTTCAAAAAGATGGATTGCCGGGTCAAGCCCGGCAATGACATTCCTCAAGACGCATCTCTCAGGACGAGGATCGCTCTGAGGATGAGAATCGCCGCCACGACGGCGCCAGTCCCTCCCGCATCGCGAGGCGGCGCAGCGGCCTGACGGCGCTGAGCAGATGCAGTCCTGCGGAGCGCGCGAGCTGTACCGGCAGGAAGTCGCTGAGCAGCGAGCGGTTGGCGAGATCGATCACCAGGGTGCGGCTGGCGATATCGCCGCGGCGCTTGCGGTCGAACCGCGCCAGCGTGGCCGGTGCGCCGATGTCCTCGCCGCGTGCCAGCGCATCCGCGACGATGTCGGCGATATCGGCGGCGTCGCGCAGGCCGAGATTGAGTCCCTGCGCGCCGATCGGCGGCAGCACATGCGCGGCTTCGCCGACAAGGACGACGCGCTGGCCGGCGAACTGGCGCGGCTGTTCGATGGCGAGCGGGAAGCTGTGACGGCCCGGCTCGACGCTGACGCGGCCGAGGATCGACTGCATCATGCGCTCGGTGGCGAGCGACAGCGCTTCGTCGTCGAGCGCCATCAGGCGCGCAGCCTCCGCCGGATCGGCGACCCAGACCACGCTGGAGCGGTTGCCCTGCAACGGCACGAAGACGCACGGACCCTGCGTGGTGTGAAATTCCGTCGATGTATTCCGATGCGGACGGCGATGCGCGATATTGAATGTCAACGCGGTCTGGCGCAACCGGCGGCGCTCGACGCCGATGCCGGCGGCCTCGCGGCACATCGACTGGCGGCCGTCGGCGCCGGCAACCAGCCGGCCGCGCAGCAGCGTGCCGTTGCGGCTGCGCACCGTGACGCCCTCGGCATCGATCGCGACGCTGTCAGCCTCGTCGTCGATGCGCACGATGCGCTCGATCTCCGCCGCGCGCGCTTCGAGCGCAGCGACCAGCACGCGGTTCTCGATATTGTAGCCGAACGCGTCGAGGCCGATCTCGTGCGATGCGAAGCAGACTTCCGGCGCGCGGATCAGGCGGTCGGTGTTGTCGACCAGCCGCATGGTCTGCAACGCGGTGGCGTTTGGCGCGCAGCGATGCCACACCTCGAGCGCCTGCAGAAAATCGATCGTGCCGCCGAGCAGGGCGGTGGTGCGGTTGTCCGGATAGGGCTTGCGGCTGGCGACCAGCGCGACCTGGATATTCGCGCGCGCCAGCGCGACGGCGGTGGATAGTCCGACCGGGCCGCCGCCGATGACGATGGCGTCGTAGATCGTCTGGTCTGTCGTCGTATCCATGGCCGGACAATCGGTATTCGACGGTGAAAATGCAAGGGCAGCGGGAACGATTTGCTTATCGGGTCGTCATGGCCGGATTTATTCCGCCCATCCACGTCTTGGCGGCTTCATAGGAGGAGAACGTGGATGACCGGGACAAGCCCAGCCATGACGAAATAGATGCTCCGTCGACGCCGGATGAGTTCTCGCGCGGCGGATCGCCGCAAGCGGAGGGATGCAAAGGGACGGAAATCCTGTTAGAGCTTGCAGCGCATATGTCAGGCGCGGACACCTCGCAGCAGTCTTCGATATCGAACTCGTCACGCTTGGCGGCGTTTGGGGTTCATATCTTCACGGCGCTGGGCGCCGGCATCGCGCTCGTTGCGCTGCTGGAGGCGGTGCGCGAGCATTGGGCCGCGATGTTCGGCTGGCTCGGACTGGCATTGATCATCGACGCGCTCGACGGACCATTGGCGCGCCGTCTCGACGTCGCCGCCATGCAGCCGCGATGGTCCGGCGACACGCTCGACCTCGTCGTCGATTTCCTGACCTACGTCTTCGTGCCGGCTTATGCGATCGCGGCGAGCCGACTGCTGCTGCCGATCGCCGCGCCGCTGCTCGGGATCGGCATCGTCGTCACCAGCGCGCTGTATTTCGCCGACCGGCGCATGAAAACCGGCGACAATCATTTCCGTGGCTTCCCGGCGCTGTGGAACGCGGTGGCGTTCTATCTGTTCCTGCTGCAGCCGCCCCCGGGGCTGGCCAGCCTCGCGATCGCCGCCCTGGTCGTGCTCACTTTCGTTCCGATTCACGTCCTGCATCCGGTGCGCGTGAAGCGCCTGCGCCGGCTCAATATCGCGCTGATGATCCTGTGGGGCATGCTTGCGATCTACGCGCTGCTCAAGGATTTCAACGTGGCGCTGCCGGTCAGCGCGGCGCTGGTCGCCATCGGCCTGCACGTCCTCTTCAGCGATGCCATCCTCCGTTTGTTTGGGAATGCCAGAACATGATCGACCTGTTGACCAGTCCCGAGGCCTGGGCCGCTCTCCTGACCTTGACCGCGCTGGAGATCGTGCTCGGCATCGACAACGTAATCTTCCTGTCGGTGCTGGTGTCGCGGATTCCGGAGCCGCGGGCGACGCGGGCGCGCCAGATCGGCCTCTTGCTGGCGCTGGTGTTCCGCATCGCGCTGCTGAGCGTCCTCGTATGGCTGATCGGGCTGACGCAGCCGGTGTTCACGATCTTCGACATGGGCTTCTCGTGGCGCGATCTGATCCTGATCGGCGGCGGCCTGTTCCTGATCGCCAAGGCGACGCACGAAATTCACGGCGAGGTCGAGGCGCGGGAAGCCGGCGAGGCCGACCCGAAGGCGCCGCCGCGCGCATTCTTCTGGGTCATCCTGCAGATCATCATCGTCGATCTGGTGTTCTCGCTGGATTCTATCATCACGGCGATCGGCATGGCCAAGGATCTCGAGATCATGATCGCGGCGGTCGTCATCGCCTGCATCGTGATGTACGTGTCGTCGGGGCCGGTGGCGCGTTTCGTCGCCGAGCATCCCACCACCAAGATGCTGGCGCTGGCGTTCCTGGTGCTGATCGGCGTGGCGCTGGTGGCAGACGGCTTCGAATTCCACATCCCGCGCGGCTACATCTACTTCGCGATCGCGTTCTCGCTGGCGGTGGAGGTGTTCAACATCATGGCACGGAAGAACCGGGGGCGCGCGTAGGGCGCGCGCAACACGAAGTCGTCGTCCCCGCGCGGGTAGCCACCGGATTCTCCATCGTCATGCCCGGGCTTGTCCCGGCCATGACGGAAACGGAAGGCGTATGGGTCCCGGCCTGCGCGGACGACGCCGAGGTTGTTGAGGCTCCGAGCACCACGTCCCACGTTGACAATACGAAGGCCTTGGCTATCGATGGGGTGGTGTCGCATCAGGCAGGAGACGCAGCATGGCCAAAGCCGTTCGTGTGCATCAGGTGGGCGGTCCGGAAGCCCTGGTCTATGAGAGCATCGACGTGCCGCCGCAGGCCGCCGGCGAGGTCCATATCCGCCAGCATGCCGTCGGCCTGAACTTCATCGACGTCTATTATCGCACCGGGCTCTACAAGGCGCCGTCGCTGCCGTTCATCGCGGGCAACGAGGCGGCCGGGGAGGTGGTCGCGGTCGGGCAGGGCGTCACGGATTTCCATCCGGGCGACCGCGTCGCCTATTACGCCAATCTCGGCGGCTACGCGACCGAGCGCAACATCGCGGCCGACAAGCTGGTGAAGCTGCCGGACCACATCACCTACGAGCAGGGCGCGGTGCTGATGCTCAAGGGGCTGACGGTCTGGTACCTGCTGCACAAGACCTTCAAGGTCGAGCCCGGCCATCGCGTTCTGATCCACGCGGCGGCTGGCGGCATCGGCCTGATCGCCTGCCAGTGGGCCAAGGCGCTCGGCGCGCACGTGATCGGCACCGTCGGCTCGAAGGCGAAGGCGGACCTCGCCCTCGCCAACGGCTGCGATCACGTCATCCTCTACAACGAGGAGAATTTCGTCGAGCGCGTCAAGCAGATCAGCCGCGGCGAACTGTGTGACGTGGTCTATGACGGCGTCGGCAAGACCACGTTCCCCGGCTCGCTGTCGTGTCTCAAGCCGCGCGGGCTATTCGTGTCCTTCGGCAATGCCTCGGGCCCGGTGCCGCCGTTCGCGCTGGCCGAACTCAACAATCACGGTTCGCTGTTCGCGACGCGGCCGAAGCTCAACGACTATGTCGCCAAGCGGTCCGACCTGATCGAGGGCGCCGACACGCTGTTCGCGGCGGTAATCAACGGCCATCTGCATCTGCCGATCAATCATGCCTATGCGCTCAAGGATGCCGCGCAGGCGCATATCGATCTAGAAGGCCGCAAGACCACCGGGGCGTCGATTTTGAAACCATAGGGCCCTCGGCCGCCGATAGTGACCGGCCACGCCTTCGTGCGTGGCAGGTTGCCGTTCGTCGCGTGATACGCATGACATAGCCTTATGTCGTCATGAGCGGAATGCAGTTGAAAGCCGCTCGTCCGCGCTGTGATTTGCTCACCGTTGAAGCTTGAGGGCCGTGCCGCGCGCCGCGCCTCGCAGCGCCGGGAGACGAGCGATGACGGATCATGCAAGCCGCGTTCATGAGCATCGTTGCGATGTCCTCGTCATCGGATCGGGCGCGGGTGGCTTCGCCACCGCGATCACCGCGCGCAAGGCCGGGCTCGACGTGTTGATGGTGGAGAAGGCGCCGGTGTTCGGCGGCACCACGGCGATCTCCGGCGGTTACATCTGGATTCCCGGCAATTCGCAGGCGGTCGAGGCTGGCGTCGGCGACGATCCCGGCGCGTGTCGGCGCTATCTGCGCGCGGAACTCGGCAACGACTACGACGAGGCCAAGGTCGAGACCTATCTGACCAATGGCCCGCGCATGGTCGATTTCTTCGTGAGGGACATCGGCATTCCGTTCGCCGCCACCGCCATGCCGGATTACCATCCGGGCCAGCCGGGCGCGGTGCCGAAAGGGCGTTCGTTGCAGGCCGGCCCGGCGAAGGCGGGCATCCTCGGCGGCGAACTGCATCGGCTGCGGCCGCTGCCGCGCGAACTGTCGCTGTTCGGCATGGGCGTTTCGTCAGGCTCCGATCTCAGCCATTTCTACAAGTTCGGACGCTCGCTGCGTTCGACGCTGCGGGTCGGCATGCTGTTGGCGAAATACGGTTACGACGTGGTTCGTCATGGACGCGGACAGACGCTGGTGAACGGAAACGCGCTGATCGCGCGGTTGGCGCGTGCGCTGTTCGACATGGGCACGCCGCTGTGGACGTTCGCGCCGGCGAGCGAACTGATCGTCGAGAACGGACGCGTGAGCGGCGCCATCGTCAACCGCAACGGCCGCGCGGTGCGCGTGATCGCGCGGCGCGGCGTGGTGCTGGCGAGCGGGGGCTTCGCGCAGAACGTCGAGCGGCGCGCGCGGATCTATAACCATCCGGCGCTCGGTGACGAGCACATCTCGCTGACCGCGCCGGGCAATGTCGGCGACGGCGCGCGGATGGCGGAGAGCGTCGGCGGCTCTGTGGCCTCCGACATTCCCAATGCCGGCGCGTGGATGCCGATCTCGCGCGTGCCGCGCCCGGACGGCACCTTCGGCGCCATCATCCATTCGGTGAACCAGGGCAAGCCCGGCATGATCGCGGTGCTGCGCAACGGCCGGCGCTTCACCGACGAGAGCGTCTCGTATCATGACTTCGTCGAGCGGCTGGTGGCGCACCCGGATAGCGGTCGCCCCGCCGGCGCGTTCCTGATCTGCGATCAGACGGCGTTCGCGAAATACGGTCTCGGCTACGCCAAGCCGTTCCTGCCGACGCAGAGGCTGATCGAGGCGGGCTATCTCTACAAGGCAGATTCAATCGCCGCGCTGGCCGCGATGATCGAGGTCGATGCCACCGTGCTCGGCCAGACCGTCACGGAGTACAATCGCCACGCGGCGAAAGGCGAGGACCCGGAGTTCGGCAAGGGCCGCAGCGTTTACGGGCATTATCTCGGCGATGCGGGCAACCCGATCAACCCGAACGTCGCGCCGCTCGACAAGGGCCCGTTCTATGCGGTGTGGATGCATGCCGGCGACATCGGCAATTTCGCCGGCATCAGGACCGACGAAAACGCGCGCGTGCTGCGCGAGGATGGTGCGGCCGTTCCGGGGCTCTTCGCCGTCGGCAACGACATGGCGAGCGTGTTCCGCGGCCGTTATCCCGGCGGCGGCTCGCTGATCGGCCCGGCGATGACGTTCGGCTTCACGGCCGCGCGCTTCATCGCCGACGAGACGCCGTCGTCGTAGTGGTTTGTCAAAACCCCGCGACGCTGCCGTGCAGGTCGTATTGTTCGGCGCGCTCGATCTTGGCGGTGACGATCTCGCCGACCCTCAAGGGGCGACGGCTGGTCACGTAGACCGCGCCGTCGATTTCCGGCGCGTCGGCTTTCGAGCGGCCTTTCGCGACCGTGGGGCCGACCTCGTCGATGATGACCTGCTGCCGCGTGCCCACCTTGCGCTTGAGACGGCGCGCGGAAATCTTCTGCTGCCGCGCCATCAGCGCGTTCCAGCGTTCCTTCTTGATCTCGTCCGGCACCGGGTTGTCCAGCGCGTTCGAGGTCGCGCCCGCGACCGGTTCATACTTGAAGCAGCCGACGCGATCGATCTCGGCTTCCTCCAGCCAGTCGAGCAGATAGGCGAAATCGCTCTCCGTCTCACCGGGGAAGCCGACGATGAAGGTGGAGCGCAGCGCGAGGTCCGGACACTGCTCGCGCCACATCTTGATGCGCGCCAGCGTCTTGTCCTGCGCCGCCGGACGCCGCATCGCCTTCAGCACCTCGGGGGCTGCGTGCTGGAACGGGATGTCGAGATAGGGCAGCACCTTGCCCTCCGTCATCAGGCCGATCACCTCGTCGACGTGCGGATACGGGTAGACGTATTGCAGCCGCACCCATGCGCCGAGATCGCCGAGTTCGCGGGCGAGGTCGAGAAATTTCGCGCGCACCTCGCGATCCTTCCACGGGCTCGCCGCATACTTGATATCGACGCCGTAAGCCGAAGTATCCTGCGAGATCACCAGCAGTTCCTTGACGCCGGCGGCGACCAGCTTCTCCGCCTCGCGCAGCACGTCGTTCGCCGGGCGCGACACCAGATCGCCGCGCAGCTTCGGGATGATGCAGAAGGTGCAGCGATTGTTGCAGCCTTCGGAAATCTTCAAATACGCGTAGTGGCGCGGCGTCAGCTTGACGCCTTGCGGCGGGATCAGGTCGAGGTGCGGATTGTGCAGCGGCGGCTTGGCGCGATGCACGGCGTCAAGCACGCTCTCGTATTGCTGCGGCCCGGTGATCGACAGCACGTTGGGATAGGCTTGCTCGATCTGCTCCGGCTCCGCGCCCATGCAGCCGGTGACGATCACCTTGCCGTTCTCCGCCATCGCCTGGCCGATGGCGCCGAGCGACTCCTCCTTGGCGCTGTCGAGGAAGCCG
>DATMSE010000039.1:0-9814 GCA_035565575.1 Xanthobacteraceae bacterium
TGGCGCACGCGGCCTCAGAGGGCTTGGATCAACGATGCCCCGGCCTGACGGCGGGGCCGTCCGCCGCGCATCCGCCGGCAAAGCGACCGTGGATCGGCCATCTCGTCGTCGCGGCAGCAGCGGGCCTTGCGATGATGTTACCATTGACAATGCTCCATGTCGTTGGCGGCCTGTTCGCGATCTGGTTCCTGGCCTTCAGCGCGCTCCGGCTGGTCGGGGCGATGATTCCGGATACGCCCGTTGCACCGTCCCCCGACCAGCGCGACGATGCGCTGCCGGTCTATACGGTGATCGCCGCGCTCTATCGCGAGGCAGCCACGGTCAGCCAGTTGCTGCGGGCGATTTCCGATCTGAACTATCCGAAGGAAAAGCTCGACGTCATTCTCGTGGTCGAACCGGACGATCACGAGACTCGTGCCGCTATTGCGCGATGGGGGCCGCGATCGCCGTTCCAGGTCCTGACCGCACCGGCGACGCGGCCGCGCACCAAACCGAAAGCCTTGAACTGGGCGCTGCCCTTCGTGCGCGGCAGCTTCGTCACGATCTTCGATGCCGAGGACATTCCCGAGCCGGATCAGCTGCGTGCCGCGCTCGACGCCTTTCATGCCTACGGCCCGCGCACCGTCTGCGTGCAGGCGCGCCTATGCATCGATAATCCGGCGGAGGGCTGGCTCGCGCGGATGTTCGCCGCCGAATATGCCGGGCAGTTCGATGTCTTCCTGCCCGGCCTCGCGCGGCTCGGCCTGCCGTTGCCGCTCGGCGGCTCATCGAACCATTTCCGCACCGCCGCGCTGCGCGAAGCCGGCGGCTGGGACGCCTACAACGTCACCGAAGATGCCGATCTCGGTTTCCGGCTGGCGCGGTTCGGCTATCGCGCCATGACCTTCGCCTCAACCACCTATGAGGAAGCGCCGACGCGGCTCGGCGGCTGGCTGCCCCAGCGCACGCGATGGATGAAGGGATGGATGCAGACCTGGTGCGTGCACATGCGCTCGCCGCGGCGACTGTGGGACGAGGCCGGCATCGGCGGTGTTCTCTCGCTCAATCTCCTGGTCGGCGGCAACGTGCTGACCGCGCTCGCCGCGCCGATCCTGCTGCTGCAACTGATCGCTTATCTGGTCGCGCGCATGCTGCAAGCAGAACCGACCACGTTCTTCTCCGGCCCGTTCATTGCGGTCCACATCGCGGCCATCGTCGCCGGCGGCCTCTCCACCACCGTGGTCGGCGCGCTGGGACTGGCGAGGCGTGGCCAGCTCCGGCATGGCGGCGTGCTGTTACTGACGCCGATCTACTGGACGCTGCTGTCGGTCGCGGCCTGGCGGGCGCTGTACCAGTTCTTCGTCGACCGCTACCGCTGGGAGAAGACCGAACACGGACTGGCGGCGCGGCACCGGCCGAAACCGCGTCATCCGCTCGCCGCACTGACCGTGCGCGCCGCTACGCTGCTCGCGCCGCGTGCGAATCGGCGCCGCGATGTCAGAGATAGCGCTTGAGATCGGCGGCGGCGGCCTCCGGCGCCTGCTTCAGATTGAACGGCGCGACGAAATTGCCCTTCTTGTCCATCAGGTAGATCAGGGCGGTGTGATCCATCGTGTAGTCGTTGCCGTCCTTCGCCGGCACTTTCTTGGCGTAAACGCGGAACTCGGTCAGCACCTTGCTGATCATCTGCGGATCGCCGGTCAGCCCCTTCAGATGCGGATCGAAGCTGCCGAGATAGTCCTTCATCACGGCGGCGGTGTCGCGCTCCGGGTCCACCGAGATGAAATAGGCGTTGACGCGGTCGGCATCCTTGCCCAGGGCCCGCAACACTTCGGACATCTCGAACAGCGAGGTCGGGCAGACATCGGGACAATGGGTATAACCGAAGAAGATGATGGTCGGGCGCCCCTGCAGGCTCTTCTCGGTGACGGTCTGGCCGTTCTGGTCGGTGAGCTGGAACGCGCCGCCGATCGGCGCCGGCCCGGCCACGGTGCGCAGCCCCCCGGCCAGCCACAGCACCACCAGGAGCCCGATCGCGAGGCTGCCGGCAAACGCCGCGAACACCACCAGCGGTCGGGTCGAACGATCGGTCATCACCACATCCTCTCCAGCCACGGCCAACCGGCGCGCCGGCCCAAAACCTGCATCTCACGCAGCCGGCCGCGTGCCGCCGGCCCGTTCGGGTTCCTGATAGAGGGTGCAGTGCGGCGGAGCAAGCGCCACAGGGCGCCCGCCGTTCACGTCATGCTGAAGGAAATGCGGCGAACGCATGCCGCGCTGAACGGTGGCCGGTCAAGCCGACCATCAGCGTGCGGTGGCCTGCGCGTTCATCATGTAGCAGGGCCGGTACATGCTGGCGAGCTGCGCGCCGCGCAGAAAGATCATGTGGCGGGTCAGCCCACCGCGCTGCGCGATCCAGCGCCGCACCGGCGAGGGATACATCGCATAGAGCATGCGCGTCGCCTCGCGGTTGGTGACGATACGGCCGTTGGCTCCGACATCCCAGGCCGCATGAAATCCGAGCGTCGCCCGCGAGGTGACGCAGATCCGCTCAGGGGGTAGCGCCCCGAGGATGATGGTGCAGGCCGACGCGCACAGCCCGTCGATCATCACCCGTTCGCCGGAACTGCGCAGGGCCTCGTAGCGATCGACATAGGTCCCGATCCGGCCGCCGCGATCTTCCACGATGCGCACCGTTGCATGACTGGCGACGATTCCTGCAAGCAGAATGACAGCCGTCAGCAGCCCCGTCGCGATTCTCATGTCCCGGCCCCGGAAGTGATTGTGTTGTTATTGATGCGAACCCTCGTGGTCATCAGGGTGTTGCGAGACGGCGATTTTGTCCAGACGTCATTGTGACGATACACCGGATTCAAATGCAGTGTTGCGTCCAGGATGCAGTCGGCTGCAACACGACGTTAACAATCACATCGCAGATGGCGCTTACCCGCACACGGCTGCGGCTGCCAACCTGAAATGGCACGATCACGGATATCGACAATCGGGTCAGAGCACGCTTTGATCGTTCCAGGGGGAGGAACCAGCGATGGCCATGGATGCGGATGTGATCGTCGTCGGCGCGGGGCTGGCGGGACTGGTGGCGGCGACGGAAATCGCCGATGCCGGCAAGCGCGTCATCGTCGTGGAGCAGGAAGGCGAGCAGAGTCTCGGCGGCCAGGCGTTCTGGTCGTTCGGCGGCCTGTTCCTGGTGAACTCGCCGGAGCAGCGGCGGCTCGGCATCAAGGACAGCATTGACCTGGCGCTGCAGGACTGGATCGGCACCGCCGGCTTCGACCGCGGCGAGGATCACTGGCCGCGGCGCTGGGCGGAGGCCTATGTCGCCTTCGCGGCCGGCGAAAAGCGCGACTGGCTGCGCGCCATGGGGCATCGCATCTTCCCCATCGTCGGCTGGGCCGAACGCGGCGGCTACGACGCCATGGGACATGGCAACTCGGTGCCGCGCTTCCACGTCACATGGGGCACCGGCCCCGGCATCGTCGAGCCATTCGAGCGGCGGGCACGCGAGGCACAGGCGCGCCGCCGGCTCGAATTCCGCTTCCGTCACCGCGTCGACGCCCTGACCGTAACCAAAGGCGTCATCGACGGCGTACGCGGCGCGATTCTGGAGCCCACCGCGGCGGCGCGCGGGGTCAGCACGTCGCGCAACGTCACCGGCGAATTCACCCTGAGCGCGCAGGCGGTGATCGTCGCCTCCGGCGGTATCGGCGGCAATCACGATCTCGTCCGCAGGAACTGGCCGCGCCGGTTCGGCGCGCCGCCGAAACGGATGATTTCCGGCGTGCCGGAGCACGTCGACGGCCGCATGATCGAAATCACTGAGGCCGCCGGCGCACGGCTGATCAACCGCGACCGCATGTGGCATTACGTCGAAGGGATCGAGAACTTCGCGCCGATCTGGCCGCGTCACGGTATCCGCATCCTGCCCGGCCCATCCCCGATGTGGTTCGACGCCACCGGCAAACGGCTGCCGGCGCCGCTGTTCCCCGGCTCCGACACGCTGGGCCAGCTCGAATACATCATGTCCACCGGCTACGATTATTCGTGGTTCATCCTGACCCAGAGCATCATCAAGAAGGAGTTCGCGCTGTCGGGCTCCGAGCAGAATCCCGACCTCACCGGCAAGAGCTGGCGCATGACGCTCAAGCGCGCCACCAACAAGGGCGCGCCGGCGCCGGTGGAAGCCTTCAAGCAGCACGGCGTCGATTTCATCGTCCGCGATACGCTCGAGGATCTCGTCGCTGCGATGAATGCGCTGAGCGGCGACAACCTGCTTCGCACCGACGGCATCCGCGCGCAGATCGAGGCACGCGACCGCGAGGTCGCCAATGCCTATGCCAAGGATGCGCAGATCATCAACCTGCACAATGCGCGGCGCTATATCGGCGACAGACTGATCCGCACCGCCAGGCCGCATCGCATTCTCGATCCCGCGCACGGGCCGCTGATCGCGGTGCGTCTCAATATCCTGACGCGCAAGACGCTGGGCGGCTTCGAGACCGATCTGGATGCGCGGGTCTTCGGCAATAACGGCGCGATCATGCCGGGCCTCTATGCAGTCGGTGAAGCCGCCGGTTTCGGCGGCGGCGGCATGCACGGCTATCGCGCGCTGGAAGGCACCTTCCTCGGCGGCTGTCTGTTCTCCGGCCGCACCGCGGGACGCGCAGCGGCGAAGGCTGTGGGATGACAAGCTCACGCGCCGCGCGTGCCGCCGGAAGCGTGAAAAGCTTCGCAGCCTCGTCTCTTGGCTGAGCACGCCGTGCCGATCGGCTTCGCCATTTTCGCTTTGATGACCTGCGAGGTAATCGATTGACGGCGTGCGAGCGCCGATACTGGCGTCATTGAAGACGTCAGCAACAGGAGCATCCCATGACCGACGCCAAGACAATCGCCACCCGCTACATCGAGCTGTGGAACGAGCGCGATCCGCAGCGCCGCCGCCAGTTGCTCGCCACCCACTGGGCGGACAACGCCAGCTATGTCGATCCGCTGATGGCGGGCGATGGCCATGACGGCATCGACGCGCTCGTCGCCGGCGTGCAGCAGCGCTTCCCGGATTTCCGCTTCGCGCTGATCGGCGAGCCCAACGGCTATGGCGATCACATTCGGTTCTCGTGGGGCCTCGGTCCCGACGGTGCCGACAGTCCCATCAAGGGCACCGACTTCGCGATGCTGAACGCCGGGCGCATCCAGCGCATCACCGGCTTCCTCGACCAGGTGCCGGCGTGATGACCCGTGATGGCCGGGTTCGTCCCGGCCATCCACGACTTTGCTGCTGAATCGATCAAGACGTGGATGCCCGCGACACAGGCAAGCGAAGCGACGCCGTTCTTCGAACGGCTATGCGCGGGCATGACGGACAGAGAGTGATCGGCGTTTATCCCCTCCGGAACGGCAGCGCCGGACCTTCGAGCTTGCGCAGGCCCGGTTCGCGCCGCTCCAGCCACCAGCCGTATTGCTTCGGCCAATCGCCGAACACCTCGCCGCTTGCCTCGCTGAGCGCGAGCCGCGCATGCTGCGTCCAGTTCGGATCGAACAGCGCCTCGCGGCCGATGCCGATCAGATCGGCCTGACCCCGGACCAGCACGTCCTCCGCCTGCTGCGGATGCAGGATCAGGCCCACCGCCATGGTGGCGATCTCCGCCTCGCGCCGGATCGCTTCGGCATAAGGCACCTGAAAACTGTAGCCGCGCGGAATCCGCGCCGCGGTCGCCGAGCCCATCAATCCGCCCGACGAGCAATCGATCACATCGGCGCCGCGCGCCTTGGCCTCACGCGCGAAGACGATCGAATCCTCGATCTGCACGCCGCCGTCGACCCCGTCCACCGACGATATCCGCACCGAGAGCGGCTTATCCGCAGGCCAGGCCGCGCGCACCGTCTCGATGATCTCCAGCGGATAGCGCATGCGGCCGGCGCGGTCGCCGCCATAGGCGTCATCGCGCTTGTTGGAGAGCGGCGAGAGGAATTCGTGCAGGAGATAACCGTGGGCGCAGTGCACTTCGAGAAATTCGAAGCCGGCGGCCGCCGCGCGCAAGGTCGCCAGCCGCCATTGCTCGCGCAGCGCCGTCAGGTCGTCGATGGTGAGCGCGTGCGGCATCAGCCAGCCGTCTTCCATCGGAATCGCGCTCGGCGCCACGATCTGCCACGGCAGGTCGCCGCGCGCGCGATCCTCGGCGGTGAGCGCCGCGTTGCCGTACCACGGCCGCTGCATGCTGGCCTTGCGTCCGGCATGTGCCAGCTGGATCGCCGGCACCGAGCCCATGCTGCGCAGGAACGCGGCGATGCGCGCCAGCGGCGCCTGCTGCGCGTCATTCCACAACCCGACGTCGCCGTGGGTGATGCGGCCTTCCGGCACCACCGCCGTCGCTTCCACCATGACGACTCCGGCGCCGCCCTGGGCGAACTTGCCGAGATGCACGAAGTGCCAGTCATTGGCGACCCCATCGACCGCGGAATACTGGCACATCGGCGAGATGACGACGCGGTTCGGCAGCGTGACGCCACGCAGCGTGAGCGGCTGGAACAGATGCGGTTGCGACATATCACCTCGTTTGAAGATTGGATCGTGGGACGGAACGCGCGCCAAGCGGCGTGCGCCGCCCGCCTTGTCGCATTGGCTGCAAGGCGATGACAAGAGCGTCGACGACGCAGGGCCCGGACCGCATTACGGTGCCGTGGGACCGACAATCGGCGTGCGATTGCGTGGGGCCTTCGCCACGCCGAACCGGCGTCAGGCGCGGAGGAAATCCTCGATCGCGGTGGCAAGCGCCACCGGCGTCTCGTCCATCGGATAATGGCCGGCATTGGCCATCACCTCGAGTTCGGCGTTGGGATACCAGGCGAGATAGGTCGCCTTCATCACGTCGGCATTCAAGGCTGGATCGTTGGCGCCGACGATTACCTTGACCGGCGTGGTCTTGCCCTGAATCTCGGCATGAAAGTCGGTCTTTGCCCAGGCTTGCAGATAGGCGGCAAAGGCGGCGCGGTCGGAGGTCTGCTCGGAATAACGCGCGACGTGATCGATCCAGCGCTTCGACAGCCGATTGCCGGTGGTGAAATCGATGATGCCGCGCCGATTGTCGAGGCTGGCGGCGGCACCGTCGAACAGCGCCCAGCCATCGGGATCGAACGGCACGCCCGACGCCGGCACCGGCGTCACCGCCACCAGCTTGCGCACCCGCGTCGGCGCATCCGCCAGCACGCGCTGCACCGCCATGCCGCCCATCGAATGGCCGATCAGGCTGAACTCGCGCCAGCCCAGTTCGTCCGCCAGCGCGCGGACGTCGGCGGAGATTTCCGCCATGGTGTAGTTGCCGGTGATATTCCGCGACAGGCCGTAACCGCGATAGGCGACGGTCGCGTAAGTGAATTCGTCGAGGGTCAGCGCATCGCGCATCGGGCGGAAGGTGGTGTGATCGCCGAACCAGCCATGCAGCACGATCACCTTGTGCGCGCCTTCGCCCATGGTTTCAAATCCGATGCTCATTGCTCCTCCCTGTCGCCGGCCTTGCTTGTTGGACAGATTAGCGGAGCGCCGGCAGCCGCGCACCATCCTGATTGCAAGCTGGAACGGGCGAGGCTCGAGCCCGCATATGCGGCTTGGAAAGATGAATTCCTAAAGCCTGACACTCCACCTTCCTGAGATACTAACACATCAACAATGCGATTCTTTCTTCCACTCCAAAGCGGTAGATGTTCGCAAATATGCTTTGTGGTTTGGGCATACTGTATCGCCAAGCGTTGGCAATTCAATCCTAAGTCCCATATGTGCGCCGCGCCGATCGTCGCCAGAGGACGACTCTTGTTTCTGGCGAACGCGTGCCGGATGCTGTGCCACTGCTGGCCCCCGATCGGTAACGGATGCTGAACCGGCGGTGCCTGAGATGGCAGCCGCCGGTTCCGCGTCGTCGTATCATCCGCTCTTGATCTCGATGCGCCTCACCTGGGACTGCGCCTTCGCGCTCTTGGGAAGCGCGATGTTCAGAACGCCATTCTTGAAGCGCGCCTCGATCTTGTCCTCGTCCACCTCAAGTCCCACCGGGATACGGCGCTCGAAGTGGCCATAGAAGCGCTCGGAGAACTGCTTGTCCTTGTCCTCCACCTCAGAGCGCTTCTCGCCTCTGAGCGTCAGCACACCGTCGTTGAGCAGCACCTCGACGTCTTTCTCGTCGAGGCCTGGGATCTCCGCCGTCACCTTGATCTCCTTGTCGGTCTCGGAGATCTCGACATTCGGCCAGCCGCCGTTGAAAGAGGACAACCCGCCGAACGCCGGGAATCGACTGTCGAACCCACGGAAAACGTCGTCGAACAGGCGATTCATTTCGCGATGTAACGAAAGGAATGGATTGCGATCGCCATCGCGAAACATCGCGGGAGGTTGACTGTTGGAGCGACCCCACGGAATCAGATCACGTACACTCATGGTTACCTCCTTTCTGTTGTCCGTTTGCAAAGCTCCTCTCGCCTGCGCCGGGCGAAGCCCGACGCAGCCTGGAACAAGCCGCCTGATGCAGGGTCAAGCGGCCCTTCTCTCCGCCTCGATCTGCTTCGTCGCGGTCTTCATCGCCGGCTCGCCTGTCGCGATGGCAATGCGGCGCGGCCTCATCTCTTCCGGAACCTCGCGCTTGAGGTCGATGGTCAACAGACCACTCGCGAGGCTCGCGCCCACGACCTTGACGTGGTCGGCAAGTTCGAACCGGCGCCGGAAGGCGCGCGCGGCAATCCCGCGATGCAAGTATTGCCGGTTCGGAGCATCCACATCCTGCTTCTGGCCCGCAATCACGAGCGTGTTCTGCTCCTGCGTGAGAGCGAGGTCGGCCGCGCTGAAGCCGGCGACCGCCATGCTGATGCGGTAGTCATCCTCGCCGGTGCGGACAATGTCGTAAGGCGGCCACGTGTCGATCGGTGCGACCCGGCTCGCGGAGTCGAGGACATCCAGCATGCGATCGAAACCGATGCTGGACCGAAACAGAGGCGCGAAATCAAAAGTGGTTCTCATAGCCACATCCTCCTTTGAGCAACATGGATACGAAAGAGCCAAGGCGCTGACGCTCCTTGGAAGGCCATCCCGTTTCAGCAGATGGCGATTTCGATTTAGGACGCTTGGCCGGGCCGTCAAGAGGAGAACTGATGGATGGCGAGGCTCCATGGAACATCTTGGAGCGGCCCCTGTTTATTGGTTTTGAGAGCGACCGGAGGTGCGAGATGACCCGTCTGACACGCAACGACGTTCTCTCCGTTATCGGTCCCGCCGATGAGGTGCTGGTGACGGAAATCATCGCGACGGAAGCGACGCTGGAAGAACTCACCCAGGCCTGGGCGTGGGTGAAAAACGACGAAGCGCTGATCAACGAAGGACGGGCGTTGCCAAGCGGCCGAACGGGTGAGCTGATCGAGCTGCTCGATCGGCAAGACGACGACGAGGAAGCGTGATTTCAGGAACAGCTTGAGCTGGAAGCGAGATTGAAAACGGTGCTGGGAGATTTGAGACCAGTTGCTCGGCGCGGCCCGAGTCCACCCAGACGGGACGCGCAGATCAAACGCGCGGTCAATCTTGCGATCGGGATGGGCGGGCTGCAATTCGTCGACCACATGGTTCTCGTTAAGGCGAATGGGCAGTAACGCCCAGGAGGCCTCGCCGCTCTTTCGATCACAAATGCACTCTCCATAATTTCTAGAGCATTTCCTATTTAAGTAGAAGCGTATCCTGCATTGATGAAGTAGTTCTGGCATTCTGCCGGCTGGATCGCGTGAACGAGTTCGCCGACGGTGCGACAGACCTCGTCGATGGTACGCTTTTGCGCGATACGCATCC
>DATMSE010000040.1:0-17794 GCA_035565575.1 Xanthobacteraceae bacterium
GTCACCCTGAGGTGGCCGCTTTTCAGCGGCCCTCGAAGGGCGACGGCGATCCTTCGAGGCTCGCTTACGCTCGCACCTCAGGATGACGCCACCTCAGGATGACGCCGTCGCACAAATCTCATCCCGCTAGCCGCCGACCTCGCCGCTGATGATGTCGCCGAACAGCACCCAGCGTTCGCCCTTGAAACGCATCAGCTGCAACTGCTCGATCGGCGCAAAATCGGTGGCGCTGGTGTTGATTTTGATGCCCGGCAGAAGGTTGGTGGACGTGTAATCCTTCAGGCTCGCCGCCTGCTTCATGACGTTTTCACGGGTGAGATTATCGCCGCACTGCTTGAGGACCTGCACCAGGGTCTGCGCCACGTTGTAGCCGACCATCACGCTGCCGTCGAGCCGGTTGCCTTCCGGAAACTGTTTGGCGAGGAAATCGTCGAACGCCTTCATGCCGGGATGATCCTTCCATTGCGGATCGGTGGCATCCATCAGATAGGCGGCCGAGATGATGTCCTGCGCGTTCTCATAGCCGGCCGGCTTGATCACGCTGCCGATCGAGGCGCTGACATTGTTGAGGAAGTGGGTCGGCTTCCAACCGATCTCGCCCATCTTCTTGATCGCCTGTGCCGCGAATTTCGGCGTGGTGATGTTGATGAACACGTCGGCGCCCGAAGCCTTCAGCTTCACGATATGGGAATCGATGGTCGGCTCCGACAATTCATAGCTGTCCTCGGCGACGATCATCGTCTTCGCCTTGGACCCGAGGCCGTCCATCAGTCCCTTCAGGTAATCCTTGCCGTAATCGTCGTTCTGATAGAGCACGGCGATCTTGGCGTTGGGCATCTCTTTCAAAATATACTTGGCGTAGATTCGCGTTTCGCTCTGGTAGCTGGGCTGCCAGCCCATGGTCCACGGAAAGTCCTTCGGATCGTTCCACTTGGTGGCGCCGGTGGCGACGAACAGTTGCGGGACCTTCTTGGCGTTCATGTATTTCTGAATCGCCGAGTTCGGCGGAGTGCCGAGCGAATTGAAGATGAAGAGGACCTCGTCGCTCTCCACCAGCTTGCGTGCCTGCTCGACGGTCTTCGGCGGGCTATAGGCGTCGTCGTAGGAGATGAAGTTGATCTTGCGGCCGTTGATGCCGCCCTGATCGTTGATCATCTTGAAGTAGGCGGCTTCGGTCTTGCCGATCACGCCGTAAGCGGAGGCGGGCCCGCTGTAAGGCATGATGTTGCCGATCTTGATCTCCTTATCGGTGGCGCCGGTGTCGTATTTCTTTTGTGCGAAAGCGGTGGTGCTGGCGGTTGCCAGCACAATCAAGGCAGCCGAAAGCGCAGCCGCCGGCCGTTGCAGAACGGGCATGTTTCTATCTCCCTCGCTGTGGTGTTGATGTGTCGTGTTGTTGTCGTTGGAGGCGCGTCGGCCTCGGCAACATTCAATACCTGTCGGCATGCTCCGGCAACAAAAAGCCCCGCCGCCAGGGCGCGGGGCCTTCACGAAATCGTTTGCGGTGCTGCGCTGCACGATGGACCCGCCAAAAAGTTCGGCCCCGCCGGGGGCGGGGCCGTGTCCGTCGCGGCGAAGGTGGTCAGGTCATTTGCCGCCGTCGCTGCTGATGACCTCGCCGAACAGCTCCCACTTCTCGCCCTTGAAGCGCATCATCTGCACCTGCTGGAACGGCGCGAAGTCCGTGGCGCTGGTGTTGATCTTGATGCCGGGGAGCGCGACGTCGGTCTGGAAGTCCTTCAGGCTCGCGGCCTGCTTCATGACGTTCTCGCGGGTGAGATTGTCGCCGCACATCTCCAGCACCTTGTGCAGGGTCTGCGCCACGCCGTAGCCGAAGACGAGGCCGCTGTCGGCCTTGTTGGAGCCGGGCATGTACTTGTCGACGAAAGCGATCCATTTCTTCATGCCGGGATCGTCGTTCCACTGCGGATCGGCGCCGTCCTTGAGATAGGCCGCTGACAGCACGCCCTGGCTGTGCTCGAAGCCCGCGGGCTTCATCACCGCGCCGACCGAGATGCTGACGTTGGTGACGATGTGCAGCGGCTTCCAGCCGAGTTCGCCGTTCTTCTTGATGGTCTGAGCGGCGAACTTCGGCGTGGTGAAGTCCATCAGCGTGTCGGCGCCGCTGGCCTTGATCTTGACGATGTGGGAATCGATGGTCGGCTCGGAAATCTCATAGCTCTCCTCGGTGACGATCATCGACTTCGCCTTGTCGCCGAGCCCTTCCTTGAAGCCCTTGACGTAGTCCTTGCCGAAATCATCGTTCTGATACAGCACCGCCACCTTGGCGTCGGGCTTCTCCTTCAGAAGATACTTGGCGTAGATGCGGGCTTCGTCCTGGTAGTTGGGCTGCCAGCCCATCGTCCAGGGGAAGTTCTTCGGATCGTTCCACTTCGCGGCGCCGGTGGCGACGAACAGCTGCGGGATCTTCTTGGCGTTCAGATACTTCTGGATCGCCGTGTTGGACGGCGTGCCAAGTGGATTGAACACCAGCAGCACCTCGTCGCTCTCGACCAGCTTGCGGGTATGTTCGACCGCTTTCGGCGGGCTGTAGGCGTCATCATAGGTGATGAAGTTGACCTTGCGCCCGTTGATACCGCCCTGATCGTTGATCATCTGGAAGTAGGCGGCTTCGGTCTTGCCAATGATGCCGTAAGCGGAGGCAGGTCCGCTATACGGCATGATGTTGCCGATCTTGATTTCAGTATCGCTCGCACCCGTATCGTATTTCTTCTGGGCAAGGGCGGTGCTGCTCGTTGCAGCGAAGGCCATGATCGCCGTTGAGAAGGCGGCGATTCTTATTTTCTGTCCCGAGAACATTCCTTCTTAGCTCCTTCTGAGTTTGTTGAACAACATTTCGGCGTAGATTGCCCCCTGCCGGGCGCCATGCGGCACGAGGTAGATCACGATGAACAGCAGCACGCCGAAGAAGGCGCCGGAGAGCCCCTTCGAAATTCCTTCGGCGATATTCGGTACGAAGACGATGAAGGCCGCGCCGGCAAGCGAGCCGGGCAGCCAGCCGACGCCGCCGACCACCATGCCGAGGAACAGGGCAATGGCGAGCAGGAAGGTGTAGCTGTCGGGCGCGACGAACTGCACAGCGATGGCGCCGAGGCCACCGGCGACGCCGGTGATGCCGGCGCTGACGCCGAATGCCAGCGTCTTGTACAGCGAGATGTCGATGCCCATTGCCGAGGCCGCGATCTCGTTGTCGCGGATCGCCATCATGGCGCGTCCGGAACGCGACCTCAGCAGGTTCACCGAGGCGAGATAGATCGCCAGCGAGATCGCCAGCGTGAAGTAATAAAGCCACATGTCCTGCGACAGCGGCAGTCCGAACGGCGCGTCGGGCTTGGTGACGACCAGCCCCTGCACACCGCCGGTCCAGTGCTCGAAGACGCCGAGCTTGAGGAGTTGCGGCATCGCCACCGCCAGCGCGAAGGTCGCCAGCGCCAGATAGATGCCGGACAGCCGCAGCGCCGGGAAGCCGAACAGGAAGCCGACGGCGAAGCAGATGGCGCCGGCGATCGGCAGCGTCAGAGCGTAGTTGACCCCGAAGTGCTCCATCAGAATGCCCGATGTATAGGCGCCGATGGCGTAGAACGCGCTCTGCCCCAGCGAGAACTGGCCGCTCCCGCCGGTGAGGATGTTGAGCGCGAGCACGGCGATGCCGTAGATCAGCAGCATCGTCATCTGGAAGATGACGAAGTTCCGCACGAACAGCGGCGCGATCAACAGCACGATCAGCATGGCCCAGGAGGCCGCGCGTCCGAGCGCCATCGATTTCTTGGGCGGTGCATCGACCGCCGCGGTGTCGGTCTTGGCGACAGTGTCCTGAATGGTGCTCATGATCAAACTCGCTTAACGACGGTGTGGCCCATCAGTCCGGTCGGTTTGACGACCAGCACGGTGACGATCAGCGCGAGCGCGATCGGCAGCTTCAATTCGTTGCCGACGCCCGGAATGTAGGTCCCGACCAGGTTCTCGAAGATGCCGACCAGGAAGCCGCCCATCACGGCGCCGAGCGGGCTCGACAGTCCGCCGAGCACCGCGGCCGCGAAGCCATAGATCAGCACGCCGCCCATCATGTTCGGTTCGAGAAACACCACTGGCGCGATCAGGATGCCGGCGATGGCGCCGATCGCCGACGCCATGCCCCAGCCCAGCGCGACCATCCAGCCGGTGTTGATGCCGACCAGCCGCGCCGATTCAGGCATCGCCGCCGCCGCGCGCATCGCGAGGCCGATCCGCGTGAAGCGGAAGAACAGGAACAGCGCGATCAGGAGGCCGACCGTGACGCCGATCATCCCGGCCTGATGGGTCGAGATGAGCTGGCTGCCGAGGAACGGCGCGGAGCCGAACGGGGTCGGGAACTGCTTGATGGTGAAGTCCCAGATCAGCCCGGCGACGCTGTTGATGATGGCGAACAGCGCGATGAAGCCGGCGACGTTGGTCAGCACGGGCGCTTTCGCCAGCGGCTTGAACAACAGCCGCTCGATGATCACGCCGCCCGCGAAGGAGATGATCAGCGTCAGGATGAAGGCCCACCAATAGGGGATGCCCCATTGCATCATCTGCCAGGCGATGAAGGTCGAGAACATCGCCATTTCGCCCTGGGCGAAATTCAGATGATCGATCGCCTGGAAGATCATCACGATGGCCAGCGCCATGCAGGCGTAGATCGCGCCCGTGGCGATGCCAGCGAGAATTTGGTTGATTAGAAGCTCCATGGCCGGTCTCCAGTCGTGGCCAGTGTCCGACGTTCGTTTCCGGTGTGGCGCTCTCTGATACGAACGTCGGAAATCAAAGGGCCACGCGTTCAATTCAAACAGCTAGAGCGGCTCGGGATCCGACGCTCGCATCGATGCCTCGTGCGAAGCCCGTCGCGACGCCGGATTGCCGCGCTAGTAGCCGAGATAGGATTTGCGCACGTTGTCGTCGCTCGCGATTTCACTCGCGGAGCCAGACATGACGATGCGTCCGGTCTCGATGACATAGGCCTTGTCGGCGATCTCGAGGGCGAGCTGCGCGTTCTGCTCCACCACCAGGATGCTGACCTTGTCCTCGCGATTGATCTTGCCGAGGATCTGGAACAGATCCCGCACGATCAGCGGGGCAAGGCCGAACGACGGCTCGTCCAGCAGCATCAGCCGCGGCCGCAGCATCAACGCGCGCGCCACGGCAAGCATCTGCTGCTCGCCGCCGGACAACGTGCCGGCCTGCTGGGTGTGCCGCTGCTTCAGCACCGGGAAGTGGTGGTACATCCGCTCGATGTCGCTGGAGATCGCCTTGACGTCCTTGCGGCTGATGGCGCCGAGCTGGAGGTTTTCCTCCACCGTGAGCGTCGTGAATGTGCCGCGGCCCTGCGGCACATGGGCGATGCCGAGCCGGACGATGTTCTCTGTCGATTTGCCGTTGAGCGGCTTGCCCTCGAACTGAATCGCACCGGTCGAGCGCACCATATTGCAGATCGCCCGCAGCGTGGTGGTCTTGCCGGCCCCGTTGGCGCCGAGCAGCGTCGTCATGCTGCCTTCGTTGAGATCGAACGACAGACCATGAAGGGCCTGCACCTGGCCATAATAGGCGCGCAGGTCGTGAACACTGAGCATCACGGTCATTGATCCTTGCTCCCCAGATACGCCTTGATGACCTCCGGATCGGATTGCACCTGGGCTGGCGTACCCTCCGCGAGTTTGCGGCCGAAGTTGAGGGCCACCACATGATCGGCGATCGACATCACGAGACCCATGTGATGTTCGACCAGCAGCACGGTGATGCCGCGCTCGTCGCGGATGCGGCGGATGAGGTCGCCGAGGATATGGACTTCCTCGTGGTTCAAGCCGCCGGCCGGCTCGTCGAGCAGCAGGATGCGCGGATTGGCGGCCAGGGCGCGCGCGAGCTCGACGCGCTTCTGGGTGCCGAACGGAAGCCCGGAGACGATGGCATGACCGACGCTGGTGAGATCGAGATAAGCAAGAATGTCGTCGACATTCTTGTTGATCGCGGCCTCGCTGCGGCGAACCCATGGCAAGCCCAGCGAGTCGCTGATGATGTCGCTGCTGGTATGCGCATGCATGCCGACGCGGACGTTGTCGAGCACGCTGAGGTTGGGGAAGAGCGCGACATTCTGGAAGGTGCGGCCGATGCCGATCTCGGCGATCTTGTGCGGCGGCCGCGTCAGGATGCTGACGCCGTCCATCAGGATATCGCCCTTGCTCGGCTGATAGAGCCGGCTGAGGCAATTGAACAGCGTCGTCTTGCCGGCGCCGTTCGGCCCGATCAAGCCGAGAATCTGCCCTTCCTTCATGTCGAACGACACGCCGTTCAAGGCGACGATGCCGCCGAACACGACGCTGACGTCGCGCACGGCGAGTAGGGGATTGGCCGACGCTGATGCGGCTTTTCCCTGCGCGAACTGAGCCTGCGCCATCAGAGGCAGCCCGTCCGCTTCACAGCATGTGCATCATCCGACGATCGCCGGAGGTTCAGACCGTGAAGATTATTTGATCCCCGCAACCATGCGCGCAACTTTCCCTCCTCCTTTTGGTTTTTTGATAGCGACTTTTTTTGTATGCGACGTTGAGCTGCCGCCCAACGCCGCTTCGATATTCCTTACCATCGTCACCAGACGTGGTCCAATGTCGTTGAGCAGACGATCTTCCGTGAAGCGGAATGCAGGCGCGCCGCAATTGAACGCGTATGGGCCCGTCCCATCGTTCAACGTCAACGCCACGCCGGCGGCGTGAACGTCATCCTGCCATTCGCCGACGGAGATCGCGAAGCCGCGCTTGGCAACGAGTTCGCCCGCGCGTTCAATGCCTTCGCGGATGCGCGGCCAGCGGCTGCCATAGTGCTCGCGCAACTCGCGCAGCAACTGCGCGCGCTCATCCTCGGGTAGCGCCCAGATGTAGGCGCGGCCCATCGCCGTTGTCGCGATCGGAACCTTCGAGCCGACATCGAGCTGCACGCCGAGCGCGAGGCCGCTGCGGCTCTGTCCGAAATAGATCATGCTGAGCCGATCGCGCGCGCCGACAGCGACGGCGCCGCCGGTCTCGCGCATCACTTCCTCGCGAAACGATTCGGACAAATGCTGAACACCGAGATTGGCGAGCGCGGCATAACCGAGCGACATGGCTGCGGGAGCGAGTTGATACTTCTCGAACCGCGGCACCTGTGTAAGATAGCCGAGCTTGGTCAGCGTGTAAGTCAACCGCGACACGGTTGGCTTCGGTAAATTAGTGCGGGCGGCAATCTCCTGATTGCCGAGAAGCCCGTCCTTGGGATGAAATGCGCGCAACACTTCGAGGCCGCGGGCAAGAGCGACGACAAAATTGCGATCTGTCGCCGCTTTCTTGGCTGGACGCTTCATGGCCTGCTACGCGAACCCTCTGTGTCAACACCGGTGAACTCGAATCTGCGCGCGCCGAGCCGATGACCTCGCAGTCGCCCGACGCATTGTCGATGCCCTGCAAGAACACGGTCGCGCAGTCGCGGACTGTCGCGGCGTTGTCCCCCTCATGGTCGAAGCCGGCATTGAGAAACCCAGCCTCGTTGACAACGGACGCTCTTCAAAATAACCCTCCTTGTCAAGATGTGGAATTATATTTCGCAGTGCGAAATTAGCGGAAAAGGCCGGCCCGAGCCGTCCGATCAACAGCGTGCTGAAGGAGATGGATGTGAGTGAAGTAGTGCAGTTGGAGCGTCATGACGTTGTGGCCGTCGTCACCGTCAACAATCCTCCGGTCAACGCGTTGAGTGCGGCGGTTCGTCGCGGAATTTTTGAGCAGATCAAAGCTGCGGCCGCGGATCCGCAGGTGCAGGCGATCGTCCTGACCTGCGCCGGACGCACCTTCATCGCCGGCGCCGACATCACCGAGTTCGGCAAACCGCCCCAGCCGCCCGGCTTGAACGAGGTGATCGCCGAGATCGAGAGCTGCAAGAAGCCGGTGATCGCCGCGATCCACGGCACCGCGCTCGGCGGCGGACTTGAAGTCGCGCTGGGCTGCCATTTCCGCGTGGCGACGAAAGACGCGAAGCTCGGCTTGCCGGAAGTCAAGCTGGGCCTGCTGCCGGGCGCCGGCGGCACGCAGCGGCTGCCACGCGCGGTCGGCCCGGAACTCGCCGTCAAGATGATTGTCGAGGGCAATCCGATCGGTGCTGACGCGGCATTGAAGGCGGGGCTGATCGAGGAGATCGTCGAGGGGCCGGCGGCCGGCGCCGAAGCCTTCGCCCGCAAGGTATTGGCGGAAAAGCGCCCGCTGCGCCGGCTGCGCGACGAAGACACCAAGCTGGCAGCCGCCAAGGCGGACCGCTCGATCTTCACCAACGCGGTCGCGGCCGTCACCAAGAAGGCGCGCGGACTCGAAGCGCCGTTTGCCGCGGCCGACGCCGTCGGCGCCGCCATCGACCTGCCGTTCGATGAAGGTCTGAAGAAAGAGCGCGAAGGTTTCATGAAGCTGGTCACCGGCGAGCAGTCAAAGGCGCAGCGCTACGCGTTCTTTGCCGAGCGCGAGGCTGCCAAGGTCTCCGGCGTGCCGGAAGGCACCAAGCCGCGTCCGGTGGCGCGTGTCGCCATCATCGGCGCCGGCACCATGGGCGGCGGCATCGCGATGTCCTTCGCCAATGCGGGCATCCCCGTCACGCTGATCGAAACCGGCGACGAGCAGCTCAAGCGCGGCATGGGCGTGATGCAGAAGAATTACGAGAACACCGCCGCGCGCGGCGGCATCCCGGCGGATGCGCCGGCGAAGCGCATGGGCCTCATCACCGGCGTCGTCGGCCTCGAGAACGTCAAGGATGCCGACCTGGTGATCGAGGCGGTGTTCGAGACCATGGCGGTGAAGAAGGACGTGTTCACCGCGCTCGACAAACATGCCAAGCCCGGCGCGGTGCTGGCATCCAACACCTCCTATCTCAACATCAACGAGATCGCCGCGGTCACCAAGCGGCCGCAGGACGTGCTCGGCATGCACTTCTTCTCGCCGGCCAACGTCATGAAGCTGTGCGAGATCGTGCGCGGCGAGAAGACCGCGCCGGACGTGCTGATGACCGCGGTGGCGATCGCCAAGAAGATCGCCAAGGTGCCGGTGGTGGTCGGCGTCTGCGACGGCTTCGTCGGCAACCGCATGCTGGCGCAGCGCGGCAAGCAGGCGGAGAAGTTGCTGTATGACGGCGCGCTGCCGCAGCAGATCGACGGCGTGGTGACCAAGTTCGGCCTGCCGATGGGACCGTTCGCGATGGGCGACCTCGCCGGACTCGATATCGGCTGGCGCTCGCGGCAGGATCGCGGCATCAAATCGCCGATCGGCGACGCGCTTTATGAAGCCGGCCGCCATGGCCAGAAGACCGGCAAGGGCTACTACAAGTACGAGGCCGGCTCGCGCGCGCCGCTGCCCGATCCCGAAGTCGAGAAGATGCTGGACGAAGTCCGCGCCAAGCTCGGCGTCAAGGGCCGCACCATCACCGACGAGGAGATCCTCGAGCGGATGGTCTACCCGATGATCAACGAGGGCGCGCGCATCCTGGAGGAAGGAATCGCCTCACGTCCAAGCGACATCGATATCGTCTGGATCTACGGCTACGGCTGGCCGGTCTATCGCGGCGGCCCGATGTTCTACGCCGACCATGTCGGCCTCAAGCACATCGCGGATCGGCTGTCGCATTATGCCAAGGCCACCAACGATCCGTCACTGGAGCCGGCGCCGCTGCTCAAGAAGCTGGCTGCGGAAGGCAAGACCTTCGCTTCCCTGGCAGCGTCCAGCAAGGCGACGTGAGTGGAATGATGCTATTGCAGGAATCCGTCACCTCTCCCCGCCGGGGAGAGGTCGGCATGCAGTGCCGGGTGAGGGGACCTGTGCTCTTCGATAGACCGTATCCCCTCACCCCAGCCCTCTCCCTATGGGAGAGGGAGCGTGCAGTGCTTGCAGGAACGTTTCGCAAATGACTCATCCCGGCGAGCAGTTTTATCCGGAAGGCGTACGATGGGATGCGCCGATCGCGTGCGGCACATTGCCGGATCTGCTCGCCGCCGCAGTCGCCAAATATGGCGATCGGCCCGCGCTGGAATTCCGCGACCGGCCGATCAGCTTCGTCGATCTGCAGACGCGGGTCGATCAGGCCGCCGCGGCGTTCCTGCGAGAGGGCGTCGGCAAGGGCCATTCGGTCGCGCTGTTCCTCGGCAATTCGCCGGACCATCCGATCAATTTCTTCGGTGCGCTGAAGGCCGGCGCGCGGCTGGTGCATCTGTCCCCGCTCGACGGCGAGATCGCGCTGTCGCACAAGCTCGCCGACAGCGGCGCGCGCGTGCTGGTCACCAGCAACCTGTCAGCGCTGCTGCCGATGGCGCTGAAATTTCTGAGCAACGGCCTGCTCGACCGGCTGATCGTTTGCGAGGATGATGACTGGGGTGCGGTCGGCACGCCGCAGACGCCGCTGCCGGACGATCCGCGCGTCGTCACCTTCAAAACCTTCATCGCGGGCGCGATGCCGCCGGCAACGTGGCCGGCGATCGATGTCGAGGATATCGCGCTGCTGCAATATACCGGCGGCACCACCGGCCTGCCGAAGGGCGCGATGCTCAGCCATCGCAATCTCACGGCGGCGGCGTCGATCTATGAGGTGTGGGGCGCCAAGGCGCGCGCCGAGCGCAATACGATCGAGCGCGTGATCTGCGTGCTGCCGCTGTTCCACATCTACGCGCTGACGGTGATCCTGCTCGGCTCGATCAAGCACGGCAATCTGATTTCGCTGCATCAGCGCTTCGACGTCGGCGCGGTGCTGCGCGATATCGAGGTCAAGCGCGCCACAGCCTTTCCCGGCGTGCCGACGATGTGGATCGCGCTCGCCAACGATCCCACGCTGGAGAGCCGCGACCTGTCCTCGCTGGCGTCAGCCGGCTCCGGCGGCGCACCGCTGCCGGTGGAAGTCGCCAAGGTCTTCGAACGCAAGACCGGGCTGACGCTGAAAAGCGGCTGGGGCATGACCGAAACCTGCTCGCCCGGCACCAGCCACCCGCCGACCGGACCGGACAAGCCGGGATCGATCGGATTGATGCTGCCGGGCATCGAGCTCGACGTGGTGGCGCTGGATGATCCCTCGCGCGTGCTGCCGCCCGGCGAGATCGGCGAAATCCGCATCAAGGGACCGAACGTCACGCGCGGCTACTGGAACCGGCCGCAGGAAACCGCCGAGGTCTTTGTCGGCGACCGCTTCCTCACTGGCGACATCGGCTACATGGACGCGGATGGCTATTTTTACCTGGTGGACCGCAAGAAGGACATGATCATCTCCGGCGGCTTCAATGTCTATCCGCAGATGATCGAGCAGGCGATCTACACGCATCCCGCCGTGCATGAAGTGCTGGTGATCGGCATCCCGGACGACTATCGTGGCGAGGCCGCCAAGGCTTTCGTCAAGCTGAAGCCGGATGCTCCGCCGTTCACACTCGACGAATTGCGGACATTCCTGACCGGCAAGCTCGGCAAGCACGAACTGCCGGCGGCGCTGGATTTCGTCGATGAACTGCCGCGCACCGCGGTGGGAAAACTCTCCCGCCACGAATTGCGCAATCAAAAAACAACAACGTCAACTCCCTCTCTCAAGCTTGCAACAGGAGGTCGCTCATGACCGAGGCCGTTATCGTCTCCACCGCCCGTACGCCGATCGGCAAAGCCTATCGCGGCGCGCTCAACAACACCGAAGGCGCGACGCTGCTCGGCCATGCCATCGAACACGCGGTGAAGCGTGCCAACCTCGATCCGAAGGAGGTCGAGGACGTGGTGATGGGCGCGGCGATGCAGCAGGGCGCCACCGGCGGCAATATCGCACGCAAGGCGCTGCTGCGCGCCGGCTTGCCGGTGACCACCGCCGGCACCACCATCGATCGTCAATGCGCCTCGGGCCTGCAGGCGATCGCGCTGGCGGCGCGCTCGGTGATCTTCGACGGCGTCGAGGTCGCGGTCGGCGGTGGCGGCGAGTCGATCAGTCTGGTGCAGAACGAGCATGCCAACACCTTCCATGCCGTCGATCCCGAACTGCAGAAGATCAAGGGCGATGTCTATATGGCAATGATCGACACCGCCGAGGTGGTGGCGAAGCGCTACGGCATCTCGCGCGAGCGGCAGGACGAGTATGCGCTGGAGAGCCAGCGCCGCACCGCGGCTGCGCAGCAGGGCGGCAAGTTCAAGGACGAACTGGCGCCGATCGCCACCAAGATGGCGGTCGTCAACAAGGAGACCAAGGAGGTCTCGTTCAAGGACGTGACGCTGTCACAGGACGAGGGCCCCCGTCCCGATACCACTGCGGAGGGGCTCGCCGGCCTGAAGCCGGTGCGCGGCGAGGGCTACTGCATCACCGCCGGCAATGCCAGCCAGTTGTCCGACGGTGCCAGCGCCACGGTGATCATGAGCGACAAGCTCGCCGCGCAGAAAGGCCTCAAGCCGCTCGGCATCTTCCGCGGTTTCGTCTCCGCCGGCTGCGAGCCGGACGAGATGGGCATCGGCCCGGTGTTCGCGGTGCCGCGCCTCCTCAAGCGTCACGGGCTCAAGGTCGATGACATCGATCTGTGGGAGCTGAACGAGGCATTCGCCGTGCAGGTGCTGTACTGCCGCGACAAGCTCGGCATCGATCCCGAGAAGCTCAACGTCAACGGTGGCGCGATCTCGGTCGGTCACCCGTACGGCATGTCCGGCGCGCGCCTCGCCGGTCACGCGCTGATCGAGGGCCGTCGCCGCAAGGCGAAATATGCGGTCGTCACCATGTGCGTCGGCGGCGGCATGGGTTCGGCCGGCCTGCTCGAGATCGTGCAGTAATATAGTAATATGAAGTGTGCCCGCTCCATACGCACGGCGTCGTCCCCGCGAAAGCGGGGACCGATGCGCCGCAGCGTTGCGGAAGGGCAATGTCGTCGCCGCGCAGCGAAGCGCCGGTAGTTTCCAGCATTCGCCGGGACCATACTCGGACGGTCGCTGCGGCACGCCTCGTCGTACTTTAATCTCGCAAGGAGCATCCGATGGATCTCAGTCTCACCCCGGAAGAGCAGGCATTCCGCGAGGAAGTCCGCGCGTTTTTCCGCGACAACGTTCCGGCCGGCATCAAGAAGAAGCTGTCGGAGAACCGCCACACCACCAAGGAAGACATGGTCGAGTGGACGCGCATCCTGCACAAGAAGGGATGGGCGGTCCCGCACTGGCCCAAGGAGTGGGGGGGCACCGACTGGACGCCGGTGCAGCAATACATCTTCAACGAAGAGATGCAGGCGACTCCCGCGCCGCCGCCGCTGCCATTCGGCGTCAACATGGTCGGGCCAGTGATCTACACCTTCGCCAACGAGGCACAGAAGAAGCATTACCTCCCGCGCATCGCCGATCTCACCGACTGGTGGTGTCAGGGCTTCTCAGAGCCGGGTTCGGGGTCGGACCTCGCCTCGCTGAAGACCAAGGCCGAGCGCAAGGGCGACAAGTACATCGTCAACGGCCAGAAGACCTGGACCACACTGGCGCAGCACGCCGACTGGATCTTCTGTCTGGTCCGCACCGATCCGGCGGCGAAGAAGCAGCAGGGAATTTCGTTTCTGCTGATCGACATGAAGTCGAAGGGCATCACCGTGCGCCCGATCGTCACCATCGACGGCGGCCGCGAGGTCAACGAAGTGTTCTTCGACGACGTCGAGGTGCCGGCGGAGAATCTCGTGGGCGAGGAGAACAAGGGTTGGGATTACGCCAAGTTCCTGCTCGGCAACGAACGCACCAACATCGCTCGCGTCGGCATGTCGAAGGAGCGTCTGCGTCGCCTGCGTGAGCTGGCGGGCAGCACCCAGGCCGGCGGCCGTCCGATCCTCGAGGATCCGAAATTCCGCGAAAAGCTCGCGGCGGTCGAGGTGGAGCTGAAGGCGCTGGAGCTGACGCAGATGCGCGTCGTCGCCAATGAAGGCAAGCACGGCAAGGGCAAGCCGGACCCGGCGTCCTCGGTGCTCAAGATCAAGGGCTCGGAAATCCAGCAGACGCTGACCGAGCTGATGCTCGAGGTGGTCGGTCCGTTCGCCAGCCCCTACGACATCCATGGCGACGACAACACCAACGAGACGATGGACTGGATCGCGCAGATCGCGCCGACCTATTTCAACTACCGCAAGGTGTCGATCTACGGCGGCTCCAATGAGATCCAGCGCAACATCATCAGCAAGGCGGTGCTGGGGCTCTGACGTGCGAGGGTGATGTTCATCCCAACTACGCCACACACGTCATGGCCGGGCATAGCCGTTCAAAGAACGGCGTTCTAAAGAACGCCTATGACCCGGCCATCCACGCCTTCCTTCGAAGCAAGACGTGGATGCCCGCGTCAAGCGCGGGCATGACGACCTGATTTCGAGTTTGCCGAATGCGGCACGAAGTGGAGCATTAAAATGGATTTTGATTTGTCCGAGGAGCAGCGGCTTCTCAAGGAGAGTGTCGACGGGCTCTTGAATGACTCCTACGATTTCGAGCAGCGCAAGAAATACGGCGCGGAGAAGGGCGGCTGGAGCAAGGCGGTCTGGAGCAAGCTGGCGGAGCAGGGACTGCTCGGGCTGCCTTTCGCCGAGGCGGACGGAGGCTTCGGCGCCGGCGCGGTCGAGACCATGATCGTAATGCAGGCGTTCGGCCGCGCGCTGGTGCTCGAGCCGTATCTGCCGACCGTGGTGATCGCGGGCGGCTTTCTCCGCCACGGCGGCTCGGCCGCGCAGAAGGCCGCGCATATTCCCGGCATTATCGACGGCAGCAAGACCTTCGCCTTCGCGCAACTCGAGAAGAACTCGCGCTACGATCTCAACGATGTCTCCGCCACCGCCAAGAAAAAGGGCGACGGCTGGGTCATCGACGGCGAGAAGTTCGTGGTGCTGAACGGCGAGGCGGCGGACATGCTGGTCGTCACCGCGCGCACCAAGGGCGGCCAGACCGATCGCGACGGCATCGGCGTCTTCCTGGTGCCGCGCGACGCCAAGGGCGTGACGGTGAAGGGCTATCCGACCCAGGACGGCATGCGCGCTGCCGACATCACCTTCACCGGCGTCGAGATCGGCGCCGATGCGGCAATCGGCGATCCTGCCAACGGCTTGCCGCTGATCGAGCGCGTGGTGGACGAGGCGCGCACCGCGCTGTGCGCCGAGGCGGTCGGGGCGATGGATGAATCGCTCAGGATCACCGTCGAATACATCAAGACGCGCAAGCAGTTCGGCGTGCCGATCGGCAGCTTCCAGGCGCTGCAGCATCGTGCCGCCGATATGTTCGTGTTCACCGAGCAGGCGCGCAGCATGGCGATGCTGGCAACCATGGCCTGCGACTTCGAGGATGCGAAGGAGCGGGCCGCGTCGGTCGCGGCCGCCAAGGTGCAGATCGGCAAGTCATCGAAGTTCGTCGGCCAGCAGTCGATCCAGCTTCACGGCGGCATCGGTATGACGATGGAAGCGTCGATCGGCCATTACTTCAAGCGGCTGTCGATCATCGAAAGCACCTTTGGCGATACCGACTATCACCTGCGCCGCGCCAGCGAAGCGGGCGGGATTATCTGAGAAAACCGTGCCGATGGCTGTGTTGGTGTTGATCACAGCCTGACTCACAATGACTGCGTCATGGCCGGGCTTTGTCCCGGCCATCCACGTCTTAAGCGCCGGAAAGACATGGATGGCCGGAATAAATACGGCCATGACAACTGATGGATCGATTTTAAAACACGGAGCCTTGCCATGCAGAACACGCCTTTCGATCTCTCCGGAAAAGTCGCCGTCGTCACCGGCTCCAGCCGCGGGATCGGCCGTGCGTCGGCCGAGCTGCTGGCGAAGCTGGGCGCGAAGGTTGTGATCTCCAGCCGCAAGGCGGATGCCTGCGAGGAGGTCGCGAAGGGTATTCGCGATGCCGGCGGCGATGCGCTGGTCATTCCCTGCAATATTTCGCGCCGGAACGAAGTCGAGGCGTTGATCGACGGCGCGACCAGGCATTACGGCAAGATCGACATTCTGGTCTGCAACGCGGCGGTGAACCCGTATTACGGACCGCTGCTCGACATCACCGACGAAGCCTTCGACAAGATCATGGGCTCCAACGTCAAGAGCAACGTCTGGCTCTGCGCGCGAGCGATCCCGCAGATGGCGGAGCGCGGCACCGGCTCGGTGGTGATCATCTCGTCGATCGGGGGGCTGCGCGGCTCGACGGTGATCGGGGCCTACGGCATTTCGAAAGCGGCGGACTTCGCGCTATGCCGCAGTCTCGCCGGCGAGTGGGGCCCGAAGGGCGTGCGCGTCAACTGCATCGCGCCCGGGCTGGTGAAGACCGATTTCGCCCGTGCGTTGTGGGAGGATGAAGCATTGTTGAAGCGCCGCACCGCGACCACCCCGCTACGCCGCATCGGCGAGCCGCACGAAATCGCCGGCGCCGTTGCCTATCTCGGCTCCGATGCGTCGACCTTCATGACGGGCCAGACCATCGTCATCGACGGCGGCGTGACCACGGCATCGGTGTAATAGGCTATCAAACGGCAGGTTACATGGTCCGTTATTGCGAGGAGCAAAGCGACGACGCAATCCAGCGCCCCCACCCCAACCCTCCCCCGCATGCGGGGGAGGGGAAGGGAGGGGATTGCTTCGCTTCGCTCGCAATGACGGTGAAACCTTTTATTGGCTACCTAGAGCATTTTCGAGTTGGATTGATCACCACGGACGATGCATCACCTCTCCCCGTCGGGGAGAGGTCGGAGCCGAAGGCTCCGGGTGAGGGGGAACAGTCGTTATTGATACTGTAACCCCTCGCCCCGACCCTCTCCCAACGGAGAGGGGGCACGCAACGTTTCGCGCCAGGCGTTGCCATCCAAATCGAAAACGCTCTAATCCGCCTCGATCTTGGTGATCGTCTTGGCGCCGTTGGACTCGGTGACCGAGAACTTGATCTTGTCGCCGGCATGCACGCCGTCGATCAGCTCGCGCTTGATTTTCAGGCGTTCGGCGGAAGCTTCCTCGGCGGCGGCCCGTTCGGCAGCCGCTTTCTCGGCGGCTTTCTCAGCCGCGGCTTTCGCGGCGGCCGCGTCCGGATTGGCATTTTTGGCGCTCTCCTTGGTCGGCTCAATCACGACAGTGCCGTTCAGCCGATTGACGATTCTGACAATGCCGGTCTGCATTCCGGGCGGCGGAGGCGGCGACTCTTTGAGAGGCGGTGTCCCTTGGCCCAGCGCGACCGAGCCAAGCGCGGTGAGCATGGATCCCGCCAGGATGATCTTGATCAGTGCCATGGAAGAACCTCCTGGTTGTTGCGGCCCGGAGAAGAATAAACAGGGGCGGGCGAAATCGTTCCGCCAATCATAGAATGGTCCCATGTGCGGCATGGCGGCGGCATATTGACCTTCGCGGCGCAATCCGATTGCCTTGGTGCTTCGCGCCAAACAGCCTGGAAAACGCCGCATGTCGTCTCACGTTCTCGCCATCGATCAGGGCACCACGTCCTCGCGCGCCATCCTGTTTCGTGCCGACATCTCGATTGCCGCGATGTCTCAGCGGGAATTTCCGCAGCACTTTCCCGCGTCCGGCTGGGTGGAGCACGAGCCCGACGACATCTGGCACTCCACGCTCGAAACCTGCCGCGAGGCGATGCAGAAAGCCGGCGTCACGGCTGCCGACATCGCCGCGATCGGTATCACCAATCAGCGCGAGACCACCGTGGTGTGGGATCGCGCCACCGGCCGCGCCGTGCATCGCGCCATCGTCTGGCAGGATCGTCGCACCGCGGAGATTTGCGCGCGGCTCCAGGCGCAGGGACTTGAGCCGGACATTGCA
>DATMSE010000041.1:0-26428 GCA_035565575.1 Xanthobacteraceae bacterium
CAACGGCGCGGGCAAGAGCACCACCTTGAAAAGCCTGATGGGTGTCGTGAAGCCTCGCGCCGGCTCAGTCATCTTCGATGGCAACGAGATCGCCGGAAAGCCCAGCCACATCATCGCGCAGCACGGCATGCAGCTCGTGCATGAAGAACGGCGAGTGTTCGGCAGCCTGAATGTCGAGGAGAACCTGGTTCTTGCCGGATTGACCGCGAAGAACCGCTGGCCGCTGGACCGTATCTACGCCATGTTCCCACGACTCAAGGAACGGCGCGGCAGCCGCGGCACCGACCTCTCCGGTGGCGAACAGCAGATGCTGGCCATCGCACGTGCCCTGATCCGCGACCCGAAGATCATCCTGCTGGACGAGCCGTTCGAAGGCCTCGCCCCGGTGATTGTCCGCGATCTGGTAAATGCCTGCCGCGAACTGGCGGCGGCCGGCCAGACCATTCTGCTGGTAGAGCAGAATCTTGCCGCGACGCTGGCATTGGCGGACCGCGTTTACATCATCAACAACGGTCACGTCGTCCATGAAGGTCCGGCGGAAGAATTGAAGGCGACCCCGGAAATCCTGCAACGCTATCTCGGCGTGTAACGACGCAACACTACTCTATTTCGAAGCCTCAAAGCCCCGCATCCGTCCGGACGCGGGGCTTTCTATTGCAGGAATAAAGCGGTTTCGTTCAGATAGGAGATCATGCGTTGTCATGACCGGGCGGGGCCCGGCCAATCACGTCTTTCCTGTTGCGATGTTCCAAGACGTGGATGCCAGCCTTGCCGTCAAAACAAAACGCTCTGCTCAAACAGCGCGCGACCACGCTCAGCGCTCGGCGCGACTGATCACCGCCATCAGTTCAGCAATTTTGGCACGCTGATCGGCCTTGTCACCGCTGGCGATCGCGTGCTCGACGCAATGGCTGACGTGATCGCGCAGCACCTCTTCCTCGACCCGGCGGAGCGCCGCGCGCACAGCCGATATCTGCGTGACGATGTCGATGCAGTAGCGATCTTCTTCGACCATGCGCGACAAGCCGCGCACCTGTCCTTCGACCCGATTCAAGCGTTTGGCCACCGAGGCCTTGATCTCGTTTCTCATGCCCGTTATATACCCCCCTAGGGTATACAGATCAAGCACAGATCGGATCGATCATGTCGACAGAAATCAAGGCCAGCGGCGAAACGCACGGCTCATGCCGCAACCACGACACTCATGCCGCTTCGCAGCCGAACTCGGCCGCGGCCTCATCATGCTGCAGCCATGGCATCGTGCAGACGGAATCGGAGGCGTCATCATCCTGTTGCGGTGGCGATCACAAGCACGACCAGGGGCATGCGCAGCACGATCACGCGCATCATTCCACGCAGGGTCACGCTCATCATGCGCACGGCTCCTACACGACGGCGGGTGACGATGGCCGCGTGATCGATCCCGTTTGCGGGATGCGGGTCGATCCGGCCACGCGCAAGCACGTGTTGGAGCACGATCATCACACCTATCACTTCTGCTCCGCCGGCTGCCGCACCAAGTTCGCCGCCGATCCCCAGCGCTATCTCGATCCCAAGCCGCGGCAGGACGTCGTTCCGGAAGGCACCATCTACACCTGCCCGATGCATCCCGAGATTCGGCAGGTCGGCCCCGGCAGTTGTCCGATCTGCGGTATGGCGCTCGAACCCGATGTGGTCACGCTCGACGACCAGCCGAACCACGAACTCGCGGATATGACGCGCCGGTTCTGGATCGGCCTTGCCTTGGCGCTCCCGGTCGTCGTGCTCGACATGGGCGCGCATCTCGCCGGCCATAGCCTCGTCGATTCCGCATTATCCGGCTGGATCCAGCTTGCTTTCGCGACGCCGGTGGTGCTGTGGGCCGGCTGGCCGTTCTTCGTGCGTGGCTGGCAATCGCTGCAGACCCGCAACCTGAATATGTTCACGCTGATCGCGATGGGCACCGGCGTCGCTTACGTCTACAGCCTCGTCGCCACATTGGCACCCGGCGTTTTCCCCGATGCATTCCGCAATCACGACGGCACCGTCGCGGTATATTTCGAAGCTGCCGCGGTCATCACCGTGCTCGTGCTGCTCGGGCAGGTTCTGGAACTGCGCGCGCGCGACGCGACATCCGGCGCCATCAAGGCGCTGCTGGCGCTGGCGCCGAAAACAGCACGACTGGTCGAAGCCGACGGCAGCGAGCGCGAAGTCGAGATCGACAGCCTTCATGTCGGAAACCACCTGCGCGTTCGTCCCGGCGAGAAGGTACCGGTTGACGGCGCCATCATCGAAGGCCGCTCCAGTCTCGACGAATCGCTGCTGACCGGCGAATCGATGCCGGTGAGCAAGGATGTCGGCGACAAGGTGATCGCCGGTGCGCTCAACAAGTCAGGCAGCTTCATCATGCGGGCCGAGAAAGTCGGCCGCGAAACGCTGCTGTCACAGATCGTGCAAATGGTGGCCCAGGCACAGCGTTCGCGGGCGCCGATTCAGCGCCTCGCCGATCGCGTTGCCGGCTGGTTCGTGCCGGCGGTGATTGCAGCGGCGCTGATTGCCTTCGCGGCCTGGGCGACATTCGGGCCCGAGCCGCGCTTCACCTTCGGCATCGTAGCCGCGGTCAGCGTGCTGATCATCGCCTGCCCTTGCGCGCTCGGTCTCGCCACGCCGATGTCGATCATGGTCGGCGTCGGCCGCGCCGCGCGCTCTGGTCTTCTGGTTAAGAACGCCGAGGCGCTGGAGCGGATGGAGCGTGTCGATACGCTTGTGGTGGACAAGACCGGTACGCTGACGGAGGGCAAGCCGGCCGTGGTCGCGCTGCGTGTCGCGCCCGGTTTCGATGAAGCGGAACTGTTGCGTCTTTCCGCAAGCGTCGAGCGCGGCAGCGAGCATCCGCTCGCCGAAGCGATCGTTCACGCGGCGAACGATAAGCAACTCTCATTCGCCCGCGTCGACGATTTCGACTCGCCCACCGGCAAAGGCGCGCGCGGCCGCGTCGAAGGACGGACGATCCTGCTCGGCAACGCCGCATTCCTTGACGAGAACGGCATCACGACGGATGCGCTCTCCGCCGAGGCTGAAGAGTTGCGGCGCGACGGCGCGACGGTGATCAACGTGGCTATCGACGGCGCGCTGGCCGGCATCATCGCCATCGCCGATCCGGTGAAGGCTTCAACGCCACCTGCCCTCAAGGCGCTGGCCGCTGACGGCATCAAGGTGATCATGCTGACCGGCGACAACCGCACCACGGCCACTGCGGTTGCGAAGAGACTCGGCATCGCCGAGGTCGAGGCCGAGGTTCTGCCGGAGCGCAAGGGCGCCATCGTCGCCAAGCTGCGCAAGGAAGGCCGCATCGTTGCGATGGCGGGCGACGGCGTCAATGACGCGCCGGCGCTCGCCGCCGCCGATGTCGGCATCGCCATGGGCACCGGCACCGATGTCGCGATGGAAAGCGCCGGCATCACGCTGCTGAAAGGCGATCTCAACGGCATCGTGCAGGCGCGACACCTGTCGGCGGCGGTGATGAAGAATATTCGGCAGAACCTGCTGTTCGCCTTCATCTACAACGCAGCCGGCGTGCCGATCGCGGCCGGTATCCTCTATCCGGCCTTCGGGCTGCTGCTGTCGCCGATCGTCGCCGCGGCGGCGATGGCGCTGTCGTCGGTCAGCGTCATCGGCAACGCGCTGCGGCTGCGCGCAGCGAAACTATAAAAGCAAAGCGCTGCGTCACTGGCTCTACACTTTGACGCAGCGCTCCTCCGTCATGCGCGGACCTGATCCGCGCCTCCATTTTCTTCGAAAGGATGATGGATTCCCGGGCCTTCGCCGCGCCGAAGGAGCTTCGGCCCCGCAGGCGGGTCAGGCCCGGCAATGCCGCCTTGCGCCTCACCGTTCGGGCGAGGTCCCCAGCAGCCGCACCGCCTCGCGCACGGCCGGATCGAGGCCGGCGCCGCCCCTATCCAGATGCTGCCGGATTGCATCGCGCATTCGCGGATCCCAGAACCGGCGCAGATGATCGGCAATTGCCTCCGGCGCGCTGACGCGCGGTTGCGTGACAAAGAACGAACCGATCTGGTTGGCCATCTGTATCAGCCTGTCGGATGCCATCGATCACTCCTACCGGAATTGCGCTTCCGCCGGCGCCGTCATTCGGCGGCATCGGCCGGGGCAATTCGCCGGCTCTGATCAGCGAAGGCACGATAGTCGTCCTGCCATTGCGAGCGGCCATTGGACAGCGCGACCTGGACTGCCGTGCACTTGTATTCCGGGCAGTTGGTGGCCCAATCCGAATAGTCAGTCGTCACCACATTGGCTTGCGTATCGGGGTGATGGAACGTGGTGTAGACCACGCCCGGCGCGACGCGATCGGTGACCAGCGCCCGCAGCGTCGTCTCACCGGCGCGGCTCGCCAGCTTCACCCAGGCACCGCTGACGATGCCGCGCTCCTCGGCGTCGTGCGGATGGATCTCCAGAACGTCTTCGTCGTGCCAGACCACATTGGCGGTGCGCCGGGTCTGAGCCCCGACATTATACTGGGACAGGATCCGGCCCGTCGTGAGCAGCAGCGGAAAGCGCGGCCCCACCCGCTCGGCGGTGGGCAGATATTCCGTGATAACGAAGTTACCCTTGCCGCGCACGAAGCTGCCAATGTGCATCACCGGCGTGCCGGCCGGCGCCTTGTCATTGCAGGGCCACTGGATCGAGCCGAACTGATCCAGCTTCTCGAACGAGACTCCTGCGAATGTCGGCGTCAGCCGCGCGATCTCGTCCATGATCTCGGACGGGTGCGCATAGTGCATCGGGTAACCGAGAGCGTTCGAGAGAGCGCAGGTAATCTCCCAGTCCGCCATGCCGTTCTTCGGCTCCATCACCTTGCGCACGCGCTGGATGCGCCGCTCCGCATTGATGAAGGTGCCGTCCTTCTCGAGAAACGTCGAACCGGGCAGAAAGACATGGGCATAGTTCGCGGTTTCATTCAAGAACAGATCCTGCACCACCACGCACTCCATCGCCTCGAGGCCAGCGGCGACGTGGTGCGAGTCCGGGTCGGACTGCATGATGTCCTCGCCCTGCACGTAGAGTCCCTTGAACGTGCCATCGACCGCTGCGTCCAGCATATTGTTGATGCGCAGGCCCGGCTCGCGCTCCAGCGGCACGCCCCAGTCCCTCACGAACAGCTCGCGCACCGCGTCGTTGGAAACGTGACGATATCCGGAGAACTCGTGCGGAAACGATCCCATGTCGCACGATCCCTGCACGTTGTTCTGGCCACGCAGCGGATTGACGCCGACACCGGACCTGCCGATGTTGCCGGTGGCCATCGCCAGATTGGCGATCGCCATCACCGCCGTCGATCCCTGGCTATGCTCGGTGACGCCGAGACCGTAATAGATCGCGGCATTGCCGCCGGTTGCATAGAGCCGCGCGGCGCCGCGAATATCCTCGGCCGCAACACCGATCGTGGCGGCCAGCGCTTCGGGGCTGTTGCGCAGCTCAGCGACGAACGCGGCCCAATCCTGGAACGCGTCGAGATCGCAACGCTGGCGGATGAACGCCTCGTCGCAAAGTCCTTCGGTGACGATGACATGGGCCAGCGCGGTCAGGATCGCGACATTGGTCCCCGGTAATGCCGGAAGATGGAACGCAGCTTCGACGTGCGGCGCACGAACCAGCTGGATCTTGCGCGGATCGATTACGATGATCTTCGCACCCTGACGCAAGCGTTGCTTCATGCGCGAGGCAAACACCGGATGCGCATCGCTCGGATTGGCGCCGATCAGCAACATCACATCGGTCTGTTCGACAGAATCGAAATCCTGCGTCCCGGCCGACGTGCCGAACGTGGTGCCAAGGCCGTATCCGGTGGGCGAATGGCACACGCGTGCGCAAGTATCGACATTATTGTTGCCGAAACCGGCGCGCACCAGCTTCTGCACCAGAAACGTCTCTTCATCCGTACAGCGCGACGAGGTCAGCGCGCCGACCGCACCGATACCGTGCCTGGCCTGGATGCGCTTGAACTCCGAGGCCGTATAGGCGATGGCCTCGTCCCAACTCACCTCACGCCACGGGTCACTGATCCGCTTGCGGATCATGGGCTTGAGAATGCGCTCCTTGTGATTGGTATAGCCCCAGGCGAAGCGACCCTTGACGCAGGAATGGCCGTGATTGGCCTTGCCGTCCTTGTAAGGCACCATGCGGACGACATCCTCGCCCTTCATCTCGGCCTTGAAGGCGCAACCGACACCGCAATAAGCGCAGGTCGTCACCACCGAGCGCTCCGGCTTGCCGATCTCCACCACAGATTTCTCGATCAGCGAGCCAGTGGGGCATGCCTGCACGCAGGCGCCGCAAGAGACGCAGTCGGATTCCAGGAACGGCTGATCCGAGCCCGCCGCCATCACCGAATCGAATCCACGCCCGGTGATCGTCAGCGCGAAGGTGCCCTGCACGTCGTTGCAGGCCCGCACACAGCGCGAGCAGACAATGCACTTCTCCGGATCGTACATGAAATAGGGATTGGAGACATCGAGCCCGGTGCTGCGATGGCGCGCGCCATCGAAGCCATACCGGTTCTCGGTGAGGCCGACCTTCGCCGCGACATCGAGCAGCTCCAGATCGTTCTGCTGACAGGGATCGAGCGAGGCGACCGGATGATCGGAGACATACAGCTCCATCACGCCCTTGCGCAGCCGGTCGAGCCGCTCCGATGTGGTCGCCACCACAAGCCCCTCCGCCACTGGCGTGGTGCAGGAAGCCGGCGTGCCGACGCGGCCCTCGATCTCGATCAGGCACAGGCGGCACGAGCCGAACGCATCAAGCATATCGGTCGCGCAGAGCTTCGGAATCTCGACCCCGGCTTCCATCGCCGCGCGCATGATCGAAGTGCCGGCCGGCACCGTGACGGCGCGGCCATCAATGGTGAGCGTCACCATTTCGGTAGAGGGTGAGGGCGGCGTGCCGTAATCGATCTCTTCCACAAATGACATGATCGGTGCCCTATTCCGCGGCCTGACGCCGCGGCGGCGTGATGCCGAAATCTTCTGGAAAATGGGTGATGGCGCTCATCACCGGATACGGCGTGAATCCGCCAAGCGCACAGAGCGAGCCGAACTTCAGCGTCTCGCAAAGATCCTTCAGCAGTTCGATGTTAGCCGCACGCTGCTCGTCGTTGATGATGCGGTCGATGACCTCAACGCCACGAGTCGATCCGATGCGGCACGGCGTGCACTTGCCGCAGGATTCCACCGCGCAGAACGCCATCGCGAACCGCGCCTGCCTCGCCATATCGACGGTGTCGTCGAACACGACGATGCCGCCGTGGCCGATCAGCCCGTCGCGCGCCGCGAAGGCTTCATAGTCGAACGGCGTATCAAACAGTTCGCGCGGGAAGTAAGCGCCGAGCGGACCGCCCACCTGCACGGCACGCACCGGCCGGCCGCTCAAGGTGCCGCCGCCGATCTCATCGACCAGTTCGCCGAGCGTGATGCCGAATGCCACCTCGAATAGTCCGCTATGCTTGATGTTGCCGGCCAACTGGATCGGCATGGTGCCGCGCGAACGGCCCATGCCGAAATCGCGATAGAAGGCCGGCCCTTTTTCAAGAATGATCGGCACGCTCGCCAGCGACAGCACGTTGTTGATCACCGTCGGGCAACCGAACAGACCTTTGTGCGCTGGCAGCGGCGGCTTGGCACGCACCGTTCCCCGCTTGCCTTCGAGGCTGTCGAGCAGCGCCGTTTCCTCGCCGCAGACATAGGCGCCGGCGCCGACACGCACCTCGAGATCGAAATGATATGCCGAGCCCGCGACGGCACGGCCGAGCTTGTTGCCCCGGCGCGCCGCCACGATCGCCGCATTCATGGTCGCGATGGCATGCGGATATTCGGAACGAACATAGATGTAACCTTGCGTCGCGCCGGTGGCGATCCCGGCAATCGTCATGCCCTCGATGAGGACAAACGGATCGCCTTCCATGATCATGCGGTCGGCGAATGTGCCGCTGTCGCCCTCGTCGGCGTTACAGACGATATACTTCTGCGGAGCCTCGGCTTTCGCAACGGTGTCCCATTTGATGCCAGTCGGGAAGCCGGCGCCGCCCCGCCCGCGCAATCCGGACTCCATCACCGACGCGACGGTCGCTGCCGGCCCGATCTCCAGCGCCCGCGCGAGGCCTTGGTAGCCGCCATGCGCGATATAGTCGTCCAGCGAGCGCGGATCGATGATGCCGCAGCGCGCGAAGGTCAGCCGGGTCTGCCGTTTTAGGAACGGCAGCTCCTCGACCAGGCCGACGCAGAGCGGATGTGCGTTATGGCTCGCAAGGGCGGCAAGCACCGCATCGGCGTCGTCCACGCGCATCGGCCCATAACCGACGCGACCTTCCGCCGTCGCGACTTCCAGCAGCGGCTCGAGCCAGTGCAGGCCGCGCGAGCCGGTGCGGGTGATGGCGATATCGAGCCCCTGCCGCATCGCCGCTGCCTGCAGCGCGGCCGCAATCCGGTCCGCGTCCAGCGCCACGGCGGCGGCATCCGCGGGGATATAGAGTCGCAAGGTCATCGCGCGACCTCGGCCAGCAACGCATCAAGCTTGTCTTCGGTGAGCCGGCCGACGACGCGTCCATCGAGCATCGCCGATGGCGCCACGGAGCAGAGCCCAAGGCAGTAGACCGGCTCCAGCGAAAGCCTTGCATCTGGCGTGATCTCACCCATGGCCATGCCGAGACGCGCGGAGGCGTGAGCGGCCAGCCGGTCGGCTCCCATCGCCTGACAGGCCTCGGCGCGGCAGAGCTTGAGTTCGTGCGCGGCCGGCGGCACGGTCCGGAAGTCGGCATAGAACGTCACGACACCATGAACCTCAGCACGCGAAATATTCAGCGCGTCGGCGATCAGGGATTCGGATTCAGGGACGATGTAGCCGAAGACATCCTGGAGGGCATGCAGGATCGGCAGCAGCGCGCCGGGCATCAACTTCGTCTCCTCGATGATGCCCCGCGCGGTCATCTCATCCCAGGCGCGATAGTTCTTCAAAACGCTCCTCCACCGGATCCCGCGATCATCCGCCTCTTCGGCTTATTGCGCGCCACGATGGCCCATCGGAGAGCCACGTCGTTATGCCCGAATATACCGCTTTCAGAACGGGAAGAAACCGGCTGGTTCTAAGAAAAACACGGCAGAACAATATGATGGAACGTTCGGCACCGGGCGGACCGGTCCGTTGCTCCGCGACCAAAGCGGATCGCGGCGCGCCTGAGACAGCGCGCCCCGCGTGAGCAGAGAAGGGAGGACCGCGGATCGCATCTGGAGCATCAAATTCAGCTATCGACAGTTCTCGTTTGCGTCACGGGACTATCAGGCGAAAATGGCGGCGCGAACTGGTCGCGCGACGCCCTTTCGCACCCGCAACGAGCCGAGGATGAGGTCCGATGCCGCCCAAAATCCTTCCCGCCAATATCATGCTGAAACGCGCTTATGACGCACCGGACGAAGCAGACGGCATACGCATTCTCGTCGACCGGCTATGGCCGCGCGGCCTCACCAAGAAATCGGCGGCGATCGATCAATGGCCCAAGGACGTCACGCCCAGCACCGAGCTCCGCAAGTGGTTCAACCACGACGCCGAGCATTGGGACGAGTTTCGCCGCCGCTATATCGCCGAACTGAAAGACAAAGGCAGCCAGCTCGAGCAACTGCGCAAGCTCGCTCAAGCCGGTCCCATCACTCTCGTTTATGCCGCGCGCGGAACCTCCCACGTTCACGCCATCGTTCTGCGCGACGTTCTCCTCGGCCAGCAGGCCCAGACCCGGTCGTCGAAGGCCAAACCCTCCAAGGACAAGCCCTCGAAAGCGAAAGCGCGTGCCCGGTAGGGCCGGCCCACGCGCCTTTCTATTTCGGCGCGATCGCAATCCTCCCTTTCATATTGGGATGAAAGCGGCAGTAGTACTCGACGTCGCCTGCCTTCTTCAGAACGAAGCTGGCGCTCTTCCTGGGCGGGATCATCACATCCCAGCCGCCCTTGACGGTGGCGGTGTGCGCCAGAACGTCACCGTTCATCCACTCGATGGTGTCGCCGACCTTGGCGGCAACATTGGCTGGCTCAAACACCAGCTTGTCGATCTTGACGCGGATGGTTTCCGCATGCGCCGGGATCGAACCCGTCACGCCCAACGCAAGACCAAGCACCGCGAGCGATTTCAATCCCGGCAACATCTCGCGCTCCTATTTCAGCTCCGCTGCGACATGTTCGGCATGCTCCAGATGTCCCTGGAAAATCTTGACGCCGGTTTGCAGCAGATTCTTCAGTTCGGCGTTCGACGCGGCCGGAATCAGTTGCGATTCCAGCGCCCCGATCACCGCCTTGTGGTAGGCGACTTCGTTGGCGGCATAAGCCTTGTCGTAAGCAGCGCCCTTCAGTTTCGCCAATTCGGCCTGCTTGTCGGACGCCTGTTTCACCAGCGCCCGGCTGGTGTCGTTGTCCTCCGGGGTGACCTTGAGCTTCTGGACAAGCGCCAAGGCCTGCTTGTTGACGGCTTCGTGATCACGGACCATGTCCTTGGCGAAGGCCACCACCGCCTTGTTCTTCGATTTCTTGATCGCCTGCTTGGCGGCGTTGATGTCGATCGTGCCCGCGGTATAAGCGATATGGGCGATCTGCGGACCGGTGGGCTTCGCACCCTGCGCGAAAATCGGGGTGCCCAGCAGGCATAGTGCGGCAATCGCCGCGCTGAGACGAACGAACATACCATCCTCCTGTCGCCGGCCTCATGCGAGGCCGGTCGTCTGTGACGCTGTGAATGCCGATTGGATGGCGCGCGGGCGGGAAGGTTCCAGAAATTTTTTTGGCGCTATGCGGCGACGTTCGCAGCCTGCTCCATCGCAAGCTCCGCTTGCAGGCTGGCAAGGTCCCTGTAGATCGACGCAACCGCGAGCACGCGGCCACCCTGCTTGTAGCGGACTAGGCAATCGCGATCGGCAATGCTGCCCTCGACGGCAATCTCGTCCCATTGCTCGGCGTGACCGACATAATTGATCGGAACGTCGTAATGCTGGCTCCAGAAGAACGGCACAGCATCAAACCGCCGCCGGTGTCCCATCATGTTGAGCGCGGCAACCTGGCCCTGCCGCTCGGCCACGACCCAGTGTTCGACGCGAATCTTCTGACCGCTATGGATATCGGGCCAGCGCGCGATGTCGCCGGCCGCATAAACATCGGGCATGCTGGTCTGCAGATAGGCATCGACCTGTATGCCACGGTCGAGCGTGAGACCCGCCTGCTCGGCCAGCGCCAGACGCGGCCGCACGCCGACGCCGGCCACGATCAGGTCCGCTTCAAGCATATTGCCGCTCTTGAAAGTCACCCGGCTGTCGTCGATGCGCACCACGGAATCTTCGAGATGGAAGATCACGCCATGCTCCTCGTGCAGCGAGCGCACGAAATCGCCCATAGCTTCGCCTAATACGCGCTCCATCGGCCGCTTCTCGGGGGCCACCACATGAACTTCGACCTTGCGCGCACGCAGCGAAGCGGCGACTTCGAGGCCGATGAAGCTCGCGCCGATCACCAGCGCCCGTTTTGCCCCGCTGGCCGCAGCGATGATCGCGCGGCTGTCGCTCAATGAGCGCAAAGTATGGACCTGCGACGCGCCTGCGCTCGGAATGGAGAGTCGAACCGGCTCGGCGCCGGTGGCCAGCAGCAAGCGCTCATAGCCAACCGTATCGCCGTTCGACAGCATCACCTCGCGCTTTGCGGGATCGAAACTCGCAACTTCGACATCGCACCGCAGATCGATGTCGGCTTCGCGGTAGTAGTCCTCGCTCCGCAGCGGCATCCAGTCCTCGGGCGCGCTGCCGGCGAGATAATCCTTCGACAGGTTCGGACGGTCGATGGGATGTGATGATTCCTGGCTGAACATCACGACCTTGCCACTGAACTGCTTTCGCCGCAGCATCTCGGCGGCTGCGAATCCGGCAGCGCCTCCACCGACAATGACGATCTGTTTCGGCTGGCCCGTTGTAACGGCGGGGGCGGCCACCGCTGGCTGGTTCTTGCTGCGCACCACGATGCGTTCACCGCTGCGCTCGACCTGCCACGTGCTCAAAGCATTGAACGCCGGCGCACGAACCGCTTCGCCGCTGCGCAGGCTGAAGCAGGCATGGTGCCATGGGCAGCGAACGCTGTCGCCAACCACCAGGCCATCCGCTAAGGGGCCGTTGTAGTGGCTGCAATGCGCATCGATGGCGTAGATTTCCGCGTCGAGCTGGACCAGCAGGACCTCCTCGTCTCCAACATGGCCCGACAATTTCCCATCGCGAAAATCCGCCAGCGTCACCCCTTGCGTGAGATCATGACCCGACGGCGATGCTTGATCCTGCGACATCGTTCTCTCCCAGCAGCAACATCCTGCGCCTCAAACCTGCCGGATAGGCCGGCTGTCGTTATCGCGCGCGCCTTCGCAATCGCCAACCGCAACGCACTGCAACAGCGTTGACCGATCATCCCATCAGGCGCTCACCGTCATCAAGAACTCCTGACGCAGTTGCGGGCTATCCCGGAAGCATCCCAGCATACGGCTGGTGGTCAGATCGGTATCGGGCTTGTGCACGCCGCGGGTCGTCATGCAATGGTGCGATGCCTTGATAACGACGGCCACGCCCTTGGGTTTCAGGATTCGATCAATGGCATCGGCGATCTGGGCTGTCAGCTTCTCCTGCACCTGCAGACGCCGGGCGAATACATCCACCACGCGCGCCAGCTTGCTGATCCCCACCACCCGGCCATTCGGGACATAGCCAACCCAGGCCTGCCCGATCACCGGCGCCATGTGGTGTTCGCAATGGCTCTCGAAGCGAATGCCACGCAGCAGAATCATCTCGTCATAGCCGCCGACCTCCTCGAAAGTGCGCGCGAGAAATTCCGTCGGGTCCTGAGCATAACCGCTAAAATAGTCTTCCAGCGCGCGGGTCACACGCGCCGGCGTCTCCTGCAATCCCTCGCGGTCCGGATCGTCGCCCGTCCAGCGGATGATGGTCCGCACGGCCGCTTCCACCTCTGCCCGGCTCGGCCGCGGCTCCGGCATCGACAACGGCTCCAGCTTTTCGACTGCGCGAATGGTCGAACTCATGGCAGACAATCTCCTGCGGCCTCGTGGCCATGGCTGTTGGGAAGACGCGCCGCTGCGCAGCGAGCGCGCGCAAGATTCACTCAGGCAATCCCAGACGCCGCATCACCGTGGCGGTGACGCGCTCGCAGCGCCGGCCTGCAAAGGGAAAGGCATCCATCAGCACCGGGCCGATCTGCTTGTCGAGCTGCTCGCGCACCAGCCGGCGCGCGCGATGTAGCCTGGTTTTCACGGTTTCGGGGCGTATTCCGAGGATTTCGGCGGTCTCTTCGACGCTCATGCCTTCGATCACGCGCGTGATGAAAACGACGCGGTAAACTTCGGGCAGTTTGTCGGTGGCTTGCTCGACAAGCTGCAGAATCTGACGTTGTGCCATCGTCTGTTCCGGGTCGTCCCCCTTCGAGGTGAGAGGAAACTGAATGATTTCGGCGGGCGTGCGCTGGGTTTCGAAAGTCGCCAGATCGACGGTGGGGCGCTGCGAGCGCACGCGCCCCAGCGCTTCATTGATCGCGATCCGCGAGAGCCAGGTCGCCAGCGACGAGTCCCCGCGAAACTCCACAAGATGCGTGAAGGCCCGATAGTAGGCCTCCTGAACGATATCCTCCGCTTCGGCGTCGTTGCGGACGATGCCCCGCGCCAGCCGATAAAGCCGCCGGTTGTAGGTCTGCATGATGGTCCGGAATGCGCTGGCGTCGCGGGCCACTGCGCGCCGCACCAGATCGGCATCCGATGCCTGACCGTTCTCGATGTGAAGATCTTGAGCCTGTTCCATGGGTCCTCTCCAACCCGTTGGATGGCAGGGCCTGCGAAAGGTTCCCGGCAATCATGCCGCGCCCCAAACGTGTGGACCTTAATCCGTCCGAGATCGCTCAGCCTACGACTTAAGGCGATTTTGACAATCAAAATGCATCGGGTCTTGATATCTATAGATCCGATACAATCCCGGAAGATCATGGACACCGAACTCGCGAGAACCTTCCTGGCTGTTGTCGCTGCGGGCAATTTCGTCAGCGCGGCCGAACGGCTGCATGTCAGCCAATCCACCGTCAGCACGCGTATCCACGCGCTGGAAAGTTATCTCGGCTGCACGTTGTTCGTGCGCAACAAGGCGGGCACGGTCCTGACGGCGGCCGGCCGCCAGTTCCAGCGCCATGCCGCCACTCTCGTCCGCACCGTCGAGCAGGCCCGCCATGATGTCGGCATCCCGAAAGGTTTCAATGGCTCGCTCTCGATCGGCGCGCGGATCGGATTGTGGGAGGAGTTTCTGCTGCAATGGCTGCCGATGATGCGGGCGCATCGGCCCAATGTCGCCATTCGCGTCGAGAGCGGACTCGAACCGGAGATCATGCGCGGCCTGATTGAGGGGCGCGTGGATATCGGCGTGCTTTATACGCCGCAGAGCCGTCCGGGTCTGAAGGTCGAGAAGCTGTTCGACGAACGGCTGGTCATGGTCTCGTCAGACCCGCGCTGTGCACCCGAGCCGCAGTCGGGCTATGTCTATGTCGAATGGGGGCCGGAATTCTATGCGCGTCACAATGTCTGCTTTCCCAATTTCGGCGGCGCCGCGCTGGCTGCCAATATCGGGTGGCTCGGCCTGCAGCACGTCCTGCAAAACGGCGGTTCGGGATATTTTCCGCTGCGCATCGTCCGGCCATATCTCGATTCCGGGCGGCTGCACGTCGTCACGGGCGCTCCGGACTTCTCGCTTCCCGCTTACGCGGTGTATCCGGTCGATCACGATATCGAGGTGTTCGGCAACGCATTGGGCTTCATGCATGAGATCGCGCATCGAAAAGTTCCTCCGCTCGCGGGTTCAACACAAATGTGACGCGCACGGCGCTGTATCGAAATCATTGATGCAGGTCTTCGATATTTCTCGCTTGTCAAAGCCGGCAAAGAGGCGGGTACTGCCTTTGGCAGCAACGCTGCAACACGCCATCGCGCGATTGATCAGGTGACGTTTTGAGCGCTTGAGGACTGCCGAACATTTCGTCTTTCGCCGCTGGCGCAAGGCGAGCAACAAGGCAACCCGCGCAGCATCGGCACGCACGGCAATGCAGCGGTCATCCGCTCGACACCTGATCGCGACACCATCGCTGGCGATCGTGAAGCTTTGCGATCGTGAAACACTGCGATCGTGAAACACTGCGATCGTGAAACATCGCCTGCATTCCGACGTTGCCGTGCCGATACCGACGTTGCGGCGTGACCGCGACGCGGTTCAAAGCCAAGGCGGCTTGCCGTGGACGCATGATGATGTCAACTGCCGATCACCTTTCCCACCCATCGCACGCCGCTGCCAGTCATCCGACTGGGTGGCGGCGTTACGTTTACTCCACCAACCACAAAGACATCGGAACGATGTATTTTGTGTTCTCGATCTGCGCCGGATTGGTCGGCGCGGCCTTCTCCATCGCCATTCGCATGGAGTTGCAGTATCCCGGCCTCGAAATCTTTAACAATCCGCATACCTACAACGTATTCGTGACCGGTCACGGATTGATCATGATTTTCTTCACGCTGATGCCCGCCCTAATGGGGGGCTTCGGCAACTGGATGGTGCCGCTGATGATCGGCGCGCCGGACATGGCCTTTCCGCGCATGAACAACATCTCGTTCTGGCTGCTGGTCACGTCCTTTGCGCTGCTGATCGCCTCGATGTTCTTCGAAGGCGAGCCGGGCGCCAATGGCGCGGGGACCGGATGGACGCTGTATGCTCCGCTATCGACGGCGGGTCATCCGGGGCCGGCGGTCGATTTCGTCATCCTGTCGATTCATCTCGCCGGCGCGTCGTCGATTCTCGGCGCCATCAACTTCATCACCACCATCTTCAACATGCGTGCCCCCGGCATGACGATGCACAAAATGCCGCTGTTCGTATGGTCGGTGCTGGTCACCGCTTTCCTGCTGCTGCTGTCGCTGCCGGTGCTCGCGGGCGCGATCACCATGCTGCTGACCGACCGCAATTTCGGCACGACATTCTTCGCGCCTGAAGGCGGCGGCGATCCGGTGCTGTATCAGCATCTGTTCTGGTTCTTTGGCCATCCCGAAGTCTACATCATGATCCTGCCCGGCTTTGGCATCATCAGCCATGTCATCTCGACCTTCAGCCGCAAGCCGATCTTCGGCTATCTCGGCATGGTCTACGCGCTGATCGCCATCGGCTTCATCGGGTTCGTGGTGTGGGCCCACCACATGTTCACCGTCGGCATGTCGAGCAGCGCGCAGGCTTACTTCGCAGCGGCGAGCATGGTGATCGCAGTGCCGACCGGCGTGAAGATCTTCTCCTGGATTGCGACGATGTGGGGCGGCTCGGTCCGCTTCACCACGCCGATGCTGTGGGCGGTCGGCTTCATCTTCGTCTTCACCATCGGTGGCGTGACCGGTGTGGTGCTGGCCAATCCCGGCGTCGATCGATCGTTCCAGGACACCTATTACGTGGTGGCGCACTTCCACTACGTGCTGTCGCTCGGCGCGGTGTTCGCGATCTTCGCCGGCTGGTACTACTGGTTTCCCAAGATCACCGGCTACATGTATTCGGAAACATGGGGACGGCTGCATTTCTGGCTGACCTTCATCGGCGTCAACCTGGCATTCTTTCCGATGCATTTTCTCGGCATGTCCGGAATGCCGCGAAGGGTCGCCGACTATCCCGACGCCTTCGCCGGAATGAACCTGATCTCATCGATCGGCGCTTATATTTCGGCGACCGGTCTCGTCGTATTCCTGATCGGAATGGCCTACGCACTGCTGCGCAAGCAGCGCGCGGCCGGCAATCCCTGGGGCGCCGGAGCCACCACGCTGGAATGGACGCTGCCCTCGCCGCCGCCCTTCCACCAGTTCGAGTACCTGCCGCTGGTGAGATAACGGCATGCGCCCAATGTCGGGCTCTGCATACATGCGTCGATCCGTTATCACTCGGATCGACGCATGTGTTTGTCTTGGCTGATGAGGAATTTTGAGATGCACGCGCCAACGCTTTCCCCCGTCGACAGATCGCAGTTGGCCGATGCCGTGCTCACCACCGCGTCCGATGCCATCATCGCGACGGATCGACAGGGCATCATCACCTTCTGGAATCCCGGCGCGGCGCGCATCTTCGGTTTCACCAGCGATGAAGCCATGGGGCAGTCGCTCGACATCATCATTCCGGAGAATCTGCGCGCGCGGCATTGGGACGGCTATCATCGCACCATGGCGACCGGTGAGAGCCGCTACGGCGAGGCCGATCTGCTGGCGGTGCCGGGCCTGCACAAGGACGGCCGTCGCATCTCGGTGGAATTCACCATCGTGATGTTGAAGGACGCGCACGGCCAGATGGCGGGCACCGCCGCGATTTTGCGCGACGTCACCCGACAGTTCGAAGAACTGCGCAGGCTGCGGCGCCAACTGGCCGACGCCAAAGCGGGATAAGCGCCGCTTTTCCGGCCCGGGAATCTTGCGGCAATACCGTGGCGGAGCGCGGAGCGCCCTACGGCGCGGCCACCGCGCCCTGGCGGATATCGAGCAGCCGGATCAGCCGGCCGCGCGGCTCGATCAGATCCTTCAAAGTGTAGCCGTCGAGCACCTCGATGAAGGCATCGCGCGCCTTCTCGAACGCGTTCTTCAACACGCAGCACGGACGAATGGCGCAGGGCTCGTCGATCGGCTTGAAACAGGAGACGATCGCGAAGTCCGGCTCGGTCCGGCGCACCACTTCGCCGAGGCCGATCGACTCGGTCGGCTTCGCCAGCCGCAGTCCGCCGCCGCGGCCGCGAACGGTCTCGACATAACCGGCGACGCCGAGCTGATGCACCACCTTCATCAGATGATTCTTCGAGATCGAATAGCTGGCGGCGATTTCCGAAATGGTCGCGAGCCCGTCCTTCTTGAGGGCGAGATACATCAGGACCCGCATCGAATAATCGGTGTAAGCAGTGAGGCGCAACGTCGGGCTCCCTCAGGATCGGCTTAAAGATATACAAAGGATATTGCTTTTACGCAAGAGAAGGCGTAGTCAACCATCTGGTGAAATCGACCTATACCAGATTCCGGCTCCCTGGGACGGCGCGGAATTCCCTCGTTGCGGGCCGCGGCCTGCAGCAAGCGAATGTCCAGCGTCGGCGCCGGCGGAATCGCAACGCCGCTCATTTCTTTCCGAATCCCAACACTTCGCTCAGGACGACGCTGCGGCCAGGGCGAAGGCGCGTTTCAGAATGACGGCGGTGACGAGATGATGTGCAGGATGGAAAAACTCAGCACCATTACCGAGGAGAGCATCTGCCAACTGGTGGATGCGTTCTATACCAAAGTGCGCGCCGACAAGGATCTGGCGCCGATCTTCGAGGCCGCTATCCATGACTGGCAGCCGCATCTCGACAAGATGTATGCGTTCTGGTCCTCGGTGATGCTCACCACCGGCCGCTACAAGGGCAATCCACTGATCAAGCACATGGTCCTGCCCGGCATCACACCGGATTTATTCAATCAGTGGCTGAAGCTGTTCGACCAGACCTGCACCGAACTGTTCGACGACGACATCAGCGCCGCCTTTCGCATCAAGGCGGAGCGCATCGCGGAAAGCCTCAAGCTCGGCATCTTCTACCGGCCCGACCGGCCGTGGCCGCCGCAGCCGGCGGCATGAGGCGAGCCTAGTCGCAATCCCCGGACGCAGCCGTTCCGATCTTCTCGATCATGAAGATCGTCGTCGCGTCCCGGCGCTGCGTTGCCGCGACACGATCGCCGGTCTGCGCGATCAGGTGCGGGATGTCGATCGCCGCCAGCGGATCGGTGCAATGCACCTCGAGCCGGTCGCCGGGCGCGAGCGCCTTCAAGGCCTTGCGGGTCCGCAGCACCGGAAGCGGACATTTCAGCCCGGTCAGATCGAGTTTGGTCAGCGTCATGCGCGCAAATGCCAGCGTGATGGCGGAGGTTGGCGTCGATATCGCCGCGCCTTGTATCACACCGGCGTCGAATCCAAAGCCGCTGCGGTTCAGTCCCAAACGATCAACCGAGAGCGGAATAAGCCAGGAACCCGACCGTCTGCCCCGGCAGGACGCGCGTGACATCCTCGCCGAGTTCCACCAGCCCGTCGGTTTCCACCAGCGAGGACAGCATGCCGGCACCGTCGCGGTGAAACTTCACCGCCTCGACGCTGCCATCGGCCGCCCGGCGCAGATGCGCGCGCAGATATTCGCGGCGGTCTGGTTTCTTGCTGTGATCGAACCCGGCGCGAACCGGCACCGCGACGGTTCGGGTCTGCAGCGCGCCCGCCAGCGACAGCACGGTGGGGCGCACGACATAGGCGAAAGCGACGAAGCTCGCCACCGGATTGCCGGGCAGACCGATCAAGGCCGTGCCGTCGACGACGCCCATAGCGACCGGGCGGCCGGGCTTGATCGCCATGCGCCAGAGCACCAGTCGGCCGACGCTCTCGATGCCGGCGCGCACATGATCTTCCTCTCCGGTGGAGACCCCGCCGGAGGTGAGGATGAGATCGTGCGCCGCCGCGGCAGCCTTGAGGGCATCCGCGATCCGCGCGCGATGATCCGGAAGAATACCGAGATCGCTGACATCGCAGCCGAGCCGCTGTAGCAGCGCCATCAGCATGAAGCGGTTGGCGTCGAACAGTTGCGAAGCGGATCGCACAGCGCCGGGCGACACCACCTCGTCGCCAGTCGAAGCCACCGCCACGCGGATGCGGCGGCGGACCGCGAGATGGGTCTGCCCAAGCGCCGCCGCCAGCGCGACGTCCTGCGGTCGCAGCCGGACGCCGTTCCGCAGCACCGCTGTGCCCGCCGCGACGTCCTCGCCGGCGACGCGAACATTGGCGCCGCGATGCAGACCGCAAGGCAGCGTCACACGGCCATCCGCCGCGACCGCGACATCCTCCTGCATGAAGACCGTATCGGCGCCGTCCGGCAGCGGCGCGCCGGTGAAGATGCGCATTGCGTGGCCGCGGACCAGCGCCGGCCGGGCGGCCGCGCCGGCCGCGATGCGGCCGGCCACCGGCAAGATCGTCTCGGCATCGGCGTGCAGGTCGGCGCTGCTCACCGCGTAGCCGTCAACCGCCGAATTGGTGAACAGCGGCAGCGGCAGCGGCGCGATCAGATCGGCCGCCAGCACCCGCCCATCGGCCCGATGCAACGGCACCGGCGCGATGCCGTCCACCGCGCCGATCCGCGCCGCGATCAGCGCAACGGCCTCGTCGACCGATATCGCCCGCGGACCCACAGCAAAACAGTCGTTGGAAAGCTGGGTCATCGTTTCGCTTTTCAGCCATCCATCGAAGCACGAACCAGAGCCGGATGGGGTTGAGGTCTTGCCGCCGTCACCCTGAGGTGCCCGGACAAAGTCCGAGCCTCGAAGGGCGGCGGCCCATCCTTCGAGGCGCCGCGCGGATCGCGCGTCGCACCTCAGGATGACGCAACGTTCTAGCCACGAGCATCGTTCTCGCGCACCGACAGCGGCCAGCAACTTCAGGACCTGAAAAGCTTTCTGACCGAACCAGTTCGGCGGTATCATAACGCGTGGCCGCCGCGATGATATGCGGCGGATTGCCTGTTTCGATGGAATCAAAGCGATGCCGCGCGACGACGACAGCATCATCGGCGTGTTGCTGGCCGGCGGACTGGCGCGGCGCATGGGCGGCGGCGACAAGCCGATGCGCATCGTGGGCGGGCAACCGATGCTCGCCCGGGTGATCGCCCGGCTCACGCCGCAATGCGACGGGCTGATCCTCAATGCCAACGGCGATCCGTCCCGGTTCGCGGCCTTCGGCCTGCCTGTGGTGGCCGACGCGATAGAGGGTTTCCCCGGGCCGCTGGCGGGCATTCTCGCCGGGCTGGACTGGGTGGCGGCCAACCGGCCGGAGGTCCGCTGGATGCTCAGCGCCGCCGCCGATTGTCCCTTTCTGCCGCGCGACCTCACCGCCCGGCTGCAACAGGCGCAACGGGCGCACCATGCGCCGCTCGCCGTGGCGGCGTCCGCCGGCCAAACCCATCACGTCGTCGCGCTATGGAGCCTGACGCTGCGCGAGGAGTTGCGGCAGGCGGTGGTGGACGAGGGCTGCCGCGCGGTCGGCCGCTGGATGGCGCGCCATCCGGTGGCTCGCGCCGAGTGGCCGGCCACCCCGCTCGACCCGTTCTTCAACGCCAATGTCCCCGGCGATCTCGCCGAAGCCGACCGCCTCGCCCGGCTCGATGACGCCTGATTTATGGTTGCCACCGGTTTTGCGGGCCCTTATAGGTCTGTGCGCCGCGCCTCGAGGGGATGCTTCTCGCGAAGCTGCGAATTTGACTTTCGCGCGCCGGCTTGCTGCAAAGCGGGCGGCGCATGTCAGATTCTTTCGACCCGAGCGCGGCGGGATTGGTGAAGCGGGTGTGGCGGAACTGGTAGACGCGGCGCACTCAAAATGCGTTGCCCAAAAGGCTTGGGGGTTCGAGTCCCTCCACCCGCACCAAATTCTCCAGACATCTCAGCCCATCGCAGGGCGGCGGTCCGGGCTCGTAGAACATCCCTAGGCTCGCCTCAGGCCGCGTGCTCCAGCGGACGCGCGCGCGCGACGCGTTCGCGTTCTTTCGGGGTATTCATCACCTCCCAAAGATCATAACGCCGCTGCACGTTGAGCCAGAAATCGGGACTGTTGCCGAACACGCGCGCGAGAATGTCCCTGCGCCTACTTCTTCGCCTTGGCCGCTTTCCGCGCGTCGGCGATGGCCTGTTCGAACTGCGCCATGGTGAGGATGCCGGGCACACGGAATTTGCCGACGATGAACGAGGGCGTGCCGCGAAAGCCGAAAGCCTTGGCCTGATCGTTGTTGCGCGCCAGCGTGGCGTCGATCTCCTGGCCGTGCGTGTCCAGATCGCGCGTGGCGCGGTCGACGTCGACCCGCGCATTCGCCAGCAGTTCGCGTGCGTTGGCCTCGGTCAGGCGCGAGTTCAGCGCGATCAACGCCTCGTGCGCCTGGACATACTTGTCCTGATAACGCGCCGCCAGCGCGATGCGCGCCGCATAGACCGATGCCCCGCCGAGGATCGGCCAGTTCTTGAACACCAGCCGCACCTTGCCGTCGTCCTGCGCCACCTGCTGCAGTTCTGGCTCGATCTTGCGGCAATAAGGGCACTGATAATCGAAGTATTCGACAATGGTGATATCGCCGTTCGGATTGCCTGCCACCGGAATCCCCGGATCACGCAACACGACGGCTTCCGACAGCACATCGTCGGATGGGCCCGGCGCGGCCGCATGGGCTTTCGCCGCAGCGATCCCGAGAACGCCCGCGACGCCACCCATGATGCCGAGCGCATGACGGCGGGTCATGAGGGATGATGCGGCTTGCGAGGTCGAGAACGTGTCGTTGGGCATAACCTGACCGGAGTTGGCGTCCGGCGGCTGTGGCCGGAGCGTGCGGATCACATATGCGGCACTGTCAATCAGCTTAGCGAGGCCAGCGCAAATGACAATTTCGGCATTCTGTGGACACGATGGCTATCGCAAAGAACCAGCGCCACCGCGCGCTATCGTTAACGCACCAGCGGGGTGACCGCACCAGGCCCACCACAGGCTCGGGACACGGCGCACCGAGACCGCGGACCACGATCTCGCCGATCAACTGGCGCAGCAGGATCTCATCGCGACATGCAATCGCCCCGGCACGACCGCGCCGGGGCGATAACCGTCATCGTGATGCGACGCGGCGCCGCGTCACGCCGCGCCCTTCAGGCGCTTGGTGCATTCGCTGTAATAGCCGCCGCCCTTCTGGATCCACTTCAGGCCGCCATTGGCATTGGTCGCCTTGTTGGCATTGTACTGATCGACGCAGGTATGCATCCGCGCCTTGCCCGGCGTTTCCTTGGCGTATTTCGGATCGATCGCCGTCGGGAATTTGGCATTGCCGACCATGGCGGGCGCGGCGGCCGGCTTCGGGGCCGCCGCTGTGGCGGGCGCAGGTGCCGGAGCCGCCGGAGCTGCGGGGGCGGCCGCCGCCGGGGCTGCCGCGGTCGCGCCGGCGCCGCATTCGGCCTTGCGGAAGTCATTCCACTTCTGGCCGTTGAGCGTGCCCGCCTTCTTCGCCGCCTGATACTTGGCGCTGCATTCCTGCGCGGTCAGCGCGTGAGCCGGCATCGTCACCGAGAGCATGGCGAAGCTGGAAACCGCAACCGCACAGAACATCTTCACATGATGGATCATCGTCCGTTCTCCTTGGGTCGTGCGCGGTCCTAGAACCGCGCAATCCTGGTATCCCGAATCCGAAGTTCGCCTGTGTCTCGGCGCCTGTTCGGCGAACTTCGGATTCGAGCGGACACCAGAACCGTATGATTCTCGTGTGGCTCAGGTTCGAAAATCCGCTTGCACGACGCGCCGAGGAATTGCAGCGAACTTCCGAACCGCCACACTAGCTCAGGCCCGCAACGTTTCAACGGCACCGGCCCGGCAGCCGGCAAAATATTGTGACGCGGTTTTAGGATTCCTGAGCGGATTATTCATCATCCGTTCAGCCGTGCGGCGCGACCGTGCGTGTCCCTCAACGCGAAGGTGACACCATGATCAAGCTGACGTCCTGTGCTATCGCAACGGCGTTCGCCGCCCTGCTGCTGACCGGCCCGGTCTCCGCGCAATCGACGGCTCCGGCCGCGACGGCCCCCGCCGCCAAGACCACCACCGCCCCCGCCCCGAAGGCCAAATCCGAACGCAGCGCCGTCTCGGTGGAATGCTCCAAGCAGGCCGACGCCAAGGGTTTGCATGGCAAGGAGCGCCATAAATTCCGCGCCACCTGCAAGAAGAACGGCGGCAAGGCCGGCTAAGGCCGAGGCTTTGCCCGTCCGATCCGCGCCGTCGGATCATACCTGCGGCGGGCCGGTCATACGCTGGCCGGCCTGCCGCATGACTTTCCTGCATTTGTTTGCGGCAACGGGATTTGCCATACAGCGGGACGATGCGCCTGCCCCGTCCCAGCCGATCCACCCTCCTGCACACTTGCGAAACGCTGCTGCTCGGCATTGCCGGCGGCCTGGTGTTTCAATGGATGCAGCTGCCCGGCGGCTGGATCTCCGGGGCGATGATCGTGGTCGGCGTCGCCTCCTTTGCCGGCCGGCCGCTCGGCATGCCGCCGCTGCTGACGCAAACCGTCCTGGTGCTGCTCGGCATCTCGCTCGGCTCGCTGGTGTCGCGCCAGATGCTGCAGGATATGAGCGCCTATCCGCTGACAATTTCGCTGCTGGCGCTCGCCACCTTCTGCGCCACCTTCGGCAGCAGCTTCTATCTGCAACGCGTCCACAAATGGGACCGGACCTCGGCCCTGCTGGCCGGCAGCCCGGGAGCGCTGTCGCAGATCGTCATGCTGGCGAACGAGCGCAACGCCGATGTCGCCGGCATCGCCGTGGTGCAGACCATGCGCGTGATCATCCTCACCGCGGGACTGCCGCTGCTGCTGGCGATCTCCGGCCTGTCCACCCCGGCGCCGCCGGCGGTCGCGCCGACGGTCGCTTCGCCGCGCGAACTGGTGGCGCTCGTAGCCGCCGCCGTCGCCGCGGCGTGGCTGCTGCGCCTGATCCGATTCCCGGCGAGCTGGATGTTCGGCGCCATGCTCGGCTCGGCGCTGCTGCACGGCACCGGCACCATCGAAGGCGGACTGCCGCCGGCAATCCGCGCCGCGGCCCTGATCGGCATCGGCGCGCTGATCGGCACCCGCTTCGCCAAGATCCGGGCGCGCACGGTGCTGCGCTATATCAAGGCGGCGCTCGGCTCGTTCGCGGTCGCGCTGGCCATTTCCGCGGTGTTCGTCGCGGGAGTCTTCATGATCACCGATGTCCGCTTCAGCGATATCGTGGTCGCCTTCGCGCCCGGCGCCATGGATGCGATGCTGGCGCTGGCCCTGACGCTGCATATCGATCCGGTGTTCGTCGGCGCGCATCATTTGGCGCGCTTCGTGTTCGTCAGCCTGGTGACGCCCGGCATCGTCCATCTGTTCGATCGGCCGCAGGACGATGTCGACGATTGAACGCCGACGGCACCGGCCTTACGCGCGCCGCGACAGCGCGCGGAGGCCGATCAGGCCGAGCGCCGCCATCAACAGCGAGATCAGCACGTTGTAGCCGGCCATCGACAGGCCGAGGAAACGCCACTGCACCTCGTCGCAGCGCACTACCTTGACGCTGTCGAGCCGCGACAGCAGATCGCCGGCACTGCCGAGATTGACGACGGACCCGCTGCAATCGGTCGGCCCCTGCCACCACTTCCACTCGACGCCGGCGTGATACCCGCCCAGCACGGCATTGCCGAGCGCGGCCAGCACCAGCGCCAGCAGCCCGGCGAAGATCAGCGAGCGCGGCGCGCCGCGACCGGCGGCGACCGCCACGACGATCGCGAGCGGCACCGCGAGATAATAGGCATAGCGCTGCTCGAGGCAGAGCGGACAGGGCTGCAGACCGAGCACCAGTTGAAAGAACCAGGCACCCGCCAGCGTCAGCGCCGCGATCGCGGCGATCAAGGCCGCACAGAACGCAGCGGCATTGGCGGCATTCCATGTCGGCGCGGATTTGGCGGCGGTCGCGGTCATCGAAGCTCCCCTGGTTTCGAAAACCTCCTAGCGCGCGCCGGGTTGCGCTGTCGAGCGGTGGACGATCACACGGTGGTGACCCGGCGACATCTCAGCCAGACACGACGACGCGGCAAACGACTGCAAGGCGACGCGTGCGATCGCACTGGCGACGTTGGTGGTGTCGGACGCAGCGGATCACGGCCGTGCTGACGCTCGGCCGGACACGGTCACTTCGGACGGCTGACGCCGCAAGGGAACCGCGCGTCTTCTCCCCGCGTTGAGCCCCTTGATGACATCACGCCGGAGACAAGCCATGGCGAAGAAAGCCAGGACAACGAAGAAGTCCAAAACGTCGAAAAGGGCATCGAAGAAGGCGTCGAAGAAGACGTCCAAGAAAACCGCCAAGAAAACCGCCAAGAAAACTGCCAAGAAAACCAGCAAGACCTCCAAGCGATCCAGCAAGACATCCAAGCACGCCAAGAAGCGCCGCTACTCGAAGGGCGCCGGCGAAGAAGTCGAAAAGGAGATGCGCCGCTACAAGAAGGGCACCGCGAAAAGCGGCCGCGGCGGCAGGGCCGGCAAGGTGAAGAGTCGCAAGCAGGCCATCGCCATCGGGCTTTCCAAGGCTCGCAAGAAGGGCAAAAAGGTCCCGAAGAAGAAATCCAGCTGATCCAGTGCCGGCGAGGCGCGCATGACTGCTGCGGAGCGACGATCTCACAGGTTGCGCGACAGCGAGGGATGGCGCGCCGCGGCGGTGGTGGGACTCCTGGCCGTCGTCGTCCTGGCGCAGTCGCTCACGCAGAAGGAGACGAGC